>CBDUSI010000061.1:0-27405 GCA_965370045.1 uncultured bacterium | reverse complement strand
GCTGGCATACTTCCTTTATCGGCAATTCGTTACACATACTTAAATTGCTCTAATACGATTCCCCGATAAGTTTCGCCAGGCTTTGGGTCTTCTCAAGAGCCGACTGTCTCTGCTTCTCTCACCCGCCTTCACTGGTTATCGGACATCCGTTGCGCAGGTGCAACAAGAGAGGGCTAATGGTCGATATATTGGGCTATATCACTCTTGGGGCACAAGATATTGGGCTTTTGGCTCCTGCAAGCCGGGGATTCAGACGAAAAAAATCTGTGGGGCCTTGACAACAAGATGTAGGGCCAGTAGAGTGTGCGATCTGCAAGCCGTGGGGGCAATCAGGGGTTTCCGAGGCACCTCCGAATGAAGTGTCCATACTGCAAGAAGAACGACGACCGGGTGGTTGATTCCCGCTCCAGCGAGGATGGCCTGGCCATTCGCCGCCGCCGGGAGTGCCTGAAGTGCAGCCGTCGCTATACCAGTTACGAGCGGATCGACGAGAACCCCGTCAAGGTCATCAAGAAGGACGGGCGGCGGGTGCCCTTCGACCGCGGCAAGCTGCGCGGGGGGATTGAGAAGGCCTGCGAGAAGCGCCCGGTCAGCCAGGACCAGATCAACGCCGTCGTCGAGAGCATCGAGGCCGCGGCCCTCAATAACTTCGAGCGGGAGATTCCCACCGAGTTCCTCGGTGAGCAGGTGATGGCCGCGCTGCGCAAGATCGACCAGGTAGCCTATGTTCGTTTCGCGTCGGTGTACCGCGAGTTCAAGGACCTCACCGAGTTCGAGAGCGTCCTGAACGAGCTCAATCAGGTAATACGGGGTAGTGGAGGAAAAGGTGATCAGGATCAATCAGGTTAAGAAGCGTGACGGTCGGGTCGTAACTTTCGACGGGCGGAAGATAGCGGACGCTATATTCAAGGCCGCCCAAGCGGTGGGCGGCGAGGACCGCCAACTGGCCGAAGAGCTGGCCGGGGTGGTCGGCCTCTTTCTCGAGAAGCACTATCCCGAGGCGAGGCCGGGCATCGAGGACATCCAGGACATGGTCGAGAAGGTGCTCATAGAAACCGGGCACGCCAAGACCGCCAAGGCCTACATCCTCTACCGCGAGAGGCGCGCCCGCGCGCGCCAGGCTTTGCAGGTGAGGCGCCAGGTGCGCCGCTCGCCCGGGCACGGCGACACCTCCACGGACATCGCCCTGCTGGTGGAGGGCAGCGCTCACCAGGAGATGGTCGCCTGGGACCGCGCGCGCATCACCAAGGCCCTGGTGGTCGAGGCCGACCTCGACGAGAACCTCGCCGCCGAGATCGCCCGCGCGGTGGAGGGCCGGGTGATCGAGAGCGGCCTCCAGCAGCTTTCGACTTCTCTGATCCGCGCGCTGGTCGACAACGAACTCCTGGACCGCGGCCTGGAGCGCAGCTTCCAGAAGCAGGCGGTGATCGGCATGCCCAAGTACGACTTGGAGCAGCTGATCTTCTCCAAGAGCAGCGAGAACTCCAACATCACCGCCAACAACCCCGAGGCCATCAACCTGACCATCGCCGAGCACGCCCTCAAGCAGTTCGCCCTGCAGGAGATATTCTCCGCGGAGGTGGCCGGCGCCCACAAGTCCGGGCTGGTCCACCTCCACGACCTGGGCTACCCCACGCGGGTCTACTGCTCCAGCCACAGTCTGGAGTACATCAAGAAGTACGGGCTGAAGCTGGCCAACCTGGACACCGCCAGCGGGCCGGCCAAGCACGCCCGCACGCTCACCGGGCACCTCAACACCTTCCTGGCCTCCATGCAGGCCTACTACGCCGGGGCGCTGGGGGTGGGCTACATCAACATCCTCTATGCGCCTTATCTCGAGGACATGAGCGACGATGAGCTGCGCCAGGAGGCCCAGTACCTGATCTTCTCCAGTTCGCAGAACGCCTTCTCCCGCGGAGGGCAGACCCTCTTCCTGGACTTCAACATCCACACGGGCATCCCCGGCTACGTCGCGGCCCTTCCGGCCATCGGCCCCGGCGGCAAGTACACCGGCAAGACCTACGGCGACTACAAGGACACCGCCAAGCGTTTCACCCGAGCGCTGCTCGACGTCTGGCGGGCCGGCGACGTCCACGGGCACATCTTCGCCTTCCCCAAGTGCGACCTGCACGTCAACGAGGAGACCTTCAGCGACCCCGAGCAGCTGGAAGTCCTCCAGTACGCCTGCCAGATCGCCAGCGAGAACGGCACGCCTTACTTCGTCTTCGACCGTGACGAGGTGACCCTGGCCGCCTGCTGCCGGCTGCGCACCAAGATCGAAGACGACTACATGCTCAAGCACATGGAGTCCATGCGCTTCTGCGGCTTCCAGAACGTTACCGTCAACCTTCCGCAGTGCGCCTACCGCGCCGGCAAGGGCAGCTGGGAGGCCATGAGGGCCGAGATCGACAAGGCCATGGACATCGTCATGAAGGCCCACCTCCAGAAGAAGCGCTTCGTCCACAAGATGATGGCCTCGCCGGAGATGCCCCTCTGGCAGGTGGGCAAGACCGCCGCCGACGGCCGGCCCTACATCGACCTGGAGGCCTGCACCTACATCATCGGCATCATCGGCCTGAACGAGGCCCTGCAATTCCTGACCGGGCACGAGCTCCACGACGGCGAGAAGGCCCTCTTCGACGGCTTCCAGCTGATCAACTACATGTACTTCAAGGCCAAGGAGCTGGGCAAGAAGTACAAGCTCAAGGTTACCCTGGAGGAGAGCCCCGCCGAGAGCGCCGCCCGGCGCCTGGCCAAGCTCGACCTGATCAACTACCCGGAGGCCGCCGAGTTCGTGCGCGGCTCGATCGAGAACGACGACATCTACTACACCAACTCGGTGCACGTCAGGGCCGACGCGCCGGTGGACCTCATTGAGCGCGTTCGCCTCCAGGCCAAGTTCCACCCGCGCATCGAGTCCGGGGCCATCATCCACGCCTTCGTCGGCGAAGAGCGTCCCCCGGCGGCCAGCATCCTCAATCTGGTCAAGAAGACCTTGGAGAACACCGAGGCGGCCCAGCTAGTCGTCAGCCCGGAGTTCACCATCTGCAACGAGTGCCACGTCTCCACCCCGGGCATCAAGGAGCACTGCGGCGGCTGCCGCTCGGAGGACGTCTACGGGGTGACCCGGGTGGTCGGCTACTTCAGCCGGATCAACAACTGGAACAGTTCCAAGCTGGGCGAGCTCGCCGCCCGGCAGAAAGGCAACTACCAGGTGGGCGCGGGCTCCGTGTCTCAACAGAAGATCACAGTGGGAGCCTAGCGCGCGGGGCAGCCCCCGCAGGAGACCTCGCCTTGCTTCCTCCCATCCGCGGATTCATCGAGAGCTCGCTCATCGAGTGGGAGGGCCAGATCAGCAGCATTGTGATCCTCCAGGGCTGCAACCTGAACTGCCCCTTCTGCCACTCCGCGCACCTCATCTCCCGGGAGATGCCCGCCGAGGTGGTTCCCCTCGACGGGATCCTGGCCTTTCTGGAGGGCCGCCGCGCGTGGGTCGACGGCGTGGTGATCTCCGGCGGAGAGCCGACGGTCCACCCCGAACTGCCCGAGCTCCTGGCGGCCTTCAAGGGCTTGGGCCTGGGGATCAAGCTCGACACCAACGGTACTGCTCCGGGAATGCTCTCCGACCTCATCGACATGGGCCTGGTCGACTACGTGGCCATGGACCTCAAGGCCCCGCTGACCGCCAAGCGCTACGCGCGGGCCGCCGGCGGCGCCGTGGACCTGGAGGCCGTCAAGCGCAGCGCGCGGCTGCTGCTCAAGGGGCGGGTTGACTACGAGTTCCGCACCACGGTCTGCCCGGCCGTCGTGCGCCTGGAGGATCTACCGGAAATGGCCCGGTCGGTGGCCGGGGCGCGGCGCTACGTCCTGCAGCAGTTCACGCCCGAGACCGCAGGGAGCCCGGAGCTGCGCGCGACCCAGCCCTACCCCAAGGAACAACTGGCGGAGATCGCCCGGTCCCTGGCGGGCACCGTGACCGACTGCTGCCTGCGCGGCCAGCCGGCCCTGGCCTCCACTGGCCAGAGCACCGCGAGAACCGGCTGCAACTGATGATGGTTCCCCTGGAGAACACCGCCGGATGACCGATCCCCGACTGGAAAAGCTGGCCCTGGTGCTGGTTGACTACTCTCTAGCTGTCAAGAGGGGTCAGAAGCTCAACATCTCTTCGTCGACCGGGCAGTGGGCGGTCGCACTGGTGCAGGCGGTCTACCGCCGGGCGCTCAAGCGCGGGGCGCTGGTCACCGCGGGCCTGGCTGTCCCCGGCCTCTCCGAGATTCTCCTCAAGGAGGGCTCCCGCAAGCAGCTAGAGTTCCTGCCGCCCGAGCAGGTCTTCAAGGCCAGGCAGTACGACGCGCACCTGATGCTGCGCTCCCCGGAGAACACCCGGGAGCTCTCCGGCTGCAACCCGGAGAAGCAGAGCGTCATGGCGCGCGCCCGGAAGCCCTGGCAGAAGGTCTTCTACAAGCGCGAGGCCGACGGCCTGCTCAAGTGGAGCCTCACCTACCCGCCGAGCCAGGCCATGGCCATGGACGGGGATATGAGCCTGGCGGAGTTCGAGGATTTCTACTTCCGGGCCTGCCTCTGTCACAAGCCCGACCCGGTGGCCGCCTGGAAGAGCGTGGCCCGCAAGCAGGAGCGGCTGGCCAGGCGGCTCACCCGTGCGAAGCAGATTCGCATCGTCGCCCCCGGCACGGACCTGACCGTGGGCGTCGCCGGCCGGAAGTTCATCAGCTGCGCGGGCACCATGAACATGCCCGACGGCGAGGTGTTCACCTCCCCGGTCGAAGACTCCGCCGAGGGCCGTATCCGCTACAGCTACCCGGTGATCCACAACGGGCGCGAGGTGGAGGACGTCTGCCTGGTCTTCCGCAGGGGCCAGGTGGTCGAGGCCACCGCGAGCAAGAACCAGGCCTACCTGCGCAAGATGCTGGATTCCGACCCCGGCGCCCGGCGCCTGGGCGAGCTGGCCGTGGGCACCAACTACGACATCAAGCGCTTCACCAAGCAGATACTCTTCGACGAGAAGATCGGTGGCACCGTGCACCTGGCGCTGGGCATGGCCTACCCCTCGGCCGGGGGAAAGAACAAGTCGGCCATCCACTGGGACATGATCTGCGACCTGCGCCGCCGCGGCGCGCTTTACGCCGACGACAAGCTGGTCCAGAAGAACGGGCGCTTCAGGAGCGGGCTGCTGTGAAGGAGGCCCGCTTCTGGGAGCCGGCCGGCGAGGGCGACGCAGTCCATTGCTTCCTGTGTCCCCACGAGTGCCGCATCGCCCCGGGCAAGACCGGGTTCTGCGGCCAGCGTCAGAACCGGGAGGGAAAGCTCAACAGCCTGATCTACGCGCGGGCCACCAGCGCCGCGCTGGACCCCATCGAGAAGAAGCCGCTCTACCACTTCATGCCCGGCTCGGCGGTGCTCTCGCTGGGCAGCGTGGGCTGCAATCTCAAGTGTCCCTTCTGCCAGAACTGGTCGATCAGCCAGGTGGGGGCCGACACTGAGGAACTCCTGCCGGAGGCCGCCGTGGGGCTGGCCTTGCGCAAGAAGGCCGCGGGCATCGCCTACACCTACAACGAGCCGATGATCTGGCTGGAGTACGTCATCGACACCGCGCGCCTGGCCCGTGAGAAGGGCCTGGCCAACGTGATGGTCACCAACGGCTTCGTGAACGAAGCGCCGCTGGCCGAGGCCCTGCCCTGGATCGACGCCCTGAACATCGACATCAAGAGCTTCGACGAAGACTTCTACCGGGACCTCTGCAAGGGCCGCCTGGAGCCGGTGCTGGAGCGCGCCAAGCAGGCCCGGGCGGCCGGCGCCCACGTGGAGATCACCTATCTGGTAATCCCCGGCTACAACGACCGCTCGGCGCTCTACGAGGGGCTGGCCAGGTGGATGGCCGAGAATCTGGGGCCGGATACCCCCCTGCACCTCAGCGCGCACTTCCCGCGCTACCGCCTGAAGGCCCCGGCCACCAGCCTCGCGACGCTGCTGGCCGCTCGGGGCGCGGCGCTGCAGCACCTCAAGTTCGTCTACCTGGGCAACGTCAACGTGACTGACGGGGCAGACACCCGCTGCGGGTCGTGCTGCGCAACGCTTGTGAGCAGAAAGGGTTACGATGCAAACCCCTCGGGGCTGGGCTCCGAGGGCCGGTGCGCCGGCTGCGGCGCGGAGGCCCCGGTGGTTCTCCGGCCGGCCTGGAACGGGAAAGGTTAAAGATTGCATCCGCTTGCGTCCGATAATATGATAATGCCAGGGTGTGGCCTCGGCCCGTCGACCGTTCTGCTGGAGCGCGCGGATGTTTCTTAAGCGGCTGGAGATTTACGGCTTTAAGTCCTTCCCGGACAAGACGGTGATGGACTTCACCGGCGGCGTCACCGCGCTGGTGGGCCCCAACGGCTGTGGCAAGAGCAACGTGGTCGACGCGATTCGCTGGGCGCTCGGCGAGCAGAGCGCCAAGAGTCTGCGCGGCTCGGAGATGGTCGACCTCATCTTCAACGGCACTGCGACGCGGCGGCCGATGGGCTTCGCCCAGGTGTCGCTGATCTTCGACAACTCTCAGCGGCACCTGCCGGTCGACGCCGAGGAGGTCTCGGTCACCCGGCGGCTCTACCGCACCGGGGAGTGCGAGTATCTGATCAACGGCCAGCCCTCGCGCCTGCGCGACATCCGCGAGATGTTCATGGACACCGGCGTGGGCGTGGGCGCCTACTCGATCATAGAGCAGGGCCGGGTGGACGCGCTGCTGGCAGCCAGCGCCAAGGAGCGCCGCGGCATTTTCGAGGAGGCCGCGGGCATCGCCAAGTATCGCACCCGCAAGGCCGCCGCGCTGCGCAAGCTCGACCGCGTGGACCAGAACCTGTTAAGGGTCGGCGACGTGATCGCCGAGATCGAGCGCCAGCTGCGCTCGGTCGTGCGCCAGGCCTCCAAGGCCCGGCGCTACCGGCAGCTCTCCGAGGAACTCTCCGAGGTTCGCCTCACCGTGCTGGCCGCTGACTACCAGGTGCTTGCCGAGAAGCTCACCGGGCTGCGCGCCGAGATCGCCGAGTTCGGCGACCGCGCCGCGGAGCTCACCGCCCGCAGCGGCAGGCTGGAGGCCGAGATCACCGAGGCCCAGGTCCGGGCCGGCGAGCTGGAACTTTCCGGCGAGCGCGCCGAGCGCCGGCGGGCCGAGGACCGCGCGCGGCTGGCCAAGCTGGAGGCGGAGATAGCCAGCGCCGAGGGACTATCCCGCCAGCACCTGGAGAACGCCGAGCGCGCCCGCCGGGAGGCCGCGGAGCTGGCCGCGCGGGCCGCTGCCGCCGAGAAGGACGCGGAGCTGGCCCGCAGCCAGGCCGAGGTGGCCGAGGGCCAGCGCGGCGCGCTGGCGGCGCGCCAGGCCGAGGCCGAGCGCGCCGCAGCGGCCGGCGCGTCGGGCGCCGCGGAGTTGGCCGCGGTCATCGAGCGCCGCAAGGGCGAGGCCATCGACATCGTCCGGCGCCGCGCGGGGGTGGACAGCGAGGCCTCCGCGCTGCTTTCCGAGAAGGGTCACCTGGACGCCGAGGTCGCTCGCTCCGAGACGAGCGCCCGCAATCTGGGTGAGCGTCTGGGCGCGGCCCGCCGGGAACTGGAGCACGGTCGCGGGCGGGTCGAAGAGCTGGCCTCCAAGCGTGCCGCGGTTGCCGCCGAGCTGGAGCGGGTCCGCGGCGAAGCGGATTCCGCCGGCCGCGAGTTGGCCACGGTCGACTCGCGGGTGGCCGAGCTGGGTGCCGAACTCAGCGGCCGGCGTTCGCGGCTCGGCCTGCTGAGCGAGCAGGAATCCAGGCGGGAGGGGCTCTCCAAGGGTGTCAAGGGCGTGCTCGGGGCCATGAACACGGGCTCGGCGCCCGCCGGCATGTGTGGCATCGTCGCCGACCTGCTCAAGGTTCCCGAGGAGCTGGAGATCGCCATCGAGACCGCGCTGGGCAACAAGGTCCAGAACGTGATCACCGCCGACACCGGGGCCGCGCGGGGGGCTGTGGAACTGCTCAAGCGCGAGCGCCTGGGGCGGGCCACCTTCCTGCCGCTGGACCGGGTCCGCGACGGGCGTTACCGGCCGAGCGCGTCGATCCTCTCCGAGCAGGGAGTGGTCGGTCGCGCCGCGGACCTCGTGAAGTTCGAGTCGCGCTACCGCCCGGTCTTCGAGTACCTGCTGGGCGGCACCGTGGTGGTCCGCGACCTCGACGCGGCGACGCGCGTGGCCAACAACGGCGCGCGGGACGGCATCGTGGTCACCCTGGAGGGCGAGATATTCTATCCCTCGGGGGCGATTACCGGCGGGGCCTACCGCACCCGCATCCCCGGCCTGATCAGCCGCAAGAACGAGATACTCCGACTGGAAGAGGACATCAACGACGTCCAGGCGGACCTGGCCAACCTGGGAACGCGTCGCAACGAGCTGGCCATTGCGCGCTCCGGCGCCCGGCGCCGCTCCGATACGCTGGCCGGCGAGCACGGCGCGCTGGCCGCCGGCGAGCTGCGCCTCCGCGAGGGCCTGGAAATCGTCGGCCGGGAGGCCGCGCGACTGGAGGAAGAGGAGGGCCTGGTGGCCCGCGAGCTCGGCGAGAGCCGCGCCCGCCGCGGCGAACTGGCCACGCGGCTCGAGGACCTGCGCCACCGTGGCGAGTCGCTCTCCGCCGAGGAGGGGACCGCCGCACAGGACATCGCCGGGATGACCGAGGAGCTGCTCGCCGCCGAGAGCCGGCGGGCCGAGCTGCGCGAGGGCCTCACCAGGCTGCGCATCGAGACCGCCCAACTGGAAGAGAAGCGTTCGAGCCTGGCGGCCCGGGCCGAGTCCGCCGCGCGGCTGCTGGCCGAGCGCCGCGAGGAGGCCGCCGGTCGGGCCGCTGCGGCCGAGCAGGCCGAGCGGGCCTCGGCAGGCGAGAAGCAGCGCGCCGAGGGGCTCGGGGGACAGCTCTCCTCGGCGGTCGGCGCCGCCGAGCAGGCCGACGAGGCCGGCAAACAACTGGCCGCCCGGCGGGCCGAGCTGCGCGCGGCCATCGAACGTGCCCAGGCCGCCGAGCGCGCCTGCCGCGCGGAGCTCGACGCGGCCACGGCCAAGCTCAATGAGCGGCGCCTGACCGAGCGCGAGGCCGCCCTGCGCCTGGAGGGCCTGGTCGAGCGCGCCGCGGGTCACGGCGACCAGGACCTCCCCGCGCGCGCCGCGGGACTGGACTTGGCCGAGGTCAACCTCGGATATCTGCGCGAGCGCCTGGAGGAGGGCGAGGCCAAGCTGGCCGGCATGGGCCCGGTGAACCTGTCCTCCATCGGCGAGGAGGACGCGCTCCGCGCCCGGCGCGAGGAGCTCAAGACCCAGCGGGCGGACCTCGAGGAGGCCCGGCGACTCCTGCGCGAGGCCATCAACAAGATCAACCGCATCAGCCGCGAGCGCTTCATGAACACCTTCGAGCAGGTCAAGGAGCACTTCGCCGAAACCTACCGCAAGCTCTTCGGCGGCGGCAAGGCGGACATCTTCCTGGAGCCTGACCAGGACGTCCTGGAGGCGGGCATCGAGATCGTGGCCCGCCCGCCGGGCAAGGAGCTGCGCAAGCTGAGCCTGCTCTCCGGCGGGGAGCGCACGCTGACAACCATCGCGCTGCTCTTCGCAATCTTCAAGGCCAAGCCCAGCCCCTTCTGCGTGCTGGACGAGGTCGACGCGCCGCTGGACGAGAGCAACATCGACCGCTTCATGCTGGTGCTGCGCGAGTTCCTGGACCGCAGCCAGTTCCTGATCATTACCCACAACCGCCGGACCATGGCCACCGCGGACACCATCTACGGGGTGACCATGCAGGAGTCCGGCGTCTCCAAGCGCATCGCGGTGCGCTTCGAGGAGGTCGACGACGACCTGGCGGTGGCCTGAGGCGATCCCGAACCGAGAATACTGAGGGCCTCCCGCGCGGGAGGCCCTTTTCATTGGGAAGAGGCGACGCGATGTTCGGCCGGCTATCCGGGCGTTGCGCCGGTCATCCTGTGGCCGTCGAAGTATCGCAGGATGGGATCGCCGGCGGCGGCCAGGAGCTCGCGCATGAGCGAGCGCATCCGGGCCAGAAGTTCCCCGCGGTCCGGATCAGCGGCCAGGTTGACGAGCTCCCCGGGGTCGGCCGCCAGGTCGTAGAGTTCGTCGCTATCGGGAGCGTTGAAAACGTACTTGGTCGAGCGAGTGCGCACCATCCGCTGCGAGTAGGGCGCCTGGTGTCCGTGAAACTCCACGAGGACGGTTTCGTCTTCGCGGACCTTCTCCCGTTCGCCGCGCAGCAGCGGCACCAGACTGACCGCGTCGAGCCTCTCGGGCGCCCGGCAGCCGGCCAGTTCCAGAATGGTGGGCATCAGGTCCATGTTGTAGGCCAGGGCGTCGGTGCGCCGGCCGCCGGGGGCGCCGGGCAGGCGGGCGATCAGGGGAACCCGGCATATCTCGTCGTAGGGGTAGGGCCCCTTGTCGGCCAGACCGTGGGCCCCGACCATGCCGCCGTGGTCGCTGGTGTAGAACACGGCCGTCTCGTCCGCCAGGCCCTCATCATTCAGCGCGGCCAGAAGTCTCGCCACCTGATCGTCGATGAGCGTGGTGTAGCCGTAGCACATGGCCACCAGGCGGGACCACTCTTTCCAGGTGAAGTCCTGCACTCCCCAGTAGCGGCGCATGGCCCGCTGGATTCCCGGCTTGGAGGACAGGTCGTCGTCGAAGTTCGGCCAGGGAGGAATCGACGCCGGATCGTACATGCGTGCGTAGCGTTCAGGGATGATGTAGGGGGCGTGCGGCCCCCAGAAGTCGCAGCGTACCAGGAAGGGCTCTCCGCGCGCCGCCGAGCGCCGGATGGCGTCAATGGCCTGTTCGACTATGTAGCACGGAACGCTGGCCTCTTCAGGGCCCTCCTGCACGGCGGCAAGCAGTGTCCCGTCGGACCCGTTGGGCATGCGCGAGTGGAACTCGTCGCGAAGCGTGAACCCGGTTCCCAGTTTCTCGAGGTAGGCCAGGTAGTGCGCATGCTCCGAGGGGTAACCGTAGCCGGGGTAGAAGACTCCCAGGAAGCCGCACTCGGAGGGCGGCATCTCGCTGCCCACATGCCACTTGCCGCAGAGGGTCGAGCGATAGCCACCTTCGGCCAGAATCCCGGCCAGGGTCTCGTGCTTCCCGCGGAAATCGTGACCGGCGACCGTTCCCGACTCTCGGTTGAAGAGGATGCCGTGGTGGCAGGGGCGCTTGCCGGTTATCAGCGACGCGCGGGCCGGCGCGCAGATTGGCGTGGGGGTGAAGGCGTAGTCGAAGGCAACGCCCTCGCGGGCCAGCGCGTCGACCGTCGGCGTGCGGACGAGCGCGTTGCCGTAGAGCCCCAGGCAGTCTCGGCGCTGCTGGTCGGTCTGGATTACGAGGAAATTCATGCTTCTGCCCGTGGCCGGTTGCCTCCGGGACTCACTCTAACAACTTCAGCTTGTCCTTGATGGCGCGTCAAGTGCACTCCGGAAGTGCTGTTGCCTCTGTCATCAAGGAGATTGCCTCCCGGTGGGCGTGATCGACCTGTCGCCATCGCCGCCCTTACCAGGATGACGCAGATAGAAAGCGGCAGCATCCTCACGTTCGAATCCCCGCTTACCTGCCCTATAGCATAGCATACACCCGGAAAGGCTCGCAACCGCGTATCTTCCGGAGGGTGCGCGGTTTTGCGCCGTCAATGGCGCTTGCGCCCCGTAGGCCCGCGCCGTAGCATGCCGCGTATGGCCAAAGAGAAGCCCCGAAGGCCGGGACGCCCGGTCAGCCCCCACTGCCGCCACCGTCAGGTCGCCGACGATCTGCGCAGCCGCATCCGCAAGGGCCAGTGGCCGCCGGGTACTCCCCTGCCGGCGCTGCGCAGGCTGGCGGGCCGCTACCGCGTCGGGCAGCACACCGTGCGCATGGCCGTGGATATCCTCAAGCGCGAGGGATGGGTCCGGTCCGGGGAGGGCCGGCGCCTGATGGTGGCCGCCAGCGGTTCCCGGCGTGGGCCATTGGACGGCATGGTTCTGTTGATATCCAGCAGTTCACTGGACGCCATCCACCGAAGTCCTTACATGGGCGAGTTGCTGCGCGGCATCCAGGTCGGCGCCGGCGAACTGCGCGCTCCGCTGCTGGTGGTGCCCGGAGGAGAGTTCTTCCGCGACCCGCCGGCCGAGGCCCTGCGGCTCCCGCTGCGCGGCGTGCTGCTGGTGGGGGTCTTCACCGACGCCGTGCTGACCCGCTACCAGAAGCTGGCCGTGCCGGTGGTCCTGGTCGACCAGCCCGCGTCCCGACGCAAGGTGCACACGGTGACGGTTGACAACACCCCGGCCGCGAAGGAGGCCACCGAGCGGCTGGTCGCTTGCGGGCACCGCCGCATCGCCTTCGTCAGGAGGATTCAGCTCAACGCCCGCCGGGTGGACCCCGACTCCGTGGAGCGGCAGGAGGGTTTCCTCGCGGCCCTCAAGGACGCAGGCATTCCCCGCCGGTCGTGCGAAGTGCTCAACATCCTGCCAGGCGACAATTCCCGCAGCACCTCTATCCGATCGGTGGTCCGGGCGGGGTCGCGCTTCACCGCAGTGGTCGCGGCCAGCGGAGAACTGGCTGAGCTGGTCGCTGAAGGCGCGAAGGCGGCGGGCAGGAAACTTCCCCGGGATCTGAGCGTAGTCTGCCTGCAGGGGCGGGAAGCGGGCTTTTCACGGTTCAGCGGCCCGCGGATGAACTTCGAGGAAGTGGGCCGCCGCGCAACCCACCTGTTGTCCGAGCCCAGGCATCCCCGGCAGAACCTGCGGGTGTCGACTGAATGGGTGGATGCCGGCTCAATCGCCCCGCCCGGGCGCGCGCGCTGGCGGAAGTGAACCGGGGGCTCTGCTTCCGGGGCAACGCTCAGCCGGCGTCCTCCGATGCCCGGGTGTTCTTGACAGAAACAGGGGGGAGGGTCATAAGTATGGGTCGGGCATGCGCCCGGGACAAGGGAGTCTCTGTTCTTCACTTTTTGCGATACCGGAGGTTTCAATGATCGACCAGCAGGAGTGCCTCGACCGTGCCCTGAAAGCCGCCGACTGGTTCGTCAACTCGCAGATCACGCCGGCCAAGAGCTGGAGCGGGGATCAGGACTGCTTCCTCTATTACTACTTCATGCCCGAGAAGAAGTACATCCCGGGCATCAACTGGAGCCACGGCCGGGCGCTCTTCACGCTCACTGAGGCCTACAAGATCACCGGCGACGAGAAGTACCGGCAGTCGGCCGAGCGCGGCGCGCGCTTCATCATGGCCCTGCAGCCCATGGACCCCACCAGGTCGGCGACCTTCGGGGCCATCGCCGAGCAGACCCCGGCCTGCAACTGGGCGGGGATGCTCGACGGTGCCCAGGCCGCCTCGGGACTGCTGATGCTTCACCAGGTGACCGGCGACCGCGAGTACCTGCGCCGCGGCCGGGCCTTCTGCGACTTCCTGGTGCGCAACTGGGACGAGAAGCTGGGTTTTCCCCTCCAGGTGAACTTCCACCCCGAGAAGATTTCCTACAAGGCGGACCCGGGGATGATCAACACCATGGCCTGGGCGGCGGCCATTCCGCTCTGGCACCTCTACAAGATAACCGGCGAGCGCCGCTACCTGCCGCTGCTGGTCGAGTCCGCCGACCGGGTGCTGGCCACCCAGCGCCCGGAGGGCTGCTTCAACTACAAGCTGGAGCCCGAGCGGGCCGGCGATCCCAGGCTCAACCACCACCAGGGCATGGGCGAGGGCGACGAGAAGTTCATCCTGCGCAACGACGACGCCATCGTCGTGGTGGTCCTGGCCGC
This sequence comes from uncultured bacterium, assembly GCA_965370045.1. Lineage (GTDB taxonomy): Bacteria > Planctomycetota > SZUA-567 > JAKLDR01 > JAKLDR01 > CAZONU01. The sequence goes on along the minus strand of CBDUSI010000061.1, from coordinate 13,617 downwards.
CTACCTGGCCTCCGGCGAGAAGAAGTACCTGGACGCCATGGTCCGCTACGCCGGCTGGACCGTCGAGAACGAGCCCCACGAGCGGCCCTACTGCGCCTTCGGCCAGCAGGCCGCCAACCTCTTCGACATCGGCAGGGCCGCCGGGAAGGACTACTCCGCCTGGATCGATAAGAACCTGGAGGCCAACTGCTTCGCGCGCCAGGTGAAGGGCACCGGGGATCCCAACGCCGACGGCGGCTTCTGCGGCGAGGACGAGGAGGGCGATGCCGGCATCTTCGGCGGGAAGGCCACCGACTACGTGCCCACCCGCAACACCTGTTACATGGCCCTGCTGCTCTTCCGCCTCTCGGGCAAGGGGCACGGCAGCGGCTTCAGCGCCTACGGGCTGGGCGAGGAGGGGGCCGCCAAGATCAGGCATATCCCGGGGGCGTAGGGTGGAGAAGGCCACCTTCGCAGCGGGCTGCTTCTGGGGCGTCGAGGAGGTCTTCCGCAAGCTGGCTGGCGTGAGCGCGACCCAGGCTGGCTACACCGGCGGGACAACCGAGGACCCCACTTACGAAGAGGTCTGCACCGACCGGACCGGCCACGCCGAGGCCGTGGAGGTGACGTTCGACCCGGCGGCGGTTTCCTACGAGGCGCTGCTGAAAGTCTTCTGGGAGTGCCACGATCCCACCGCGCGCAATCGCCAGGACCCGGACGTCGGCACCCAGTACCGGTCAGCGATCTTTTGCCATAGCGAGGAGCAGAAGGTCGCGGCGCTGGCCTCGAAAAAAGAATTGGAGGCCTCCGGCGCCCACGAGGCCCCCATTGCCACCCAGATCGTGCCCGCGAGGGAGTTCTGGCGCGCGGAGGAGCATCACCAGCGCTACTTCGAGAAGCGCGGCGGCGGCACCTGCCACATCAGTTAGGCAACGCGGACGGTCAGACGATCTCTAACTTGAAAAGTCCCTCGATCTCGCCCGGTTCGAAGAGCTTGGCCAGGCGTTGGGGCAATATGACCTTGAGGTCGGCCGGGTGGTGCAGCCGGGAGTCCTCGTAGACCGCCGTGAGGCAGGGACTGACCAGCTCACTGGCGCCGCTCAGATCAATAATCGCTGGGGTCGCCGCATGCTCGCGCAGGAAGCGGTCGCACAGCGTGGCGAACTCGCCGGCCTGGTCGTAGCCGATTTCGCCCGCGGCGGACAGGGTATCACCCCTTATGCTGATCTTCGCCAAACTCTTCTCCTCTATATCCCCGGTGCTATCTTGCGGCGGTCGACGTACAGGCGCAGGACGTCGCGGCCCAGCTCGGCCTCCAACCGCCGAAGCCGGCCGATGGCCGCCAGCGCGCTCTCGCTTCCCGCGGCGGTGCGCTTCAAGACCTGCAAGCGCCAGACGTCCTCGCGGGAGATGACCTTCTTTTCGATGAGCGGCAGCATGTTCTCGATGGGAATCCGGTAGTTGCGCATGGTGGCTTCCAGAAACGCCCGCCGGGTCTTGGGAATCACGCACGCGCAGGTGGCCTCGAAGGCCAGCAACTCGCGCATCTCGTCCCGAGTGAGTTCAATAGAGGCGAACTTCCCGTCTGCGTCTCGGACTATGTGCACCGCTTCCTCCCTGCAACGCTTGAGAATAGAACTCTTCCCATCTGAATATATCGGCCCGGTCGCCGCCGACCTTGAGGCGGCCGCCGGGGTCGCTATACTGCGGACAGAAGGGAGCCCGACATGAAACGGCGCGAGAGGCTGATGGCCACGCTGCGGGGCGAGCCGGTGGACCGCCCGCCGGTGTGCTTCTACGAGCTCAACGGCCTGGATCAGGATCCGGCGGACACCGATCCATTCAACATCTATTCGCATCCTTCCTGGAAGCCGCTGCTGGCGCTCACCCGCGAGAAGACCGACCTGATTCCCCGCCGCGGCGTGCGCTTCACCGGCGCCGACCCCGACCCGATGGCCGAACTGACGACCACCGAAACCTGGCTCGACGAGGCCGGCCGTCGCTTCACCCGTACTACGATCCGCGCCGGGAAGCGCGAGCTCACCCAGCGGACCCGACGCGATCCGGACGTAGACACGGTCTGGACCCTGGAGCACTTCCTCAAGGACGAGGACGACTTCCTGGCCTGGCTGGAGTTGCCCCAGGCGGAGCCGAGCGGCGAGCCCGACGTCAAGCCGGTGCTCGACGCCGAGAAGGCCGTGGGTGATGACGGCATCGTGCTCATCGATAGGGGCGACCCGTTGTGCCGGATCGCGCCGCTCTTCGAGATGGGCGAGTTCACGGTGATCGCGCTGACCAGGCCGGACCTCATGCACCGCGCGCTGGAGAAGGTCTCGCAGCTGATGCTTCCCCAGTTCGAGACCATAAGCGCCGCGCTGCCCGGCCGGCTCTGGCGCATCGTGGGCCCGGAGTACGCCTCGCCGCCCTACCTGCCGCCGCATCTGTTCGCCGAGTACGTCACCCGTTACGACACCCCGCTGATCGAGGCCGTGCAGCGCCACGGGGGCTTCGCGCGGATTCACTCCCACGGACGCCTGAAAGACGTCCTCGACCACATCGCCGCCACCGGCTGCACGGGCCTCGACCCCATTGAGCCGCCAGGGCAGGGCGACGTGACCCTGGCCTACGTCCGCGAGAAGTACGGAAAGCAGATGGTGCTCTTCGGCAACATCGAGGTCTCCGACATCGAGACGCTGCCCACCGAGGACTTCGCCAAGAAAGTCGCGACCGCGCTCCGCGAGGGCACCGCGGGCGAGGGCCGCGGGTTCGTGCTGATGCCCAGCGCCTCTCCCTACGGCCGGGAGCTCCCGGAGCTGACCCTGCGCAACTACGAGAAGATGGTCGAGATGGTCGAGGCGCTCTAGCCGGCCGTTTGGCATGACCTGCGCTCCCGAACGGTAAGGACTTACGACGCCTCGCCGTTTTCTTCCGGGTCCTCCGGTCCCATGTCTTCCGTTCTGCGTTGCCCCACCAAACGATGTCTTTTGACCTCCTGTCAAACCGTCGGGGTTCCGCCCTCCTGGCGTGGTTCTGGCAAGTGAATTGCCTCTCGTCGGGCGCTTGAAGGCGCCGCTCCGAGTGGCAACCGTCTCTTCCCCTCTGTGTCCTCTGTGTCCTCTGCGTCCTCTGCGTCCGCTGTGGTTCGGAATCTCTCGTTTTGTCATGACCTGCGCCCCCGAACGCTAAGGACTTACGACGCTTTGAAAAAACTTTGGAACCGCAGATAGACGCGGATAAGCGCCGATAGCTTTCCGCGGCAAGCGTCTCCCGCCTGACCGAGCGTCGAGACCCGCGCCCTATTCTCCAATCTGCGTCACTGCATCTGGTTGAACCCACCTGCTGCGGTTGCGGTCGGTTTTGTCATGACCTGCGCCCCCGAACGCTAAGGACTTACGACGCTTGCGCGTTTTTTTCGGGGCTCCCTTCTCACACGGAGCCACCAAGACTAAGCCAGTTTTCCGTTTTCGGTTGTCAGTTTTCAGGCCACTGAACACTGAAATCCGCACACTGAACACTCCTCCTTCTTCTTGGCGTCTTGGCGGTTAGAAAAAGCACCCCCTCATAAGTAATAGAAATTCTTCCCATGATCGGGAAATTTTCTTTTCGCAAGCCACCGCGCCCGAACCGGATGCGGAAAGAAAAATCAGTGGAACTGACCAACCAGGGGGCTGGGAAGTGGTCGCGCGGAACGGGAAGCGGTGGCGCGCCTCCGAATCAGAGGCCGGCTCCTTCTCGCCTAAGCGTACTTGGCCGCGGCTTCCCTGGCCAGCTCGGTCCAGGCGTGCAGGCGGTCCGGGTGGCCGGAAAGCGTCTCCAGTTCTCGCAGCACTATCTGATAGGGGCGGCCCCGAAGCTTGCGTGCGCCCTCTTCGAGGTCCTGCTTGATTCCGGCCAGGTCGTCGGCGAAGACCACCTCGCTGGCCTTCTGCCGCCACATGATGCAGTAATCGGCGCTGACCTTTTCGAGGACAATGTCCAGGTCCGTCCAGGCGCTGCATACGAATATGCGCAGGTTGGGGATCGAGAGCACCCCGTCGATCTTGTGGGTCAGGTTCTCGCAGCAACCGTAGGCCACCAGGCCGTGGCGTTCGAGGATGGGCTGCTGGTAGGCCAGGCAGAACTCCTCCCACATGGCCGGCGAGACCTGGTCGAACTCCTGGCTGTTGGCCATGCACCAGCAGTTGGCAAAAGTGCAGCGCCCATCGGCCGGCTCGGGGCCCAGCGGGTCGCTGGCGGTCATCGGTCCGGTGTTATTGGGGACGACCAGTCCCGCCGACTCGGCGACGTTCATAAAGGCCAGCGTCGCGTCGCGCAGGTGGGCCATCAGGCGGTGGGCCAGCCGGGGTTCGGCGATCATGTCCATCATCATCTGCTCGAGCCCGCGGAGTTCGGCCGCGTCGGTGCCCAGCGTGGCGCCCAGCGGCGCGCCGCAGACCAGCTTCACCGGCAGGATATCGCCGAGCAGTTCGCCGGCGCGCGCCAGCTTTTCCCCGGTCCTGGCCTGGTTATAGGTGAAGCGTGGGAGGCGCAGCTTCTCGAAGTCGGCCTCGGTCTTCAGTGGGGGATCGTAACCCCAGGCCCCGCCGGTCGAGCTCGCGCGGTGGTGGCCGACTTCCAGGCCCCAGGTGTTGGCCGGTTCAACGTCAAGAACGGCGTCGACCTCGAAGCAGGGCTCGACCGGGGTATCGTCGCCGATGTTCTTCTTGTGGAGAATCTTCCGGAACTCGCGCTCGACGTCACGCAGCGCGGGGTCCTGGCAGCTGAGCGATTCTTCGGGAAGGATCTCCCGCCAGGCGCCCACCGGCCGGCACCAGACCGGCGCGCGGTCCGGCCGGCGCAGGGCGTTGACGTCGCGCCAGCGCTTGCGGACAGCTTTCATTTCGGAGCTGCCCGCGAACTCCGCAACTTGACGGGCCAGTTCGCGGACCAGGTCCCTCTCGGCGGTCGGCGACATACGCGTTGCTAGTTCCCTTCGGCCGGCTCGTCCTCCGGGTCGCGGAAGCGCGGCAGGACGACGGCGTACTCGGGCAGCACGGTCTTGTCGCCGATGGCGGTCTTGTCCCGGGGCTTCTCGTCGGGCGCGCCCTTCTTGCCGCGGGGCAGGGGGTAGACCGCCAGTCGGGCGCCCTCCTGTGCCGCGCGCGAAAGTACGTAGGCCAGGCCCACTTGGTGCTCGCCGCAGAGCGCCGCGCTGGTCACCTCGCCGACGAACTCCCCGCGGGCCGTGGCCAGCGGATCGCCGGGATGGATCATCCGCGCGCCGCTCTCGACCAGGCGGAAGCGGATGATCTGGCTCTTGCGCGCCTCCTCGCGGGCCAGGTAGCTGGTCCTCCCCGCGAAGAACGGTTTGTGCAGCTTGACGAACGCGCCGTAGCCGGCGCCCGCCGGGCTGATGCCCAGCTTCCCGGCCAACTCGTGACCGTAGAGCGGGAGGCCCGCCTCGGTGCGCAGCGAGTCGCGCGCGCCCAGGCCGCAGGGCGTGACGCCCTCGCCGAGCACTGCGTTCCAGAGCCCCGGGGCCCAGTCGGGATGCAGGTAGAGTTCGAAGCCCATCGGCTCGCCGGTGTAACCGGTGCGCGCCACGTGGGCGGGGCGCCCGGCCAGGCTTACCGGGACCAGCTCGTTGCGCCGCAGGTTCCGGAGCTTGCGGCCGTCGTTGGCGTTGTCGGCCAGCTTCACCAGCACGTCGAGGGAGCGCGGTCCCTGGAGGGCGAGATCCACGCGGCGGTCGTCGCCGGAGCTCTCGGCCCGCAGGTCGCGGACCTCGGCGTCGGCGTCCAGCCGGGGCCAGGGCTCGAGGTCGTCCAGCGCCCAGCGGCCGGGATCGGCGGAGAGGGCCTGCAGCCAGGCGAAGTCCTTCTCGGCGTTGACCGCGTTGACGATCAGCATGTAGTGCTCGCGGCCCAGGCAGTAGACCAGCACGTCGTCGATGGCCAGACCGTCGGGGGCCAGCAGGTACGAGTAGGCCGCGGTGCCCGGCTCGATGCGCGGGACGTAGTTGGTGGTGACCAGGTCCAGGAAGCGGCAGGCCCCCGGGCCGCGCACGTCGAACACCCCCATGTGCGAGACGTCGAATACCCCGGCCCGCTCGCGCACCGCGCGGTGCTCCTCTCCGATGGAGGTGTACCACACCGGCATCTGCCAACCGGCGAAGGGCACGATGCGCGCGCCCTTGATCTTGAGGTGCTCCGCGTACAGGGGCGTCTGCCTGAGGGGCGGCTCGTGGGTCGGCGGCACGTACTTGACGCGCTTCGGCGGCGCTCCGGCCTTCTCCCGGGCGCGGCGGACGCCCGCGAAGTAGGGCTTCTCCGGCGCCACCTGGGCCTCGCGGACCAGCGGGGAGTTCTTGGCCGCGTCGCGCAGCGCGGCGGCGGCGGCCTTGGGCAGGCCCTTCAGGGCCCCGGACCCGGCTCTCTGTATGCGCACCGGGCCGGCGATCTTGGAGTAGATGTCCTGCTCGTGGTCGAAGAAGACGTAGCCGTCGGAGAGATCGCGGAGGTAGTCGTAAAGGTCGCCGAGCTCACCGCCGGCGGCCAGCAGCCAGCGGTCGCTGCCAACGTGGGCAGCGACGGCCACCGCCAGGGGCACGCCCTCGGGGCCGATGAACTGAGTGACGGCGCTCTGCCCGGGCGCGACCTCCATGACGTTGGCGGTGCCCGCCTCCTGGAGCATCAGCTGGGCGCGCTCGCCGACCAGTTCGATGTATTCCCCCCGGGGCGCCGGCGCTGGCTCCGCCGCCGGATAGGGCGCGCACTTCTTGACCAGCTTCTTCACCCGGGCGCGCGCCGCGGTCAGGAGTTCGCGCTCCAGCTTGCCGCGGCCGATGGGATTCTTGGTGCCCACATAGTGGAAAGGGCTGATGCCCTGCAGCACGTCGGCGACGACGCCGGCTATGGCTTCCATGTCTTGGGGGCCCAGCCCGCGCTGGGTGAGCCAGGTGGTCCCCAGGCGCAGGCCCGAGGGGTGGTAGGCGTTCTCGTCGCCGATGATGGTGTTCTTGTTCGAGACGATGCCGGCCAGGTCCAGGATGCGCGAGGCGATCTCCCCGCTGAGCGTTTCCCGGCCCTTCTCGGCCAGGCCCTTGAGGTCCACCAGGAGCATGTGCGTGTCGGTGCCCCCGTAGGCCAGCTTGAGGCCGCGCGACTCGAGGCCCGCGGCCAGCGCCGCGGCGTTCTCGACGACCTGGGACATGAGGTGCTGGAAGGCCTCGGTCCGCGCGGTGCGCATGGCCACCGCCACCGCGGCGATGGCGTTGACGTGCGGACCGCCCTGCTCGCCGGGGAAGACCGCGGTGTCCAGCGCGCAGGCTTTCTCCGGGTCGGTGGCTATCAGCACCGCCGCGCGCGGTCCGCAGAGCGTCTTGTGGGTCGTGAAGCTGGTCACGTCGACGATGCCCACCGGGTTGGGGTAGCACCCGGCGGCCACCAGCCCGGCGGTGTGGGCGATGTCGGCGAGCAAGATGCAGTCGGGTCCGGCGGCGTCGGCCACCTCGCGCAGCCGGCGCCAGTCGACGCTCCAGGGGTAGGCCGAGAACCCGGCAATCAGCAGCTTGGGTCTCTCGGCGGCGGCCATGGCCGCCAGGGCCTTGTAGTCCAGCCTGCCGCTGGCCGGGTCCATCCGGTAGGAGACCACCTGGTAGCGCTTGCCCGAGCGGTTCACCGGCGAGCCGTGGGTCAGGTGCCCGCCACCGGCCAGTTCCATGCCCATGACCTTGTCGCCCGGCTCCAGGAAGGCCTCGTAGACCGCGTTGTTAGCCGCCGCGCCGGAGAGCGGCTGGACGTTGACGTAGACTTCCTCGGGGTCGATGCCCGGGGGTGCGAAGGCCTGGGCGGTGCGGCGGATGGCCAGCGACTCGGCGAAGTCGGCGAACTCCACTCCCTTGTAGAAGCGCTTGCCCGAGTAGCGGCGGTAGTGGGCCAGCCACCAGTCGGCGTCGGCCAGGTGCCCCTCGGGGCTCTTGGACATCCGCGGGTGGGGATAACCCTCTGCGTAGAGACTGATAAGCGAGCTGTCCGCCGCCTGCCTGACCGCCGGCGGGGTGATCGACTCCGAAGCGATCATGACCAGCTTCTCCGCCTGGCGGCGATCCTCGTCAGCGAGGAATCCGGCCAGCAGCGGATCGGCGGCGCCGAGGTCCTGGGAAATCAGCTTCCTGGGCACGATATGTTCCTCCTGCTGCTCCGAAGCCGTTTCCCAGCATCCAATGCTGGTGACTGGCGTTTCCCTACGCGGTCAGCTTGCCCTCGGCGAGCTGGCCCACGAGCTCGACTACTTTGGCGGCGATGCGCACCATGTTCTCCTTGGTGGAGGCCCCCAGGTGCGGCGTCAAGACGAGATTGGGCGCGCCGATGAGCGGCGAGCCCTCGGGAGGTTCCGAAGCGTAAACGTCCAGCGCCGCGCCGCGGATCTTGCCCGCCTCGAGCGCCGCGGCCAGTGCGGCCTCGTCGATGCACTTGCCCCGGGCGGTGTTGACCAGCACCGCGTTGGGCTTCATCTTGGCGATGGCCTCGGCGTTGATCATCTTCAGAGTCTGGGGGGTCACCGGCACGTGCAGGGAAATGTAGTCAGCCCGGGCGAAGACGTCGTCAACGCTGTTCACGAGTTCAATGGGCTCGGGCGCCTTCCCCAGAATTTCGAAGGCGATTACCTTCATGCCAAAAGCGTGGGCGCGCTTGGCGACTTCCTGGGCGATGCGGCCCGCGCCGATGAGCCCCAGGGTCTTGCCCAGGAGTTCGGTGCCGCCCAGGCGCTTCTTCTCCCACTTGCCGGCCTGCATGGTCGCGGCGCCCTCGGGGATGTTCCGCGCGAAGGACAGCATCAGGCCCAGGGCCAGCTCGGCCACCGCGGGCGAACTGGCCTGCGGCGTGTTGCGGACGATGATGCCCTTCTTCTTGCAGTAGTCGAGGTCGATGTTGTCGATGCCCACGCCGCCGCGGATGATCAGCTTGAGCTTCGCGGCCTTCGCGAGGTAGTCAGCAGTCGCTTTGGTCTTCGACCGGACCAGCAGGACCTCGGCGTCGCTGAGCTGGCCGACGTCGTCGGTGACCTCTCCGAACTCCGCGAGGTCTTTCGGGAGTTGATCGTTGAACTTGTCGGCGATCAGTATTTTCATCTCACCACTTCCCCTGCTTCTTGGCGCCCTCTTCGATCCAGGTGGTGATGTCCCGCATGTCCCCCATGGTCAGGTCGGCCATGTGCGGGATGCGGAAGGTCTGTCCCTTGAGCTTGCCGTAGCCGTTGGCCAGGATCGCGTCCTTCTCGGCCAGCAGGAACTTGTTGAGCTCGACGATGTCGATCTCCTTGGTGTTGGTGATTACGGCGAGGGTGTCCGACCAGTAGCCCTCCTGCGGGAATATCCCGAGGCCGTTGTCCAGCGCCCACTTCTGGACGAAGGCGGCCATCTCCTTGTGGCGCGCGAAGCGCGCGTCGGGGCCCTCGGCCATCATCTTGTCGAGCTGCTTCTCGAGCGCAAAGATGTGGCTGACCGACGGGGTGGAGAAGGTCTGATTCTTGGCGTGGTACTTGAGCATGGCCTGGAAGTCGAAGTAGTAGCCGCGGTTCTCGACCTCCTTGGAGCGCGACAGCGCCTTCGCGCTGACCGCCGCGACCGCGAAGCCCGGGGGAATCCCGAAGCACTTCTGCACGCTGGCCAGGATCACGTCGACGCCCAGCTTGTCGACCTCGATCTTCACGCCGGTCAGGGAGCTGACCGCGTCCACCGCCCAGATCACGTCGGGGAAGTCCTTCATGACCTCCGCGATCTCCTCCATGTGGTGCATCACGCCGGTGGAGGTCTCGTTGTGGGCCATGGCGAAGCAGTCGTAGTCGCCCTTCTTCAGGGCGTCGGCGATCATCTCGGCGCTTACAGCTTTGCCCCAGTCCACCTTGATCTGGTCGGCGGCCTTGCCGTTCCAGCCGAAGACCTCGAACCAGCGGTCGCTGAAGGCACCGCAGCAGGCCACCAGGGCCTTCTTCGCCGTGCAGCAGCGGGCCACCGCCTCCCACACTCCGGTGGCGGAGTTGGTGCAGAGAAACACCGGCCCCCCCGTGTAGAGAATCTTGCAGAGCTTCTCCTGCACGCTGGCGTAGAGCGCCTCGAAGTCCTTGGTGCGGTGGGCGATGGGCGCGTTGCCCATGGCCGCCAGCACGTCCTCGCCAACGTCGACCGGTCCGGGGATGAAGAGCTTGGGCATCGCTTACTCCTTAATGTTGCCCCCGGGCGTTCCATTCGCCCGGATGAGTTCGCCTCGCTAGTCCTCCAGCGGCAGCAGCACCATGCCGGTGAAGATCTTGGGGTGGAAGAACGTGGACTTCTGGGGCATCTTCTCGCCGGTGCCGGCCACCTCGGCGACCTCGCTCACGCCGGTGGCGTTCATCATGAAGAGGCACTGGGCCTCGCCGGCGTCGATGCGCGCGACCGCCTCGCCGGTGTCCTTGAGGTAGAACAGATTGGTCTTGGCGGCGAGCTTCTCCCGGTCGATGCCCAGGAGCCGGTCGAGGATCAGCGAGTGGAGCACGGCGACGTCCAGCTTGCGCCAGGCCTCTCCGTGATCCGGCTCGGCGGCCTTCATGCTACCGGGGTCCTTGAGGACCAGCAGCGAGAAGTGATCGCCGCCGCCGTAGAGCCCGAAGGCGTTCTCGCCGGCCGCGCGGTGACCGGCCATGCGCGCCAGGAGCGAGCTCAGCCGCCCGTCGCGGCCGCCCTTCCTGAACACGAAGCGCTGGACCCGGAAATGCTCCTCCAGCGCCGCCTCGAGCTTTTCGAGGTCGAAGTCCGGCAGGCTGTGGACCAGCCGGTGGGTGGGCAGCACCACCAGGCCCGGGTCGGAGAGCGCCACCAGCGTGGCCATCACGTTCGCCGCGCGGGGCAGCTCGGGGTGCTCGCGGGAGTACTTCAGCGCGGTTTCATACCTGTGATGGCCGTCGGCGATGAAGACGTCCTTGTCGGCGAGCAGTTTCTTGATCTTCCCTATCGCCGCCTGGTCGGTTACCGCCCACAGGCGGTGGACCACGCCCTCGTCATCGGCGGCCTCTTCGTCGGGAGACTTCTCGGCGACCGCCTCGCGGATCGCGGCGTTGACGCTCCCGGCCTCGTCCGGGTAGATGCCGAATATCTGGCCGAGGTGCGTGCGGGTCTGCTCCAGGAGCAGCCTTCTGTCGGCCTTGGCGCCGCTGAGGGTTTCCTCGTGGGCGTGGACCCCCTGGCCGAACTCCACCAGCTTGAGGCCGGCAACCAGTCCCAGGCGCCGGTAGGTTTTTCCACTGACGCTGAATTCCTCTTCGTACGCGTACAGGGCCGGCGCGCTTTCCGCGACGAGGGCGCCGCTGGCGCGCCACTCTTTGAGAAGCTTCGCCGCCGTCGAGTAGCGCGTCTCTTCCGGCTCGTTCTCGGCCTCGGGGCTCTTGGTGATCCGCGCGATGTTGTATTCGCTGCCGGCCAAGAGCGCCGCGCGCATCTTCTTGTCGATGACGTCATAGGGCGGGGCGAATACTTTGTCGAGCCCCCCGACCTTTTCGAGATTGTAGCGGAGTCCTCCGAAAGCGCTGATTTCGGCCACGACCTGCCCCCTAGATTCTTCCTCGCGCTCTGGGGCTGGGTGCGGCCGGATTCGCCCGACGGCGATTCAGCGGGGACCCGACGCGCCCATTGCGCCCCCGGCGAGGGACGTGCAGCAAACGGACAGCCGAGATGTTCGCCAGATCCCATCCCCGGCTTGACTGGAGGGATGCTATCGGGCGGCGAGAGGGCTGTCAAGCGTAGTGCGGCGGCGCCGGGCGGGGCGGCGCATGGACGTGAAACGGGGCGGGTTAGCGCTTCAACTCGAAGATGATGTCGTCCTCGCGAGTGCCGCCGTCATCCTGGAGATCGGGGCCTGGGCTCCAAATCCTGCAGCCCGAGGTCGTTTTCTTGTAATGGAAGGGCCTGATTGTAACGGGGTCCAGCGGCAGCTTCTTGAAGTGCTCGGGGAAGCTCTTGGACAGGTCGCTTAGCTTTTCGGGATAGGCGCCGAGTTTCATTCTGTAGAGCCGGCATCCGAACCCGAGTCGGGCGAGGTCCGGCAGGGCGGAGTGGGCTACCGATAACCTTGCCGCCGCACAGGTGCTGGGAAGCATGATCATTGACCACACGTTGCCCCGAAGAATCATGTTTCCCCGGAAGCCTTCCTGCTTGAGCCGGCTCCAGAATTCATTGATGGGCGACAAGCCCTCGCTGTCCGCAAGCTCGGCGGCCAGAATGAGCCGGTCGTAGTTGCGTTCTAGGTTGTCGGCATCCTTGAAGGCCAATCCCGTCCACTTCGCGAAGAACGTTATCCGATTGCTGAAGTTATGCTCTTTCTCGGTGGGCGCCTTGTGCGAGATGTTCGCCAGCGGGTCCTTTCCGGAGATCACTCGCTCAAGAGTGACCAGCATGAGAGCCTTCTCCACCGCCAGCAATGCCGGGAAGGGTTTGCGGGCTTTTCGGTATTCGGCCAAGCGGAGCATGGCGCGCTCAATATCCGCTTTGGTCATGTCGCGGTTGGCGAGAAGCCATTCGAGCATCTCGGCAGCCCAAGCGACGCAAGCATCCTCCATCATCCGTCCCAACAGCGAGCCGTCTTGGGACAAATGCTTCGCCAAAGGCAACAAGGTGAGCGCCTCATCAATACCTGCGGCCTGTTTGCTTGTGCGGATGGCGTGCCATGTCCTAATCTTCCACATTAGGGCTATGAATACCCGCGACGCATCTTCTTCGGAGTCGCTGACGATGCCACGGGAAAGGTCAGTTCGGAATACGCAGCGTGGCAGACCAACGGCCTTCTTGATTAGGGCAAGGCTCTCGGCATTGTCTTGCAGGAAGCGTGCGACCTCGGGAGTTCCCCAATTGCGGGGTTCATCGCTGTCCGTCCGGGCGAGCTTCTTCGCCAGTTCCCTGTCGGTTATCCTCTCAAGGGCCTCGCGATAGAGAGGCGCGGCATTCTCGTCATCTGATATTCTGGGTCGTGATTCGTCCAACTCCGCCAGGAGTTCAGTGACGTGTTCGGAGAGTCTTGTTTGCTTGCGATGGATGTAGATCGCCCAGCCGCCCGCCACGACAGCGAACAGCGCCAGGAGAATCAAGGAAGCTTTCATCAGGCAGCCGTGCTTCTTGTTCTTGATTGCCAGTACCTTATTATCACCTTCCGCCATTTCCATTATCCTTCCGGCACGAATTCCATTCTGATCAGCTCGGCGGCACCGTCTGAAACCCGGGCCTTCTCGGCCAGGCGATGGCCGACCACCCAGAGGATCTCCCCGCCGAGCACCAGGAGCGGCACGGAGTCGCGCGCGGCCTGGGGCACCTTGGCGTCGATAAAGAACTCCTTGAGCTTGCGCTCGCCGTCCGCGCCCAGGGGGTGAAAGCGGTTGCCCGGGAGGCGCGTGCGGCAGACGGGCTCCTCTTGCGTGAACAGCCGCGCGTCGAACACCTCTTCATTCGCGGATTTCGTCTTGCAGAACACGGCCAGGTCGAAGTCGGCGCGCGCCACACGCTCGACGCGCAGGACTCCCGTCGGCAACTCGGTTTCCCCGGGGATGGCGACCGGGCCTTCCCAGCCGCCCTGACTTGTCCGCTCCGCGCCGGCCCTGCGAACAATCACATGCTCATAGTCGCGCACCGCG
>CBDUSI010000060.1:0-27503 GCA_965370045.1 uncultured bacterium | reverse complement strand
GGTGGTCCCCATTTACGCGCCCCTACTGGTCCCCTTTTCAAAGCCCCGCGCCAGGTAGCGCGCTGGCCGGCACCGTGCCGGCGCTGGCCAGGTGGGGCGCGCCGGCGAATGACCCGGTGCTGGCCCGGCTGGAGCTCAGCGCCAAGCAGAAGACCGGGCTGGCCAAGGCCTACAAGGCCTACATGGCCAGGCGCGCGGAGATAGAGAAGAGGTACGAGAAGGTGCGCATGGCCATGCTCCGGCGCCAGATGTACAAGGACCTCATGGTGTGCGACACCGAGTACGAGACGAAGTTCCGGGCGCTGCTGGCGGCCGCCCAGCGCGGGAAGCTCGACACCGGCGACGCCATCGCCGGCAAGTGCGCCGCGGAGGTCGAGAAGGCCAGGCAGGAACTGGCCGAGAAGATAGAACTGCAGCGCAGCGACATCAAGAAGTACGCGGCGCTCAAGTCCAAGATAGACGCGCGCGTTGCCCGGTTGGAGGCCGCCAGGGACAAACAGCTCGACGCCCGGGTCGGCAAGCTGCCCGCGGCTGGCAAGAAGGGTTAAGGAGCGACGGAGAGAACCAGTTCCTTCATTCGCGGAAACCACTGGCCCGGGATATTGATCTCGAACGATCCGTTCTTGGTGAACCTGCGCGTCGTCGAGCGGCGCTGCTCCTCGCCCTGCGACCACCTGTAGGTCACCGTAAGCGGCGCGTCGAAGGGCGCGGCTTCGACCTTCACGACGTTCTTGCCCGGCGCGAGGTGGGGCAAGGCGTAAGGGTTGAGCTGGAAGTGGCTGGTCAGCTTCAGGGAGGTGACGCCCGCTCCGGGCGGGACGACCAGTTTCAAGAGATATCCCGATAGCGAGCCCTCGATCTGATCGCGGAAGATCTCGCCGGCCGGAATCGGCTTCCAGGTCTTGCCCGCATCAACGCTGACCGCGGCCTTGACCGTTCCCACGATCTCCAGCTTCCCGGCGGTGAGCACGTAGGGACAGCCCACGGAGAAGACGGCAGTGCCGGCCTGGCCTTTCTTCGTGGGGACCAGCGCCTCGCGGCCGCCGGTGTTCTTCGAGGTCAGGGTTGCCTTGCCGACCAGCGCGTCGCGCCAGCCGTCGCCGGAGAGGTCCGGCTGGTAGACGAGCCTCCCCGCGCCCCAGTGGCGGTAGGTTACGCTTTGCGGGGTATCCCATCCGTGGGCCTCGTAGAGCGGCCAGTTGACGGTGTCGTTTCTGTCCCGCCGGCCGCATCCGTGATAGGGACCGACGTCCTTCTTGTGCCAGTCCTTGCGGTACCAGTACTTCCCCGGCCACCATGTGCGAATGTAGGTTTCGCCGCGACGCAGCGTGATCCGGCCGAACGGCTCGTTGAGGGACGTCTTGACTTCGAAAGCTTCGGGGAACTCGCCGTAGTTCTTCCAGCCCCTGGGCCCGGCGAAGGTCTTGGGTGGGTCGCCGCAGAGCAGATAGCCGGGGCAGGCGCGCTTCTCCTTCACGGCCGCGAGGGCCAGCGAGGGATCCGCCTTGAGCTCGGCGACGCTGGCGATTGCCGGGGGCTTCGCGCGGTTGTAGACGTAAAAGGTCATGTGCGGGTCGAAGCAGTGCCAGGCGCCGGCGTAGCGCACCTCCATGAGGTGGTGCCCGCGGCGGGTCCAGTTCCGGGTCCTGTACCCCAGTCGGTCGAGCAGTATGGCGATCAGCCGGGTCTGGCGCAGGCAGCTGCCGTGTCCGCTCACGTTGACGAGGTAGTGGAAGTCGCTGGCGTGCTTCTTGAGGCCGTCTCCGTGGTAGACCGCCCTGCGCACCCAGTGAAAGACGGCCAGCACCTTCTGCTCGCCGGTCATCTTCTTCCTGATGAGGCTGGCGAGGATGCGCTCGACGCTCGATGCGTCCACCGACCGGTCGGTGCTGACGTGGGGGTTGCGTACTCCGGAGGTGGCTTGCGCCATGGGCGTTCCTTTCGGATGGCAGCCCGTGCCGGCGAGCGGGGCGAGCAGGGCGAGCAGGGCCAGGGCCAGGGCTGTGCTGGCACGAGCGATCGTGATTCTCATCTTGCGGACCTTTCCAGTCTTTCCTCAGCGCGGCCTGCGCGCGCGCTTCCTGGGCAGGGGAGCGGCGGCCGGCGGCGGCGCGGCCTTGGCCTCCCTGACGTCCGACCATCCCGGCCGCGGGGCCTCGTGGAGCTTGGGCCCGGAGTCGCCGGAGAGCGCCGCGACCTCGCTTTCGAGCTTGCCGACGGCCTCGGTAGAATCCAGCACTTCCATGGTCAGCGTCGCGCGGTAGATGTTCCCGGGGCCCAGGCGCACCACCCGGCCGTTGGAGCGCTCGAAAGGCTTGGGGTTGGTGAAGTTGGTGGCCGGTTCCAGGCCGGTGACGTAGCCGTCGGATTCGGCGGCGGTGTTCTTCCACTGGGTGAAGTGCGGCAGGTCGTGCCTGTTGAAGCGCAGGACCACCGCCTTGTCGCCGGCGCAGTTGCGCAGGGCGGCGAGGGTGTGTCCCTCCCCGTCGCCGGCCAGCTCGTGCCAGTAGACCTGTTCCGCGTATCCGGGCGTGGGGTCGCGGTAAACCCGGTAGGTGCTGACATCCTCGGCCGCCCGCGGGTCGCGCGGGGCTACCTCGCGGGAGGGCGCCAGGAGCTGCGCGCCGCCCTCCAGGAAGGGCCTGCCGAAGTTGCAGTGATAGAGCAGCTGCAACTCGCCGTCGACGCCCTGCGGGTTGGTTACTTCGTCCACAATAGTCAGGGCGTTGGAGCCCGCGCGCGTGGTGATGCGGGTTTCCAGGCGCAGGCTGGGGGTGAAGAGCGCTGACTCCTCAACGACGCCGGAGACGGTCAGTTCGTCCCCGCGGACCTCTACCTCCACGCGGCAGGCCGGCAGGTTGGCGATCCTGCCGTGGAGCGGCAGCCGCGCTTTCATGGCGTTGCCGTTGTTGTCGATAAGCGTGTCGGTGACCGGCGGGCCGTTGGAGTTGAGCCCGCAGCGCACTATGAGCTCGTCAAAGCCGGCCAGCCAGCCGAGGCCGTCGCGGTCGGCCAGGTTCACGAACTTGGGGTGCACCGGCCCGCGCGCCGGAGACTTCCAGCCCAGGAAGAGCCCGCGGTACTCGCCCCGCCAGATGCCCATTCCCCGGGTGGGCAGCACCGAGAAGCAGAGGGCGCCGTTGTTCACCTCCACGACGTCCACGCCGTCGGCCAGGCCGCCGCGCAAGGTGCGCTTGGTGATTGAGCAGCCCGCCGGGGCGTCGGGCAGTTCGAAACTCTCCAGCCAGACGCCGTTTTCGACGTCGGTCAGCGTGTATCTTGCGGATTTGCCCATAAGGCCTCTCCCCGTTTGCGATGCTGCGTGCCGCGCGGATTATAGCG
Organism: uncultured bacterium; assembly: GCA_965370045.1. Classification (GTDB taxonomy): domain Bacteria; phylum Planctomycetota; class SZUA-567; order JAKLDR01; family JAKLDR01; genus CAZONU01. The sequence goes on along the minus strand of CBDUSI010000060.1, from coordinate 24,161 downwards.
CGGAGCGGGGCGCATCACGAAAGCAGAAACACGTGAGAGGATGGGGCGGACCGCTAGCCGGTGAGTTCGCCGGTCAGGTCTTCGATGGTCGCGGCGAGGTCGGCGTCGAGCTTCACGCGCTTTTCTATCTTGCGCTTGGCATACAGCACCGTGGCGTGGTCGCGGCCGCCGAAGAAGCGGCCGATTTCGGACAGGCTCAGGTCGGTGAGCCGCCGGGCCAGGTACATGGCCACCTGCCGGGGTACCAGCACCCGCCGGACCCGCGAGCTGCCACGCAGCTCGGCGGCGGGAACGCTGAAGCGCTTCTCCACGCTCTTGATGATGTCTTCCGGGCTCAGCGGACCCTCGCGCAGGGCCACCAGGCGCCGGAGCACCGAGCGGGCCTGGGTGATGTCCAGCGGCCGGCCGGTCAGCCGGCCCGCGGCGCTCAGGGTTGCCACCGCGCCTTCCAGCTCCCGGACGTTGCCCTCGATGCGCTTGGCGACGAGGTCCACGACCTCGTCGGGAATCTCCAGGCGGCGCTTGGCGGCCTTGGCGCGCACGATGGACTGCCGGGTTTCGAAGTTCGGGGAGTCCAGCTCGGCGACCAGCCCGCCCACGAAGCGGGTCTTGAGCTTCTCGGAGAGCTCGCCGATTTCCTTGGGGTGCGCGTCGGAGGAGAGCACCACCTGGCGGCCCAGGTTGTGCAGCGCGTCGAAGGTGTGGAAGAACTCCTCCTGGGTGTGCTCCTTGGCGGCCAGGAAGTGGACGTCGTCGATGATCAGGTAGTCCGCGCCGCGGCAGCGCGAGCGGAACTCGTCCAGGCGCCCGCCCTGCAGCGCGCCGATGTACGCGTTGGTGAACTCCTCGCAGGACAGGTACAGAAGCGCCGCACCGGGGCGGTCCTGCGTGATGCGGTGACAGATGGCCTGGAGCAGGTGGGTCTTGCCCAGTCCGGGGCCGCCGTGCAGGAAGAGCGGGTTGTAACTGGCCGAAACCGACTCCGAAACCGCCCGCGCGGCGTCGAAGGCCAGGCGGTTGGAGGGCCCGACCACGAAGCTGTCCAGGGTGAAGTCGCGGTTGAGCCTGAGCCCCCAGGAGCCCACTGAGCGGCTGCGCGCCGGGCGTCCCCGCCCGGGAGCGGCCCCGGGAGCGGCGCTGGCCGTGGGGGCGGGTACTTCCCGGGCCTGTTCCTGGCGGGTGGCCTGGAAGAGCCGCGGCGAAATAGTGATAATCACTTCCGGCCGCGCTCCGGAGACCGTTTCCAGCGCGCGAACGATGGCCGGCATGTAATGTTCGCGGATCCATTCCTTCATGAACAGGTTGGGCACGCCCAGGCGGGCCTGCTTCTCGTCCAGGGCGATGAGTTCGATGTTCCGGAACCAGGTCTGGAAGCTGCCGGGAGATATTTCTCGTGCTATTTCGGCAAGGACCGACTGCCACTGTTCAGCCGTTAAATTGGGCACTGCGCCCCCAAGCTTTCGACCCGGAAAGGATGACGATGGATTATCGCCTTTCCGGTCGCTCCCCCCAGAGCTCGGTCGTGCGGCTCTTTATTATTGCAGGGCCGCACCGAAGCGCGACCCGTGTGGTGGGTTGACTACCACCGACGCAACGGAGGGAACTATATCAGCGCCCGCGCGGCTGTCAAATCACGCGCGAGTTTCTTCGCACCATACTCTAGGGTTAGAATACGCCGCCGAGAATTTTTCGCTTGACGTTTTCGGGAACGCGGTTCCAGACGACGGCGCGCGCCTGGGAAAGGCGTCGTCGGGGGGCGATCCCTCCGCCGGGAGCGCGGCGTATCCCCGGTTTCGCGCGTGTCCCGCGTCGCGAGGCGGGGATATCAGCATGACTTCGCCCGAGGGTCGGCGAATTCGCGGGGATTTGCGAACTTGTATATGGCTTCTTGCGCCGCGGACCCGGGGCGGGAAGGTGTCGATCCGGAAATCCCCCGGGACTGGAAGCCGAGCCCCGGAAGCGCTATAATTTCGTCCACGGGCGAAAAAGCGGGGAGCTGTTGATGAGTTTCGAAGCAGAAATGCGCGAGTTGGGGATCGCGGCGCGCGCCGCGGCACGGCGCCTGGCGGTCGCGGGCACGGACGCCAAGAACGCGGCGCTGGAGCGGGCCGCCGCGCTGCTCGTCGAGCGCGCCGCCGACATCGAAGCCGCCAACGCGAAAGACGTCAAAGCCGGCGAGGCCGCCGGACTGGCCGGCACCATGCTCGACCGCCTGCGTTTTGATGAGGCGCGCATCGAGAAGACCGCCGCCGGCGTACGCCAGGTGATCGCGCTGCCCGACCCGGTGGGCGCGGTCCTTTCCGAAACGACCCGGCCCAACGGGATGCGTCTCTCGCGGGTGCGGGTGCCCATCGGCGTGGTGCTCATGATCTACGAGTCGCGACCCAACGTGACCGCCGACTCCGCCGCGCTGTGCCTCAAGGCCGGGAACGCGGCGATTCTGCGCGGCGGCAGGGAGTCCCTGAACACCAATCTGGCCCTGGCCGCGCTGTGGAAGGAAGCACTGGAAGGCGCGCAGCTGCCGGCCGGGGCCGTCCAGGTGGTTGCGACAGCGGACCGCGAGGCGCTGGGCGAGCTCCTCAAGCTCAATGACCTCATCGATCTGGTCATCCCCCGCGGAGGTGAGGGGCTGATCCGCGCGGTGGCCAGGAAGAGCAGCATCCCGACCATCAAGCACTACAAAGGGGTCTGTCACCTCTACGTTCACGAGGCCGCGGACCCCGACATGGCCCGAGCGCTGGCCGTCAATGCCAAGGTCCAGCGCCCCGGCGTCTGCAACGCCGCCGAGACCCTGTTGGTCGACAAGAAGATCGCCGCCGACTTCCTGCCCGCGGCGCTGAGCGAGCTCCGCGAAAAGGGCGTGGAGCTGCGCGGCTGTGAGCGGACCCGGGAGATCGACGACGAGGTGCTGCCCGCCGGCGAGGACGACTGGAGCGCCGAATACCTCGACCTGGTGCTGGCGGTCAAGGTGGTCGACGGCCCCGAGGCGGCGGTCGAGCATGTAAACACTTATGGCTCGGCGCACACCGATGCCATTATTACCGGGGACGCGGCCGTCGCCGAGAAGTTCCTCGAGTCGGTGGATTCAGCCTGCGTCTTCTGGAACGTTTCAACGCGCTTCAGCGACGGTTTCGAGTTCGGCCTGGGCGCGGAGATCGGCATCTCCACCGACAAGCTCCACGCCCGCGGCCCCATGGGTCTCGAAGAGCTCTGCACCTACAAGTGGATAGCCCGCGGCGACGGCCAGGTGCGGGAATAAGCCTGTGTCCGGCGGGGATTTGAGGTGTTTATGAGTGGGATGAGATGCCTGAAAGTCTTCACGTGCCTGCTGTTGCTGGCGTTCGGCGCGTCGGCCTCGGCCGGCGAGCCCATCGTAATCAAGATAGATGCGGACGCCAGGCGCCAGACCGTGGCCGGTTTCGGCGGCACCGTGGGCTGGATATACCCCAAGAAGGAGAAGCTCGAAGAGGTCGCCGACCTGCTCTTCGTCGACCTGGGCGTCTCTATCTTGCGCCTGAGCGCGTTGAGCAAGAACGGCGATGGCACCGACGAAGGGTCGCCGGAGATGATGAACGACAACCGCGACCCCAACAAGATCGACTGGAAGGGCTTCGACTTCGCCTCCTGCGAGGGGGAGCAGGCGGCCATCGCCAGGGCCGCCGCCAAGCGCGGGGTGCGCAGCTTCGTGGCCGCCAGCTGGTCGCCGCCCGGCTGGATGAAGACCGACGGCACCCGCAAGTGGGGCGGGAGGCTCAAGAAGGGCATGGAAACCGAGTTCGCCGAGCTGTGGACCGCCTACCTCCTGTGGATGCGCCGTGAGCACGGCCTGAAGATTTCAGCGCTTTCGCTCCAGAACGAGCCCAAGACGCTCCGTCCTTACCCCACTGCTGAGTTCAAGCCCCGGGACCTGGACCGCGCCGCGAGAGCCCTGCGGGCGCGCGCCGCCCGGGAGAAGCTCAAGCCCCGCCTGCTCTACCCCGAGGTCGCCCGGCTGAGCTTTCTGGAGGAGTACCTCAAGGCCGCCAGCCGCGAGACCCTGGCGGCCAGCGGGGCGATTTCGGTGCACGCCTACGACCTGAGCGTGGACTACTACGAGATCGACAAGTACCGCGCAGCCTGGCGCAAGGCCCGCAAGGTGGTGGCCCCCTATCGCAAGCCGCTGTGGATGACCGAGTTCTCCAACTACAGCGGGGCCTTCAGCGGCAAGCAGCAGGGCAGTTGGAAAGAGGCCCTGGCCTGGGCGCGGCACGTGCACCTCGCCCTGGTGGAGGGGGAGTGTTCCGCGGTGCTCTTCTGGGGGCTGTACTTCGACAAGAAGGGCGAGGCCCTGCTTTACGCCGCGAAGAGCAAGGCCGGGAAATACGAGATAACTCCCAAGTTCTACACCTCGAAGAACTACTTCAAGTTCATCCGCCCCGGGGCGGTGCGGGTGGCCAGCGCTCCCACCGAGGGCGCGCTGGAGGTCAGCGCCTTCTGGCACCCCAAGCGCAAGGAACTGGTCGCCGTGATCATCAATCCGGGAAAGAAGGAGAAGTTCGCCGCCTTCCAGGTCAAGGGGCTGCGCGCCCCCAAGCGGACGGCCATGTACCGCACCAGCGCGGGGGAGAAGTGCGTTGCGCTGGACCCCGAGCGCGAGCGGGTGGACCGGAAATCTCTGCGCTTCCCGGGCGAGAGCGTGACTACCTTGATCTTCGGCTACGCCGATAAGAAATGATCCTGGCCGGATAATCCGCGCTCGACGGTCGCGGCGCTTCTTCTATAATTGACTTACATGAAAGCGAAAGAGATCACCTTCCGGTGCGCCAGCTGCGGCCGCGAGACTCCCGCCGAACCCACGCTCATCAATTGCCAGTGCGGCGGGCCCTTTGACCTTGCTCCCGGATGCCTTTACGAGCCGAGCGAACCCGTAAGCCTTGGCGAGGGCAACACCCCGCTGGTCGCCGCCCAATTCGATGGACGAAGGGTGCTGCTCAAAAGCGACCACCAGAACCCCACGGGCTCCTACAAGGACCGCGGCGGCGCTCTGCTGATCTCCTGGCTGAGGGAGATGGGCGTCGACGCGGTCGCCGAGGACTCCTCCGGCAACGCCGGCTGCGCGGTGGCGGCCTACGGCGCGGCCGCCGGCATGAAGGTCCGGATCTTCACCCCGGCATCGAACTCCCCGGGCAAGCTGGGGCAGATGCGGGCCTACGGCGCCGAGGTCGAGAGGGTGCCGGGGCTCAGGGCCGAGTCGTACAACGCCCTGATGCGGGAGGTGCGGGCCACCGGCCTGGTCTACGCTTCGCACAACTGGAACCCGATCTTCATCCAGGGGCTGGAGAGCTCGGCCGTCGAGATATTCGAGCAGCTGGGCCGCGTCCCGGGCTGGGTCTTCGCTCCCTGCGGGTACGGGACCATCTACCTGGGACTGGCGCTGGGCTTCCTGCGCCTGGCCGAGGCGGGAAAGATAGACAGGCCCCCGCGGGTGATCGGCGTCCAGGCCGAGAACTGCGCGCCGGTGGCCGAGGCCTTCGCGGCCGGCAAAGACCGTGCCGAGGCCATGGAGAAGCCCGGCGAGACCGTCGCCGAGGGTATCGCGTCGGGGGGCTGCATGCGCAGCGTCGCGGTGTTGGGCTCATGCCGGGAGACCGGCGGGCGGATAATCGCCGTGGACGAGGCGGCCATCCTGACCGCCCACGCGAACCTGGCCCGCGCGGGGTTCTTCGTGGAGAAGACCTCGGCGGTGGTCCTGGCGGGCTTGCGGAAGATGAAGGACGAAGTCCCCGACGGCGACGAGGTCGTGCTCTTCCTGACCGGCCACGGCCTCAAGGCCGGGAGCGAACAGGTTTCCTAGCTTTCTTTCAGGAACTCCCGGATCATCTCCGCCTCGACGCTGGGCTCGTCACCCTGCAGGCCGACGATCTTCCTCTCGCGGAGGGCGTTCTCGGGGCTGTCCGAGGCGTGGGCGCCGTTGCGCATCAGGTCCGAGCCGTAGTCCCAGCGCACCGTGCCGCCCTCGGCCTTCTCGGGGTCGGTGGGCCCCAGGCGCTCGCGGATCTTGGCGATGGCCTCGACTCCCCGGTAGCAGAACGCCAGGCAGGTGGAGCGGCCCGGAGAGGCCTTGGCCTTCTTCGACGTCTCTTTGTGGGGGTCGCGGCCGGTCATGTACTGGACGATCTGGTTGAACTCGCACTCCGCGTTCTTGTCCTTGAGGAGGTCGGTCATCGCCGCGTAGTTCTCGTCGGTCAACTCGAAACTGAAGGCGTCTCCCAGGCGCTGGCGCAGGCGGTTTTCCACGAGAAACCTCAGCTTGTCGACAAAGATCTCGCGCAGCGGGCCGTAGAACTCGTTGCCCTGGTCCAGCGAGAGGTGCACCAGCCGCGCGCCGACGATGTACAGGCCGGTGCGGCTGAACATATCGATGATGTTCCCGGGGCGTGAGCTGCGCTTGGCGAAGAGGTCGGGCTTGAGCATCACCAGCGTGGTCTGGGCCTCCTTGGGCAGCTTGACCGCGTCCTCGACGACCCCCCCGTCGCTCACCGCGCGGTCGGCCAGGAGCTTGAGCTGGGCGCGTTCGGTGGTCGCGTCCGGGGCGCAGAGCGCCGCGGGCTCGAAGTAGACGGTTTCGCCGGCCGCGTCGCGCACCAGGTCGCCGTAGGTGGCCCGGATGCTGTCTCCGCGCAGCTCCAACTCCAGCGGTCCCAGCACCTTGTGGAGCTTCTTGCTGGCCCCCTCGCCGCGGAAGAAGAGGGCCATCACCCGGTTGGACATGTCCGTCGCGTTGTCCGGACGCAGGTTTTCGTTGAGGTATTTCTCCAGCACCGCCAGGATGTTGCGGTCCAGGTCGCTCTGGCGGTAGGTTTCGATATATTCGTCCACGAACTCGTTCGAGGGCGCGTACATGCGCGCGGCGACCAACTCCAACTCGCCCCAGGCCAGCAGTCGCCCGATGATCCCTCCGGTGCGGCTCTTGTGCAGGCTGTAGGGGGTTATCAGCGTGTGGGCGAGTTCCAGGGCCATGCTCTCTCCTAGCTCTCAGAGGGCTTGAGTGCCAAGAATAGCGCCCGGCCGTCGCGACCGCAAGGATGTATTTCGGAGGGCAAGGGCTTGCGCTTCGCTGTCCTGCCGAATAGAATTCCAGCTTACAGCGTCAGTACGACACCAGTGTCAACGGAAGGGACCCTTTTGCCCGTAGCGCGGGCGAGGAGGTGCGTCCAGGAACGTAAGGACAGACATCTGAACTAAAGCTCGATTCGAGCTTTGGCGTCTCAACGCCCGAATCACCAGCCCCGGAATTCCTCGGGGGAAACAACGTGAGACGGCAAAGTACTGGACCGGCGCTTCCGATTGGGAGCGTCGTCCGTGCTTGCTGTCGCGTTGTGGGCTCTGGTGAGCCTGGGCGTTGGGAGTGGCCGGCGGCGCTCTCTTTTATGGGCTTCCGGAGTTGCCGGTGACTTACAGGATGGGAGGCCTCGAGGAGCAGGATAATGGCTGTCCGAGACGGACGTCGGCGAAGGAGAACCGGAGGTGGGAGTGGAGTTGTCGTCGGAGTTGTCGTTGCCCTGGTTATAGTCGGAGGTGGAATTGCATGGTACGCGCTCAGTGGTCGCGAGAGTGGCAGTAACAGTGGTACGAAGAAGAATGTGGCCGGTCAAAAGAAAACCTCGGCGAAATCCGTTGCGCGACCACGGAAGGGCAGAACTCTCACGCTCGGACAGTCGAACGTCGTTAGCGAGTTGGAGATTACCCCCTTCGACATTAGCCTGAGGAAAGTGCGGTGCACGATAACGCAACCAATGGGAGGCAAGCAGACGGCCATGACCCGCACCGATGTCTTGGTGTTACGATGCCGATTGAAGAATGTTTCGGCCGGCCAAGTGTTCAATCCTATGGAGGCCTGGAGACCGGCAGCTTGTCGTGTTGAGGATAACTATGGCAATCGGTTAACTCCGCTGGCCGACACCTGGCCATTCAAGAAGCGGTACTCATTTGAAGGCCAGATCATTCGTGAGTTGAAGCCCGGGGAGGCAATGGAAACAATCATCCTTTCTGAACCGTCTAAGGTTGATACCGCAACCAAGTTCACGTGGACGCTGTATTTCAAGTCGTCCAACAAGGAACGATTCAACAGGATCGAGAAGGGACCTCCCTTCGTGCTCGAATTCACCAAGTCGGACATCCGCCGTTCCCCGGGCAAGGAAGATACGTCAAGTCAAAAGTCCATTCAGAAGCGTACTGACCCCTTGAAGGCCACGGACGGTCAAATTATCAAGGCGTACTACGGTGATGGTGGGTACGCGCGGATGTTGCGGATATGGAAACGCACCGACCCGTTAGAGTACTACCGGCACGTTAACTCAGCGCGTGAGTATATTGCCACGAGGGGTTTAACCCTCGAAGAGTACCAGCGAGAGCGTGAGGAAGATGCGAGAAAAGTGGCCGTCGAGGAAGAACTCACGAGGAAGAAGCGCGAGGAGGGAAAGCAACGCACCGAAGCGGAGCGCAAGGCTCTAGCCGAGCACAACAAGCAGCTTGAGCAAGCTTCTGCCGCTTTGGTCAAAGTTGAGCAGGAGACGACCGCGCCTGACCAGCGCAAGGCGTTAGCCAAAGAAGCGCTGTCGATACTCGACAAGGCTCTGACCAAGCGCGATGACCCGTCAGCCCGGGCACTCCGCAGCCTTGCTCTTGTGCACTTGGGGAAGCTTGAGGACTCCAAGAGAGAACTACAAGTTGCTGCGAAACGTTCACCAAAGGGTAAACTGTGGCGCAGGGCATTGTCCCACCTCGTGGTGAATCTTCCTGCTGACGATGCGCTGGCGCTCCTTGAGAAGTTGCAGGAACAGAAATTGCTGGGTCGCGAGGAGGCACTCCGCCATACAGCCTTGGGGTACATCGGCCTCAAGTTCTATGCTGCCGGAGACATGGAGAAAGCCCTTGCATGCCTGGAAGTTGCCGGCAAGTCCCATGAAAACATGAGGCGACGGGCCATTGTGTTGGGGCTTTTCCGTGCCCGCGTAGCATGTGGCAAATACGGGGAAGCTTTTCGCTTGGCGGGTGCCAGTGTGACTGGTCACAGCAAGCACTTTAATACCGCTAAGTTGTGTTTAGAGGTTGCCCGGGTAGCCGACAAAGCGATAGCTATTCACGATAAGGTCACTGGATACGGGCAACTAGACCTCATGCGCCTCACACAGGACTGGGCTCAGCAAGCCCTGAAGCTCGACCCCAAGTGCGCGGAGGCCATGTTCCTGGTCGTCAAGATGGAGGATCTCATGCCCAGGCGGTACCTGGGGAAGAAAGAACTGCAACTCCTGCGCAAGGCGCGCGACCTGGGTTACCAGCTTCCACCTAAATACGCCAAAATGGTTGGGGGGAATCGGCCTCGCCGCAAATAGGCGGCTGTAGAGGTTCCAAGAATTACCCTCCCACTGGTCCGGCCGGCCACGTCGGCGGGAGCGCCCGAAGAGAGCTGTATGCGCGACTAAAACCCTCAAGAGCCCTACGTAAGCGGGGTCTTTTCTACCTCGCATGCGCCTTATGTGGTTGATGTCCGCGGATTGACAACCCTCCGCGCCGCTCTAGAATCCCCAAGGGGAGCGCGATAGGAGGTCCGATGCCCGACGTAGCCTGGCTCAACGGCCGGTTCATGCCCCTGCGGAAGGCCAAGGTCCCGGTGATGGAACGCGGATTCCTCTTCGGTGACGGGGTTTACGAGGTGGTCCGCACCCATGACGGCAGCCCCTTCCTGATCGAGGAGCATCTCAAGCGGCTGGCATCGAGCGCGCGGAAGATAGTCCTGGCCTGCCCGCCCAAGGCGCTGCTCCGCAGGGTCATCGCCCAAGGGATGAAGAGGGCCGGCTACCGGGAAACCTACGTCTACGTGCAGATCAGCCGCGGCGTCGCCTACCCGCGGAGCCACGTAATCGCTCCGAAGATGAAGCCCACCGTGCTGGTGGCCTTCTGGCGGCTCAAGCCGCGACCCGCCGAGCATTATACCAAGGGAGTGGCCTGCGTCACCGCCGAGGACCTGCGCTGGGGCCGCTGCGACATCAAGACCCTTAACCTGTTGCCCAATACCCTGAGCGTCACTGCCGCCCGCAGGCGCGGCGCGGCCGAGGTGATTTTCGTAAGAAAGGGCCGCCTGGTGGAGGGCGGCTCCAGCGCGATCTTCGTGGTCAAGCGCGGTCGGCTGCGCATCCCTGAGCTCGGCAACCACATTCTCCCCAGCCTGACGCGCGAACTGGTCATCAGGGCCGCCCGGCGCCTGGGCCTGCCCGTGGTCCAGGGACCGGTGAGCGTCAAGCAGATCATGAACGCCGACGAGGTGTTCCTGGCCTCGACCACCGCCGAGGGCGTGCCCGTAGTCAAGGTCGACGGCCGGCGTATCGGGCGGGGCAGGCCCGGCCCGGTCACCGCCGCGGTCCGCGAGAAGATCACCGAGGCCATGTGTTCGCGCCCCGGGCGGGGGGGACGCCGATGAAAGGTCTGGGACTGGCGCGCCGGGCGCTCAAGCTGGCCGGGAAGGTCGACGCCGAGGCCCTTCGCCTGCGCCGCGAGATTCACCAGCACCCCGAAACCGGCTTCGAAGAGTTCCGCACCACGGCGTTGATCGTCGATTACCTCGAAAAGCTGGGCCTGGACGTCACCCTCCCGCGGAACTCCACGGGGGCCATCGGACGGCTGCGGCCGGCGGGCGCGGCCGGCCGACGCCCAGCCGTGGCCCTGCGCGCCGACATAGACGCTCTGCCCATGGGCGTGGAGGGCAAGCTGGCCTTCAAGTCCCGGGTCCCTGGCAAGGGGCACCTCTGCGGGCACGACGCGCACACCGCCATGCTCCTGGCCGCGGCCCGGGCGCTGACCGCTGAGCGCTGCAAGCTGCCCCGTCCGGTGACCTTCATCTTCCAGCCCGCCGAGGAGTGCATCCCCAACGGCGCGCCGGTGATGATCAAGGCCGGCGCCCTGGACGGCGCCGGCGCGGTCTATGGGCTGCACGTGGGCCCCGACCGGCCGGTGGGCGTGCTGGCCGTGCGCCCGGGGCCGATGATGGCCTCCATGGACCGCTTCGACATGACCGTGACCGGCCGGGGCGGGCACGGGGCCATGCCCCACGCGACCCGCGACCCGGTGGTGGCCTCCGCGGCGGTCATCACCGCGCTGCAGACCGTGGTTTCCCGGCAGATCAATCCCCTGGACCCCGCGGTGGTCTCAGTTTGCACGCTGGAGGCCCCCGGGGCCTTCAACATCATTCCGACGCGGGTGCGCCTCTCGGGCACCGCGCGCTCGCTCTCCCCGGAAATCCATCGCAAGCTTCCGGAAATGATCCGCCGGACCGCCGCCGGGGCGGCCCGGGGCCACGGCTGCGGCGTGCGCTGCCGCTACCAGCGGGGCACGCCGGTGCTGGTCAACTCTCGCGCGGGCTTCGAGAAGCTGACCGAGCTCTGGGGCGGGCTCTGCCGGGCGGGGTCCGCCAGGCGGCTGGTCGAGAACCAGCCTACTATGGGTGGCGAGGACTTCGCCTTCTATCTCCAGAAGTTGCCGGGCTGCTTCGCCTTCCTCGGCGCGGCCCCGCGCAGGCCCCAGGGGTCCTTTCACAACCCCGGGTTTCTCATCGACGAGCGGGCTTTACGCTTGGGCGTCGCCCTGCACGTATCGCTGGCCTTGGAGAAATGATGCGTATCCGGTTCTCCGCGCTGCTCCTCTGCGTCCTGCTGGGCGCGTCCGCTTCCGCCCTGGGCGGCACCCCGGTGGAGTCCGCCGATGCGCGCTATGCCCGCGCCGGCCGGCTGATCTCCGCGGGGGATCTCGACAAGGCCTACGCCGTCCTCGAGAAGCTGGCGACGGACCACCCCGCGCGTTGGGCCGCGCGCTGCAAGAAGCGCATGGCCGGGATCAAGAAGCTGGTCGCCGTCCGCGACGAGGTCCGCGCCCGGGCCGCGCGGCTCCGCGAGGCCGCCGGGGTCGCCGGGACCGCCGGCGGGGAGTTGGCCCCCTGGCTGCTGGTCGAGAGCGCCCGGCTGCTTTGCGAAACGCATCTCTACTCCGAGGCGCTGGCGGACGCGGCGGCGGTGCTGGAGGAGTACAAGAAGTCCCGCTTTCGGCCGGCCGCGGCATTGCTGGCCGCGCGCTGCTACCTGAAAACCGGCAAGCCCGGCGAGGCCGGGAAGGCCTGGCGCCAGGTGCTGGCCGCCGCCGGCGCTTCGCGCGTTGAGCGCGCCGCGGCCTGGCAGGGGCTGACCGACCTGGTGGCCGCATCCGGGAGCAAGGATGAACTCCGCAAGCTGCTCGAGGAGCACATCCGCCGCGGGCCGGAGGAGCCCGGCGCGGTCGCGGCCGTTGAACGTTTCATCGCCGAGTCGCTGGTTGGTCGCAAGCCAGCCCTGCGCGGCGGCAAGGTGCTCGGCGCGCTGATAAAGGGCTGGCCGGCGGGCGCGCTGCACCCCGGGTCGGTGCTGGCCGCCGCCAAGATCGCCGAGTTCGTGGAGCGCGATTACTCGCGCGCCGAGAAGCTCTACCGCCTGGTACTGACGCGCTACCCGGAGGCCTGCTTCGACCTGACCATGCTCCAGGCCGGCAAGCGCCGGGCCGACACCGGGCGGGAGGTGCTGCTCGCGGCTATCGGCCGGGTCGCCGCCAAGCGGGAGGGGCGGGTGAAGGTGCTCAAGGCGCCGCGGGTCAGGGAGCGGGGCAAGAGCCCGGAGAACGCCCTGGCCGCGGTACTCGCGGCGCTGCGCGCCGGGGACCTCAAGAGCGCTGGCGAGTGCGCCGCCGGCAAGTTCGCCGGGGAGCTGGGCAGCAAGCAGTATCCCTTCCGGCGGTACGGCCTCAGCGGCTATCGCGTTACCGGCGCCAAAGTCGCGGGCCAGGGCGCGACGGTGAGCTACGAGGTTGCCGGGGAACTGGGCGTGACCCGGGTGCTCAAGAAGAAGGCCCGGGCGACGCGCACCGCGAAGGGCTGGAAGATCGCCGAGTTGGGCCTTTAGCAGGCCGAGGGGATTCTCATGGGCAGCAAGCGCCGCGTCACCGTCGAGGAGCTGGCCGAGGGCCTCAGCGTCGAGGAGGTCTACCTGGTCAGGAACGCCTCCATGCGCGAGACGCGCACCGGCAAGAACTACATCGCCGCCGAGCTGGGCGACGCCACCGGCAAGATCACCACGCGGGTCTGGGACGCCCAGCCGGCCCACGCGTCCAGCTTCAAGGCCGGGAACTTCCTGCACGTACGCGGCCACGTGGAGAGCTACCAGGGCCAGCCGCAGCTGGTGGTCGGCTCCTTCCGGCCGGTGGAGGCCGCCGAGGTGGACATGGCCGCCTTCCTGCCGGCAACCCCCCGGGACGTCGGCGAGATGCAGAAGAAGCTGGAGGCGCTGGTCAAGTCGGTGAAGGACAAGCCGCTCCGCGCGCTGCTGAATGCCTTCTTCGACGACGAGGACTTCGCCGCGCGCTTCAGCCAGGCCCCCGCGGCCTCGGACTTCCATCACGCCTACGTGGGCGGGCTGCTGGAACACACCGTCAGCGTGGCCGGCTCCGCGGCGCGGACCGCCGAGGAGCACCAGGAGCTGGACCGCGATCTGCTGGTCGCCGGGGCGCTGCTCCACGACCTGGGCAAGGTCTGGGAGCTCTCCGCCGGACCGGTCATGGACTACACCGACGCCGGGCGCCTGCTGGGGCACATCGTGATGGGCTCGCTGGAGGCCGAGAAGCGCATGTCCGCGATACCCGGCTTCCCCGCCGAGACCCGGCGGCAGCTGTTGCACCTCTTGATCAGCCACCACGGCCAGCGGGAGTTCGGCTCGCCGGTGCTGCCGGCCACGCCGGAGGCGCTGGCCCTGCACCACCTCGACAACCTCGACGCCAAGATCCGCGCTGCCGCGGACGCCGCGCCCCAGGCCCCCGGGGAGCCCTGGTCGGACTTCAAGCGCATGCTGGGGGTCAGGATATATCGCAGGAAGAGGGAGGGGTAGGGCGGAGCGGGGCGCGGTTTTCACCACAGAGACACCGAGACACGGAGAGGAAGTGAGATCGGCCGCGGCTGCTTGCGCCCCGTCTACCTGTGCTGGTCGCCGCGATCAAGCGTTTCAGTTCTCCGTGCCTCCGTGCCTCTGTGCCTCTGTGGTGAGTCTCAAGTTATCTTCTCTTTGTAGGCAGCCTCGATCTTCTGGAGCTCCGCAAGCTCGTCCGCGCTGATCTTGGCCTCGGTGTCCGCGGCCAGTATTTCCCGCGCGCGTCCGTGGGCGACCTCGCCGAGCGGGCCGGGGCAGTCCTCGCGGGCCCGGCGGTTGAGCAGCTCCGGGATCCAGAGGTGCTCGCGGAAGCCCGTGAGCGTATGCTCGGTTTCGAGGAAGGACCCGCCGATGCCGACCTCTTTGATAAGTTCGTACTGCAGCGTCTCCTCGCTGACCGCGGCGCCCTTCTGGAAGTGCCGGGCGTAAGCTATCATCTCGTCGTCGATGACCAGCTGGGCCAGGCTGATGGTCTTCTCGCTCTCCAGCTGGCCCAGTCCCCAGATCAGGCTCACTCGCGCGTCGGTATGAGTCTGAATGCCGAACATCTTTTCCAGTGACGCCTGGGAATCATCAAACACCGACTCGGTCGAGACCCAGGAACTCGAAGGGATGTCGTAAAAGCGGCCCATCTCCGCGCTTATCGTGGCAAAGAGCGCGTTCTCGGGCCCGCCGGTTACGGCTGTGGCGCTCTTCATGTCGAAGACGTGGGCCAGGCCCAGGTTGTAGATCAGCGGCCGGCCGGGCTCCAGCACCTGGTTGACCACGATGCCCGAGAGAATCTCCGCGTTGCCCACCGCCGCCGCGCCGGCCAGCGAGACCGGGCCGGTGACCCCGGCCATGGGCTCGCCGTTGATCGTGGCGGGGATGCCGCCGCCGGCGCTCTTGAGAAAAATGTCCAGCGCCAGGTTCGTCCACCTCAGCGGTCCGTGGGCGGTGAAGCCGATGCTCAGCCAGTTGCCGGGGAAAACCGCCTTCATCTCCGAGAGGGCTTCCATCCCGGCCGGCGTGAAGCACAGCGCGCGGACGTGCTTGCGGCAGTTCGACGCGATCACGCGCACGCCGGTGAAGTCCCGGTGCCGGGGGGCCACGTCGCTCATGGCCATGCCCATCACTCCACTTACGTTGGGTAACGAGTCACAAAGCCGGGCGATCTCGGCGAGGTCGCGGCTCTGTATCTCCCTGACAGAATCGCCCTCGCGGATGTTAAGACCCGGGTTGGTCCAGAAGACCGAGGGCGCATCAGGAGACAGCGTCGCGCCGCCGCCGGCGGAGCGGTCGTCGAGGCGCACTTCGGAGGGCGACTGCTTGAGGTACTCCTCGACCATCTCGCGGGGGAAGCGGACGACCTGGGCGTCGGGCCCGGCCTTGGCGCCGGCCTTGATTACGCGTTCGGCGACTTCGTCGTGCTCCAAACGCACGCCGATCTCCTCCAATATCCTGAGGCTGGTTTCGTGGAGGAGCTGCTTCTCTTCCTGTTTCATGGGGATTTCTCCGCGCAGTGAGGAACAACGATGCCGCATTTTAGCGCGGGGAGCGCGGGCGGGCAAGTCCCTGGTGGTGGGCAACTGCGTAATAAGCTCGGCGGGTCGTGAGAAGCAGGCAAGCTGTCCCCGGAATACCTGACCTGGCGGTCCTCTCCCCGGCCGAGTTCCTGGCCGCCCACTCGTTCGAGGAGGCGGAGGGGTAAACTGTGCCCAGAATAATCCAATCCTTGACTACGCCACAACGCGGCAGTATCATGCCCCTGACTGATATCAGGGAGGGGCTGTCATGCCGCTGACTGTTGCTACTGAGACGGAAAGCTGCCTGGTAATTGCTCGGCTGCAACCGGCTCTCTTGGTCATCATCGGTGCTTTCTTGGGGATGGTGGCTACTTGGCTGTCCCAGAAGCGGCTTCTGGTGTACCGGCTTCGCGTGGAAAAGGAATACCAGCTCTACACCGACCTTTGGGACAAGCTCTTTGAACTGCGCCGTGCTGTACATTCTCTCGTAGAGCCCCTGTGCAGTACTGCGACTGTGGACCATGGGAAGGACGCGCTAGCGGCGTTCAACGCTTATCAAACGGCCGTCCACAAGGGCGAACCATTCATGTGTGCGAAGGTCTACGGACCCGCGAGAGAAATCACAACGCTCGGCCGGAACGTTTTCGGCAATATCGGCAAGCAAATTGAGACCGACAAAGAGCGCGCCGGACGCATTCGCACAGACGAGGACGAGAAGCTGGCAGATCGGGAGCTAAAGCTGGATGGTGAGAACATCGCTGCCCTCAAGGAGCTTGAAGGGCTTTTCAAGCAGATCAAGCAAGCTGTTCGTAACAGTGTACGCCCTTAGATAGGGGATAGCCCCTGCCCCGCGTCCCGTCAACGGAGAGAGCAGGCCACAGGCCACCGGGACCGAAGAACTCCGGACGCTGATTGACCGCCCTAGAATTCATCCACAGGAGGTTCCTCGGAACTGGGCGTGTCCTCGATGATGCGATAGGCGATGTTGGTAAGCTGGTAGGTCTTAACCTCCCCGTCTGGATTGATGTGCTGCCCCGCCGACTTAAACAGGCCATCTCTGGCCATCCGTTCAACCGCAGTAGCGAGCTTCATTGGCGAATCTGTCTGACTGTCGCCGTGGTAAAGCTTCCCGCCAATGGCGAGAGTCTTGTCTCCGCTTCCATCAGTGTCGATAGTCACTTTCCCTCTGTGCTTGCGCGCCTGTCGAAGTATCTTGCGGTCAGATGTCGACAGTCCGCGTTCCAGCCGCTCACGCTTGCGCCGACCTCGCCATGAGAAGAAATCAAACACGCCTCTAATCGCGACGACCAGCAAGGCGACCCAGCCCGGAACGTTTCCCCAAGAGACAGACATTTCGTTCTCCCCTCGATAGTCCCTTTCACTTCAACTTGATTCCGTTGAGCATCTCGCGCGTTTCGAAGTGCCCTGTCATCCAGTAGGACATGGCCAGCCTGTCAAGTGGAATGAACGAAAGACCACCAAGGATTATTGGGTCGCTCTCTTCGCCACCACCAAGGCAGAACTGACGGAACTTGAACGTCAGTATCTGTCGGAAACCCTCAGCGTCACCTGCGTGCGCTTTTAACATCTCGAAATACTGAATGCCGCGCTTGTCCAGTAGATCATCCCATTCCGTCGGTATGATGCGAGAAGTTGCACTGTCAAAAGCGTCGCCTAACTCCTGCAATTTGCTCCTGTCATGCCGGGACTGTTGTATGGCTAGGCGTTGCCCAATATAGACCAGCATCACAAGCTCATCCACTACGGCCTTGCCCAATTTTTCATCTATTATGTTGGCCCAAGCGGCCACATCCTCGGGGATGCTCTTGAGATTGCGGGCAAAAATGGCTACGCAATCCTGGGCCGCCTGCGCTGGGGTTTTTCCGCCACCGCCAAACAGCGAGAACATACAAAGCCCTCCACTTCTGGCCATTCCGGGGGTATTGCCCGTCCCCGGTAAAACGGCCCCTCAGACTAACTCCAGCTCCAACCGCGCGGTGGCCATGTCCATGCGGGTGATGCTCACCTTCACCCGGTCGCCCAGTCGCCAGCGCTGGCCGCTGCGCGAGGCCACCAGCTCCTGCCGCCTGGGCAGGTAGCGGCAGCGCTCGGTTATGGTGCTGACGTGCACCAGGCCCTCCACGAAGAAGTCGTCGATCTTGACGAAGAGCCCGAAGTCGGTCACCCCGGTGATGGTCCCGGAGTGCTCGGCGGTCTTGTTGCGCTCCAGGAGTTCCATCTGCCGGAAGCGGGTCAGGCGGCGCTCGGCCTCGGCGGCCTTGCGCTCCATTCGCGAGCAGTGCGCGGCCAGCGTTTCCATATGTGCGCCGGCCGCGCGGCGGTCGGCAACCCCGGCGCGGCGGCCCTTGCGGCGCCCGCCGTGGGCAACACCGTCCAGGCGGGCCTCGCCCGGCGGGTACATGCGCTCCAGCGCGCGGTGGACCACCAGGTCCGGGTAGCGGCGGATGGGGCTGGTGAAGTGACAGTAGGGGCTGAAGGCCAGCGCGTAGTGCTCGCCGGCCTCCGCCGTGTAGCAGGCCCGCTTCAGGCTGGTCAGCACCGCGAGCATCACCGCCGGCTCGAACTCCTTGCCGCGCGCCGACTCCACCAGCTTCTGGATCTTCCTGCGCGAAAAGGGCGGCTTGAAGCTCAGGCCGAATGTCTTGACGAAGGTGGCCAGCTCCTGGAGCTTCTCGTCGTCGGGCGCCTCGTGAATCCGGTAGATGCCCGGCAGCTCGACGGCCACCATGAACTCGGCCACCGCGCGGTTGGCGGCGAGCATGAACTCCTCGACTATCTGGTGGCTGAAGTCCTGCTGGCGTTCCTCGACGGACAGCGTCTCGCCGTCATCGCCCACCAGGACGCGGACCTCGGGCATGTCCAGGAATACCGCCCCGGCCTTGAACCTGCGCGTGCGGAGCTTCTGGCTGAACTCGTGCATCTCGCGGAGAGAAGCCAAGGCCCAGTCAGGGACCTCCTCGCCGGGCCGAGGCGCGCCTTCTATCAATCGCAGCACCTGGCCGTAGTGCAGCCGCAGCGCCGAGCGGATGGTGCTGCGCTCGACGTGAAAGCCCAGCCGTTCGCCATCCGCGTTGTAGTCGATGACCGCGGTCTGTGCCGGGCGCGCCTGGCCGGGGAGCAGCGAGCAGAGCAGGCTGCTGAGCCGCGGGGGCAGCATGGGCAGCACGTGGCCGGGCAGGTAGACGCTGGTGGAGCGCTCGCGGGCTTCTTTATCGAGCGCCCCGTCGGCCTTCACCGCCCAGGCCACGTCGGCGATGTGCACGTGGAGCCGCCAGCCTTTTTCCGTGCGTTGGAGGCAGACGGCGTCGTCGAAGTCCGCGGCGTCGGGGGGGTCGATGGTGATGCAGCGCTGCTCGCGGTAGTCGACGCGGTGGGCCAACTCGTCGTCGGGGATCGCTTCGGCCAGGCCTTCGGCCTCGGCCAGCGCCCCCGGGGGGAACTCCTCGCGCAGTCCGAACTCGCGGATGGCGGCGGCGGTCTCGGTCTCGACGCTGCCGGCGGGGCCCAGGTCGGCGATCAGCTCGGCCTCCGGGCCGCGGGAGCGCGAGGGGTAGCGGGTGATCCGCGCGGCGACCTTGTGGCCGGGGGTGAACTCGTCGATGCTGCGGCCCGGCGGGGCGGTGACCTTGATGCCCTCGTCGCTGAAGCGCTCGCCGGGCAGGATGAAGGGCTGGCCGAAGCCCGTGCGGAGCACGCCGACGACCTCGTGGGTCTCGCGCTTGAGGATGCGGACCACGCGCCCGGCGCGGCGCGGCCCGCGTGAGCGGCGCGGCTCGAGCGACACCCGGTCGCCGTCCATGGCCCCGCCGGTGTGGGTCCGTCCCACGTAGTAGTCGTCCCCGCCGTCGTCCGGCCGGAAGAACCCGTAATCGCCCTTGCCGATGAAGGTGCCGGCCAGGCCCTCGGTGGCCTCGTCCTCCCCGGCGGCCAGCACGTAGCGCCGCCCCCGGCCCAGGCGGACCAGGCCCTCCTCCTCGAGCTCGGCGAGCATTTCGCGGAACTCCGCGTAGTGCTTCTTGGTCACGTCCAGGCGCTTGGCCAGCGCCCGGCGGCGCATGGGCTGGTAGTCGGGCGCGCCCAGGAATTCCAGGATGTCGTCGCGGTCAATCACGGGGCCGATTATGCCCGGAGCTCGGGCCCGGCGCAAGGGGAGGGCTTGCAAGCCGGGCCGCCCGCGGCGATAATCCGGGGAGGCGGGCGCCGGCGCCCGGGCGAACGGGAGCAGCGGTTATGAGGCGAGTGCGGGGCGAGTTCGAGGACCTCAAGGGGCGGTTCCTGGAGCTGCGCCGCCAGGTCGCGGGGCTGGTCGCGGCGCTGGAGGAGCAGGGTTTGAGCTCTCCGGCCGGCCGGGTCAAGCTGGTGGGTACGCGGTTGGGCAACATTCACGCCCTGAGCAAGAGCCTGGGCAACACCGCCCCGGGGCTGGACCAGTCCGTGCTGTCCAAGATCGAAGCCGAGTGGAAGATATGCCAGCGCCTGGCCGGCAACGTCACCGGCATGCGCGGCATGGGCAGCCAGCTGCAGGAGGTGGTCGACTCCATGGACGCCTGCGACGCTTTCCTGCGGGGGCTGATGACGGGTTAAGCGCCGGCTGTCGGGCTCAGGCCGCGTCGCCGGCTTCCGCGCTCGATTTCCCGGCCCAGGACCATGCCAGCGCCAGGGCGAGGGCCGGCGGCAGGGCCAGCGCGGGGGTCAGCACGAAGGCCCCGAAACCGCCGCCCCCGCCGTGGTACTTGCCTATCAGGGTCCCGACCACCACCCCCAGAGCGTAGCCGGCCAGGACGCCGGCCGCCAGCCGGAAGCCGGTCCCGCGGGCCCGGAGCCGCCGGGCGATGAGTATCGCGGCCGCCAGGGCCAGCAGCGCCGGCCAGAGGATCAGCGCGGTTGCGGAGAACGGCCGGCTCTCCCAGAGCGCGGCCAGGTTGATGCTCTTGCGCACGTACTGGTCCGGGTCGAAGAGCGAGCGGCGCCAGAGACCGTAGAACGAGCGGACGTCCCCCAGGTCGACCAGCGTCGCGCAGGCGAGCGCGCGCTCGGACGCGGCGGGAGCGCCGGACATCCGCCGAATCCTGTCCAGCACCTGGGGATGCTCGCCGGCGTACCGCTTCCAGGGCCAGCCGAGCGCCGCGCGGCGCACGTCGCCGTCGGGATCCGAAAGGCACTCGGCTACCCGGGGCAGCGCCGCGCGGAAGCCGCAGCGTTCCAGGGCGGCGATGGCCTCCGCGCGGATCACCGGATCGCTGCTCTTCAGGAGCTCCAGCAGGTCCCCGCCGAGCGCCCGGTTCCCGGAGGCCCTGAGGCCCAGGACCCTGATCAGTTGTCGCAGCGAGTGGCCCTTCTCGGTCTTGAGGAAGCCGCGCAGGATGCGCACGGCCCGCGGGCTGGGGTTCCTGCTCAGGAGGGATATGTAGAAACTCTTGAGCTTGGGCTTCTCCGCAAGCGGCGCCAGGAGGTCCACGCACTCATCGGCGTTGTGGCGCCGGAGTTCCTGCTCGGCGCGGGCCAGGCGCGTCGGCGAGGCGCAGATCATCTCGACCAGGAACTTGCACTTGGCCCGGTTGCCGCGCAGGCCGTCGAGCTTCAGGACCTGCCTGGCGATGGCCTCGTTCCGGGCCACCTGCTGGGCGCCGGAGGCGGCGTTGATCATGTAGTAGTAGGCGGGCTTGGTGCCTTGGCCCTCCAGGTAGACCAGCCAGGTGGCGCCGATCGCTCCCTTGCCCGGACTGCCGTAATGATTCGTGAAGGTGAGCGTCTTGCCGACGTTCTTGCCCTTGAGGACCCGGGTGACCGACATGGTCACATGGCCGACGGTCACCACCTTGGTGACCTTGCCGACGACGATGACCCGTGCGCTGCGGATGGTGTTCCACGAGTCCGGCCTCATGACGACATTGGCGCGCCTCTTAGCGGACACAGGGGGCCGCATGCCGCGGGCCGCGGCCGTCGAGGAGACCAGGATCAGGCAGAGCGCCAGGCGCAAGGCTTTCCCTCCGGGAGTGCCCACCAGCTTAGACGCGCGCCAGCGCCCGCGATTGCGTTCTTCTTCCGGGGGCCGGGGGCGCGTCCCCCGCATGATACGCCCGGAGGGAGTGGAGGTCAATGGGGGAGGGGAGGGGCTGAAGCTTGGCCAGCAGGACCGCCTTGCCCCTCGGAGTCCGGGGGAAGCCGGGAATCCCGGATCAGACCCTCAAACTCCTTACCGGTGTCCCCCATGCTCTGGAGGGCCGCCCTGGCGAGTCGACGCACTTCATCCCACTCGGGCCTTTCGCGCAGGGCCGCAGGTCCCCAGAGCTCCGCGTTATGCTTGCCGCTCATCTTGTGGAGAATTGCATCCACCAGATCTACGAGTTCTGCCTGTTCTCGGCTGAATATGCCTTCTGCGACCATCTCGGGCAAGCAGCGGTAACAGTCGTCAAAATCCAGCGCCAGTTCGTCAACGCACGGCAATGTCCCGATCCATTTCAACCATTTCAGCTGCACGTCGGCAGGCAGGGCCAGCCGCGAGAGCGCTTCGCGGAGCGCCCCGATTAACCCCTTGAGTTCTTCGCGCATTTCCCGCTACCGTCCCGTAATCCCAGCCGCCTTTCGCCCGCCTCCACAAACAGCATACCTCTCCCACCCCGCCGGAGTCAAGAGGGGCCGGAATCAGGTGGTTGGGGGGAATGGCCGGGCTATTGGGGTACGCTGGCCCCGGGATTGCCAGGCTTACAATGGTCCTTCGTGCCCGCGCACGAGAATCCCGTCCTTCGTAGGCTCGGCCGAATACACGCTGGAGAGCTTGCCGACCCACAAGAGAACCAGCTTCGCGGACACGTCGTTCATGCGGATGGTGACCGGCATGTCATAGTCATAGGACTTGGCGAAGCGTACCTCCACGCCGACAAGCTGCCCGATGTGTTGCAGCGCCTTGCGAGAAGGGACCTCTACGAACTCCACGTCGATGCACCGACCCAGCTTGTACTCAATCTCGCGCTTCCAGGCCGGCGCTCCCGAGGCATTCCCGCGCATCAATCCGGCCCTCTTGGTGGCCTCCGCCCTGATGTGCTGAGGGGTCGATTTGTCCCGGATAACCGAAGACAGTGCTCGGACCAGTTGCTCGCATTCCTTCGGAGAACGGGGCCGGATTCTGCACAGGCACCAGAGCGCCGCGGCGCGCACGTCTGTCTTCTCGTCTCCCGCCGCAATCACCGCCAGAAGATCGTCGGCGAACTCCACGCTCGGCCCGATGTTGCCAATGGCCCTCAAGGCAGCTTCGCGGACCTCCTCGTCCCCGTGCGTCAGAAGACCGCGCAGGGCGGGCAACTGACCAGCGGCGTCCTCGTGAAGATAGCCGAGCGTCTTCGCCACCCACACCTTGTTCCCCGCGAGCCGCTCCGGGGAGCGCAGATAAAAGCCCAGCCGCGCGGCCGCCAACTCCCTGCCGCCGAGATCGGCGATTGCCTCCAGATACTCCAGCTTTCGGGCACGCTTTGAGTGGACCGCATCGACCCGCGCGCATTCCTTCTTGCAGCGTGTCCATAGGAAAGTCGAGGACACCAGCCCGGCCAGCAGTATCAGGCTGCCGGCGGCCCAGCCGATAATCGCGCGTGTCGAGGGACCGGTCTCTTGAACGTCCTTCATGCACATGGGACGCCCACCGGCGCTCGGCGTTCCAACCCGCACGGAAGAATCCCGCCGGGACCGTCTAGAGCAATTCAGCATTGGCTGTTTGCACACAGCCTGGCCTGGCTCCTGACCGGTCCCCGGAAGAGAGCAAGGCCCCAGGATTGTCCCGAGGCCTCGCGCGCAACGCATAATCGATCACTATCTCGCGTCTCCTTGTCTCGCGTAACATGCTATGTATCAGTCTCTTACGCGTCATCGCGCGCCCGCCGCATTTATTCTGATAATTCTGCTTGACATTCTGTGGGCATCGCGGTATAATAGTAGTAAGTCTGAGGAGTTGACATGCTAGACGAGGCTATGGACGTTCTCGAATCCGCCGCGCGGTGGCGCGTCGCCACTGACCATGTGTCCGCGAGGGGACGCCAGTGATGGAGCAAGCGCTGGAAGCCGCGGAGGGGACCCGCCAGTTGATCGAGAAGATGGCCCGGCTGAGAGCCGGCGGTGACTCTTGGGAAGACGTCTCTGTCCTCCTCAATCGTCCCGTCTGCGAATTGAAAGACCTCGCCTGGGAGCGCCGGGAGGAGTGGGCCGGGCTCTACGTCCAGGCAGCCAGCTTTTCTGCGTTAGAGGTGCTCACCGATCTCGCCCGCCACGAGAACCCCTTCGTAGCCAAGGATGCGGCCAAGGCGATTCTGACCCATTCCCGCTGGGCGGGGGACAATCAATCCACAGATTACACCGATTGCACAGATAAGTACCAAGCCCAGGAGACTATGACCTCTGTGGAATCTGTGCAATCTGTGGATGGTAGTTCTGTCTCCGGGATTGACCCCGAGGAAATGCTCAAGGTGAGAGAGTTGGCCAACGACCGGCTGATAGACTTGCTTTACGCCAAAAAGCCCTGGGTGCAGCTCCGCGCCGCGCAGAGTCTCCTCGTGCAGTTCAGGTGGTGGTGGCGGGTGACGCATCCGCGTATTCCGCGCGAGAGAAAGCCCAAGGGCCCCGACTGGAAGGCCATCCTGCCCTGGCAGCAGGAGGACGCGCCGCCACCGCC
>CBDUSI010000059.1:0-27742 GCA_965370045.1 uncultured bacterium | reverse complement strand
GCGAATCCCGAGAACGAAGCAGCGCGACGGGACCGCCTGCCGCCCTTCGGGTTGGACCATAACGGCCCATCTCCTTCGTCGGGAACCCGAAGACGATGCTCGGGCATCGACTTCGGAACCCCTCCTCGAATCTGAACCATTCTGCCCCCAATCACGACTGCTCCATTTTTCAACGGCCTGCTAGCGCCGTCCCCGGGCGGCCCACTCGCGGGGGGCCAGGCCGGTGCGCCGGCGGAAGACCCGCGAGAAGTAGAAGGGATCGGCGTAGCCGGTCCGCCGGGCGGCCTCGGAGACGTTGGCCGCGCCAGAGGCCAGCAGCGTCCCGGCCCACTCGACCTTGAGCTCCTCGGCGACCTCCAGCAGCGTCCGTCCGGTCAGCCGCCGCGCCGCGCGGCACAGCGAGGTGCGCGAGACCGCGAAGTGCTCGGCGACGCGGAGCAGCTCGAAGGGCTCGGAAATGTGATCGCGGAGGTACTGCTCCAGGCTCTCGGCGCTGAGCGCGCGGGTCCGCGCCGGCCGGGGCGGTTGGGAGAGAATCATCAGCGCCTCGGCCAGGAGCAGCTCGGCGGGGCGAACCTGCCCGGGCAGATTCCCCCGGCCGATGGGGCCCATGCGCCGGACGAGGTCGGCGATCTCGGCGGCGCGTTCGTGGTGGAAGAAACGCCCGCCGTGGGAGGCACGAATGCCCGCGGCCAGCGAGAGCGCGTAGTCGCCGGCAAAGCGGCAGTAGTAGTGGTCGTAGGGGTCGGCTGCGTCGGACAGCACGATGCCGGGGTTCTCGTCGGGGACCAGCCCCACCGTGCCGGGCTCGACCGCGCTGCGCCGGCGGTCGAGGATGTAGAGTCCCCGACCGGCCAGGAAGACGGTGAGCATGGTGTCGCCTTCCCGGCTGCCGGGAGTGGAGTGGTGCGGGCTGGCATAGATGTGCCCGGCGGTGCGCACCCGATAGGGTGGCAGGGCGGGAACTGAGAACCCGCGGCGTTTTCGGGGCATTCTCGGTCTCCTTGGGGCTGAGGCTAGTGTAAATATTATCCAGCTATTTGCAACTATCTTCTATTCCCCCTTTTGGACGCACGGTGTAGAGTATACAGGAGACACGGCCTGACGGGAGCGGGGCGCGCAAGGTGGCCCCGGAGCGGCCGAAAGGAGAATGATAATAATGTCCAGAAGCGAGAAAGGCCCCAGAATCGCGGTGATCGGTGCGGGAAGCATGTTCTTCGGGCGCCAGGCGATCAAGGGGGTGATGAGCAGTCCGGTGCTCAATGGCGCCACGCTGGCCCTGGTCGACACCCACGAGGCGACCCTCAAGAAGATGACCGCGCTGGCCGAGCGCGCCCGGGAGCACTCCGGCGCGCCGACGACGATAGAGAGTTCCACCGACCGCCGCGCGGTATTGCCCGGCGCGGACTTCGTGGTCCTGACCTTCGCCAATGATGGCATCACCTGGCGGGGGGTGGATACGGCGATAGCCGCGAAGCATGGCGTGCGGATGTGCTCCAGCGACACTATCGGGCCGGGCGGGATCTTCCGCACGCTGCGCGAGACCCGCGAGGTGCTGGGCGTGGCCCGCGACGTGGAGGATCTGTGCCCCGATGCCTGGCTCGTCAACTATATTAATCCCACGGCCTGCTTCGGGATCATGCTCATGCGTCACGCGCCGAAGGTGCGCAGCTTCGCGCTGTGCGACGGCTTGCACGAGCCCCACTTCCGGCGGAAGATGCTGCGCGCGGTCGGCAGGCTCGGCGCGGACGAGGAGAAGGCTGCGCTGGAGGCCGCCATTGAACTTCGCGTAGTAGGCGTCAATCACTTTACATGGTTAACCGGCTTCGAGGTCGACGGCGAGGATTGCCTCCCGGCCTATTACGAGTACATGCGCAAGCACGCCGCGGACGAGGACGAGTCCGTCGGCTCCAAGGGCCGCAAGAACGGGCGCTACCGCCTGGCGCTCAGCGAGGTATTCGGCGCGGCGTCCATGTGCATCAGCCATACCAAGGAGTACGTGCCCTACTGGCAGGGATACTCACAGAACCCGTCGGACATCGAGGCCATCGGCCTGTTCGACGCCGAGGAGCGCGCCCGCAAGCGCGCGGGAATCTTCGAAGAGATAAACGGCTACGCGGCTGGCGAAAAGCCCATGAGCGAGTTCTTCGAGAAGGTGCCCACCGACCACGCCACCGATGTAATCGAGGGCATGTGGGGCGGCCTCGGCAAGCAGTTCTACGTCAACCAGCCCAACCGCGGCGCGGTGAGCAACATGCCCGACGACGCCTTCTTCGAGTTGCTCAGCGACGTGGACATGGACGGCCCCCGGCCGGTGCCGGTGGGCGAGATGCCCCGAGGGGTGCGGGGCCTCACCCATCAGGTGCTCGATACCCATGAGCTGACCGTGGAGGCGGCGGTGACATGCGACCGCAAGGTGCTCCGCCGGGCGATGCTCACCGACCCCATCGTCAACTCGATCTCGGACGCCGACGCGATCATTGAGGAGATGCTCGCCGCCCAGCGCGAAGCTCTGGACCCGCGCTGGTTCGAGTAGTAAACGCCATATAGTGGGCCGCAAGAGCCGCCGCAGGCTTGACTTGCGGCCTGCCTGAACGTAGGCTGGTTATCGCGCGAACGGCGGAATAACCCGCGCCCCGCGGGGTGTATCGGGCAGAAAGGGGCCGTTTGAGGGTGAGGCAGCCGCCCAGCGACTCTGACCTGGTCCGTCGCTTCCGGGCCGGCGAGGCTCGCGCCTTTGAGGCGCTGGTCGACCGCTACAAGCGGCCGCTGTTCGTGCTCCTGGTCCGGGTGGTCGGCGACCGCAGCGCCGCCGACGATCTCCTCCAGGAGTGCTTCGTGCGGCTCTGGCGGCACATCGACGACCTGGACGAGTCCCAGCCGCTCTATGGGCTGCTGCGGCGCATCGCGGTGAACCTGGGCCGCAACCACCTGCGCGGCCGGGCTCGCCGCCGGGCGGCGATGGAGGCCGCCGCGCGGCAGGTCCCGCCGAGGCCGCAGGACGGGTCGGAGCCGGACGACGGGGAGGAGACCACCCGGGCCGTTGAGCAGGCCATGGCGGAGATGCCCGAGGAGCAGCGCACCTGTCTGGTGCTCAGGGTGCAGGAGGAGATGAGCTACGCGGAGATCGCCGGGGCGACCGGCGCGGCGGTGGGCACGGTGATGAGCCGGCTGTCGCGGGCCCGCGCCGCCCTGCGCGAGAAGCTGAAGCAGAGGGCCGTGCTGTGAACTGCAAGGAATTCACCGAGTCGGCCGCCGCCTGGCTGGACGGCGAGCTTGCCGCCGGGGAGAAGGAAGCCGCCGCCGGGCACCTGGCCGGGTGCGAGGCCTGCGCGCGGCTGGTCGAGGACCTGGCCGCCGGGGACCGCGCAGTGGCCGCCCAGCCGGCCGCCGAGCGCGCCGAGACGGAGTGGACGGACTTCAACCGCCGGCTGATGGTGCGCATCGCCATGGGCGAGCGCTCACGGGCCGAGGGGCAGGTGGCGCGCTCGCGGCGCATGTGGCGGCGCGCCCTGCGCCTGGCGCTGGTCGCCGCCGCGCTGCTGGTCGCGGCCTGGGCCGGCTGGGCGGTGCGTCCGCTGCTGCTCGACGAGGACCGGCCGGGACCCGGGAGCGGGCCGGTCGCCGGGAACGGCGACGATTACGTGGGCTCCCCCGTGCTGGCCGCCGACCGCGAGGAGGAGCTTGAACGACTGCTGGCCGCGGCGGAGAGCATCCTGGTGCGCCTGAAGAACGCCGACCCCAAAGACCGCGAGGAGCTGGCCGCCATCCGCGCGGCGGTGATCGACAGCGGCCTGCCCGCGCGCCTGGCCGAGCTGCGGCGCTCGGGTGCGGGGGCGGGGGCGGGCCCCACGCTGGCCGCCGCGCGGTCGCTGGAGATGGTCCTGGTCCGCGTGGCCAACCACAAGCCCTCCGAATCGGAGGAGTTCAAGGACATTCAGGATCTGGTGCTGGACAACGCCCTGGTGGAGCGCACCAGGGCGCTGAGGGCTTCGGCTCGGTAGTTCCGGGAGGCAACAGATGCGCAAGTCCGTCACTCTCATGCTGATCCTGGCCGGGGCGCTCTCGGCCGCCGCCGCCGCCGCCGCCGAGGGTGGGACGGCGAAGACTCCCCGGGTGAAGCTCGCCGAGGAAGCCGCCAGGCGCCGCGCGCAGACCCGGCGGATATACAACGCGGCCTTCAGCGGGAACATCATGAAGAATCCCAAGCGGGCCGAAGCCGCCTTCGCCGGGGCCCAGAAGAAGATGGAGAAGATCAACCCCAAGGATCCCGGCGACCCCTCGATCGGCCGGGCGCTCTTCCAGCGCGGTTTTCTAAGCATGGAGGCCGGAGCGCACAAGCAGGCCGTCAAGCTTTCCGAGGAGATGGTCCGGCGCTTCCCACGGCACGTCTACGCCGACGACGCCCTCTACCGGGTGGGTTACATCCACCAGCACTACCTCAAGGACCCCGCCCGGGCGGCCGCGGCCTACACCCGCCTGGCCAGGATGTACCGCGACCGGGAGACCGCCAGCCAGGCCATGTACCAGCAGGCCCGGGTCGCGGTGCAGCAGCAGAAGATCGGGAAGGTCGTGAGGTACTTGAACGACGCCCAGGGCAACGCTAACGGGCAGCGGGTCTCCCGGGGGGCGCCGATCCCCAACTACTACGAGGCCCAGAGCGACCACATGCTCCGCTTCATCGCCAGGAACACCGAGCCGAAAGAGAGCAGCCGGCCCCTGGCGCTTTACCTCAAGGGCGAGGACGACCTCAAGGAGGGCCGCTTCAAGACCGCCGAGAAGAGCTTCGCGGAGATAATCAAGAAGTATCCCAAGAGCAAGCTGGCCGACGACGCCGAGTTCGGCACCGCCGAGTGCCGCCGCCGCCAGTTGGAGCTCAAGCAGGCCGCCGGCCTCTACGAGGCCTTTATCAAGAAGCATCCCCGGAGCGAGCTGGCCCCCGCGGCCCGCTTCCGGCTGGCCGAGCTCAAGCGCGTGGCCGGGCAGGAGGGGGAGGCCGGCAGGCTCTACCGGGAGGTCCGCGCCGAACTGGACAGGCGGGCCGCCGGCGGCAAGGGGCGGGGGAAGCTCTCCCCGGAAATGCAGCGCTTCCGGGACATCGCGGACAGCCGGCTCAAGGAGATGGCGGTGCCGTCGAAGTGAGCGGGGCCTTCGGGAATACCGCGATGTTTCCGTTCTAAATCGGTTGAGAGCAGGCCGCGTTCCGGTTAGACTCTGAACCCATGAAGTCGCCCGTCATGCTGGTGGTCGGCGCCCGGCCCAACTTCGTGAAGGCCGCGGCCCTCTATCGCGCGCTTCGCGCCCGCCGGATTCCAGTCAGCCTGTGCCACACCGGGCAGCACTACGACTGGCGGATGAGCGGCAGCTTCTTCCGGCAGCTGGGCCTGCCGAAGCCGGCACACTTCCTGGGCGTGGGCTCGGGAAGCCACGCCCGGCAGACCGCGCGGGCCATGGTCGCCGTGGAGCGGACGCTGCTCGCGGCCCGTCCGGCGTTGTTGATAGTCGTTGGCGACGTCAACTCCACGATGGCCGCCGCGCTGGCCGCGGCCAAGCTGCGGGTGCCGGTCGCCCACGTAGAGGCCGGGCTGCGCAGCTTTGACCAGAGCATGCCCGAGGAGATCAACCGGATAGTCACCGACCGGCTCTCCGACCTGCTCTTCGTAACTGAAGCCGCCGGGGTCCGCAACCTGCGCCGCGAGGGCGCGGACATGAAGCGCGTTCACCTGTGCGGCAACGTGATGATCGACACGCTCTTCCGGCTGCGCCCACGCGCCGCGCGGATGCGCCTGGCCCGGCGCTTCGGCCTCGCCTCGCGCGGCTACGCGCTGGCCACGCTGCATCGGCCGTCAAACGTGGATGATCGCGAGACCCTGGCCGGCCTGGTTGAAGCGTTAGAAGAGATTTCCGCGCGGCTGCCGGTGGTGCTCAGCGCCCATCCCCGGACCACCAAGAGCCTGCGGCGTTTCAGGCTCGCGGGGCGCTTCAAGAAACTCACGCCCAGGCGCTCGGCTCGTTCCGACGGGCTTTGGCTTCTGCCCCCGCAGAGTTACTTGGAGTTCCTGTCACTGCTGAACGATTCGCGCATGGCGTTGACCGACAGCGGCGGCCTGCAGGGCGAGACTTCCGCGCTGGGCGTCCCCTGCCTGACGCTGCGCGAAAATACGGAGCAGCCGGTTACCGTGAAGCGGGGCAGCAGCGTGCTGGTGGGCTCGGACCCGCGAAGGGTAGTCGCCGCGGTCCGCCGGGCGCTCGCCCGGCCGAAGGCCTCCCGCAAGATTCCGCTGTGGGACGGCAAAGCCGCCGGACGCATAGCCGGGATACTGGCCCGGTACCTCAAGGGCCACTGAGCCGGAGCCCAAGATGCGGGCTACCGGTTGACAATTGGTACTGGTTCTGGAAATCCCCCCGGAAATCCCAAGAGTGGAAGAAAAACGTGAGGTCTTGACGGACGAAGGTCGGAAAGCTACCATCGCGCCAGGGCCTGAACCGGAACCGACCGTCTCATCCCGGGAGCCCAAGTGTGTCCCACTTCGCTGAACCGGTACACAGGACGGATACCGGCCGCCGGCACCAGGGGCAAAGGTGCCGCTGTTGGAGGAAGGTGTGATGGATCCGGACATCGCAGCAAGGAAAACCACGCTTCACAAGATGCTCGGGCGGGACGCCAGCTCTCAGGTCCGCGTACCTGACTACCAGCGCGGGTACAGTTGGGAGTCCAAGCATTTTACGGCGTTCTTCGAGGACATTACGGACTTCTCAGAAACCCGAAAGAGGGGGCAGACAGATGTCTACTTCCTCGGCCCAATTGTCATCATGCAGGGGCATCCAACCGACGAGTATTTCTACCTCGTCGACGGACAGCAGCGGCTCGCCACCTCGCTTATTCTCCTTGCTACGATTCGGGACCTTGCCGCAGAGATTCCCGGGCCCGGAAGCGTCGGGAGTGATTTGGCGGATGATATACACAGAAACTATGTGCTGTCGGAGGGGCCCGATGGCGGAGACCGATGGACTCTGCGCCTCGGCGATCTCGATCAGCCTTTCTTCCAGAAGTTTGTGCAGCGTATGAATCGCCAAGCCGATCTGTTTCCACGGAATGCGTCCAACGGCTTGATCAAGCAGGCTCGCAACTATTTTGACGGGCAACTGCGGGCCAAGATAGGGGAAAGATCGGTTCCGCTGGATTACTTGCGCAGGCTTTATGAGTGCCTCACGCGCCATGTGGTCATGATTGCAGTTCACGTCGCCAATGATCGCGATGCGATGGATGTGTTTGAGAGAATCAACGATCGGGGCAAACCCTTGTCCGAAGCTGATCTGGTGCGCCACCGTCTCATGCGGTCCGCACGGACAAAGGGCGACCGAAACGAGGTCCGGAAGTGCTGGGATAAGATTGAGAATCTCCTTGGGACGGAAGCGAAAACCGACAAGTTCCTACGGGACATGTGGGTTTCAAGGACAGGCGATCTCAAGGCATCAAAACTCTACGACGCCATATCAGAGTACCTTGTCGAGACGGATGAGAGTGTCGTTGCTTTCGCGGAGGATTGCGTGGAGAACTGTCATGCCTACGCTGAACTCTTAAAGCCGCACAGCACGAGTATTCACCATGAAGGCCGTGAGGCAGTCAGAGCGACGCACGCGACACTCGGCGTAAAGATTGCGCTTCCGCTCTTCCTTTCTGCGTACTGCAAGCTACGCAAGACGCCCGAGTTCTCAAGGCTTGCTCGGGCCGTAGAGTCTCTCGTGGTGCGACACCGCTTCTTTGCGGCATTCGATGTAGCTGACTTGAAGGCAGCGCTTTATCGGGCGGCTCGGCAGGTGCACGGAGCGCCTTCCAAAGACGTTGCATTAGAGCGCGCGCTGGCCACGCTCAAGGAAGTTGACCCATCGGATCAGCAGGTTATCTCGGGTGTCCGCAGAAAGATGAAGATGACCAAACTGCAAGCCGTGTACATCCTTCGACAACTGGAAACATTGAACACGTACCCGGATGATTCATTCCGAGCCGAAGCGACCCTTGAACATATATTTCCTGTGAAGGCAACTCCTGACCAGTGGAAGCGGTGCGATTTGCTCACGCCATACCTCTGGCATCTCGGAAATCTCACGCTCTTGACGTCTGCCGACAATCGGAAGGCGAGCAACAAGAAGTGGACGTTCAAGAAGAATAAGGTGTATAGGAGTGCAAAGCTTCGTCTGACGGCGGACATTGCAGAGCACCGTAAATGGGGAAGAGAGCCCATCCTGAACCGTGCGCAAGAACTAGCGCGCATTGCCGCTCGGCGGTGGAGCCTCGATTAAGCGCAAGGGGAATCGGGAAGATGAGGTCGGGGGTGATTGCCAACCCGTTGCACTTGTTAACCCTGGATGCTACAATGAACTCCCCACCCGGGTACAGCCCACGCCAGGAGGCGACCAAATGTTGTACGAATTCACCGGTGTCTGTCAGCACTGCGCGGCGGTGGTGTCTGTCATAGTCCACAACAGCCGACCTCTAAAGAACTGCCCCGAGTGCAAGGAACCCCCTTTTGCATTGCGGCAATTCAAGGGTTCAGTGTATGTGGTCTCGAATTCAAATCAGACAGGCGTCAAGATCGGAATTACGACGAAGACGGTGGAGCAACGCATCAAGTCCTTGAACTCAACTGGTGTTGCCGGCGCATTTGAGCCTATTGTGATCTTCCCGTCGGACAGACCGAAGGCCGACGAGAAGAAGATTCATGACAAACTGGCTAAGAAGAAGATATCAAAGGAGCACTTTAGTCTCAGTCCTGTGGACGCAGCCCTCAAGTGCTACAGAGTACTCAACAGAAGAGAGCCCATATTCTTCGACAAGGAAATTGAAGATACCTTCCGCCTGCGACTTGAGGAGGATCGGATCAAGATGAAGCTGCGCCTCAAGGGCAAAGGTAACTTCAAGTCTTGATCAGAAGGCAGACGACTTGGGGCCAAGGGGGCATTTCCGCATTTCCGGGGACAGTGGGCCTGTTGAAAAACCCCGGCATCGTCCTCGGTTTGCTCGGTACTCACGGTTTCACGCCGCCTGATTTCCGGGGACAGTTTGCGCCAATTCCCCTTCGCGGCGTTTACCCGCCCTCCCCCTCCAACCACAGCCCCAGCATGGTGAGCGCCCAGAGGTGCTCGCCGAGGTCGGCGCGGCCGGTGGCGTGGCGCTCCAGGAGTTCGCAGACGCCATCTTTACTGACCAGGCGCTCCAGCGGCCCGCGGGAGAGCGCTTCTAAACGTGTGCGCCCCTCGCCGCCGGGACGGAACCAGCCGGCCAGGGGTACCGCGAACCCGTGCTTGGGGCGGTTGATGACTTCCGCGGGCAGGATATCCGCCGCGAAGCGCTTGAGCAGGTACTTGCCGGTAAGCCCGCGCAGCTTCCACTCGGCGGGCAGACCCAGCATGAACTCCACCACGCGGTGGTCGAGGAAGGGCGAGCGCGCCTCCAGGCTCACCGCCATGCTGGCCCGGTCGACCTTGACCAGGATGTCGTCCGGCAGGTAGTCGCAGAGGTCCCGGCGCATGGCCGCCTCGGCGGGGTCGGGCTCGGAGTCAGAGGCGCGGACTTCGTCGCCCGCGGACGCCTGAATCGCCTCAAGCGCCTCGGGGTTCAACAAGCCTTCCTGCATATCGGCGGTGAAGTACTCCAGGCGGGTGAGTTCCGGGCACTTCTCCACTTGCTCGGCGTAAGCAGTGAAGCGCCGCAGCTTCTCGCCGAAGCCGCCGCCGTAGCGCTCGCCCGGCCTGGCCAGCAGCTCGGCCAGCGCGGAGGCCGCCTTGCGGGCCGCACCCGGCAGGCGGTTGAAGTTGCGGGCCAGCCGCCGGGCCAGATAACGTTGATAGCCGCCGAAGACCTCGTCGCCCCCGTCGCCGGAGAGGGCCACGGTGACCTCTTCACGTGTTACTTCCGAGAGCCGGTAGGTGGGCGCCGCCGAGGAGTCCCCGAAGGGCTGGTCGAAGAACTCCGGCAGCCGGGAAATCAAGTCGCCGGGCCCGCCCTCAAGGCGGTACTCGTGATGCTCGGTGCCCAGGCGCCGGGCGAGCTCGGCGGCGGGCGCGGACTCGTCGTAGCCCTCTCCCGGGAAGCCCACGGTGAAGGTCTTAACACGTGGAGAAACTTCGCAGGCCAGCGCGGTGACCACCGCCGAGTCGATGCCTCCGGAGAGGAAGCAGCCCAGGGGCACGTCGGAGCGCAGCCGCAGCCTGACCGCTTCGCGGAGCAGCGCGCCGAGCTCGGCGACCAGGGCTTCCTCCTCGAACTGCCCCTCGCGAGGCCGGACCTCCCAGGGGTCCCAGTAGCGCTGGGTAGAGAGCCCGTCGCGGCCGGCGACCAGGCGGTGGGCCGGCGGGAGCTGGCGGATGGCTTTGTAGATCGTGGCCGCGCCGCCGATGTACAGCTTGCTGAGATATTCACGCAGCGCGGCGTAATCCACTTCGCGGGAAATCATTCCGGTGGCCAGCAGCGCCTTGATCTCCGAGGCGAAGATCAGTCCACCGTCAACCTGGGCGTAATAGAGCGGCTTCTGCCCCAGTCGGTCGCGGGCCAGGAGCAGCTTCCCGGCGCGCGAGTCCCACACCGCGACGGCGAACATGCCCACCAGGTCGTCGAGGAAGTTCTCGCCCTTCTCCTCGTAGAGGTGAACCAGCACCTCCGTGTCGCAGCGGGTGCGGAAGCGGTGCCCGCTTTTCTCAAGCTGTTCGCGGAGTTCCACGTGGTTGTATATCTCGCCGTTCTGGACGACGTGAACCGAGCCGTCCTCGTTGCTCATCGGCTGTCGCCCGTCCTGGACGTCGATTACCGCCAGTCGCCGCGCGCCCAGCGCGACCGGCGCGGCGACGTGAGTGCCCTCGTCGTCCGGCCCGCGGTGGACCAGCGTTTTCAACATGCGCCCGAGAGTGTCCGCGTCCAGAGGACGTTGCCATGACAGCCCCCCGCAGATGCCGCACATCTCAGCGCGCCTCCGGCGGGGGCGGGACCGTGGGAAGCCACCGTGCTTTCTTCATTATGCGGTCCACTATCCGCCCGACGGCCTCCGCTGTCAAGCCTCGGGCCGCTTGACGCATGGACGGCGCGGGGCTAGATTGCCTAATTATGAACGAACCTGATTTCGATGTTCTGGTGATCGGCGGCGGGGTCATCGGCCTGGCCATCGCCGCCGCGGCGGCGGAGCGCGGCCGCGAGGTCGTCCTGGTCGAGCGCCACGAGAGCTTCGGGCGCGAGACCTCCAGCCGGAACAGCGAGGTGGTCCACGCCGGGCTCTACTACCCGCCGGGCACGCTCAAGACCCGTCTGTGCGTCGAGGGCCGCCGCGAGCTCTACCGCCTGGCCGCGGAGCGCGGGGTTCCCTTTCGCAAGTGCGGCAAGCTGATCGTCGCCGTCAGCGACGCGGAAGTTCCCGGACTCGAAGCCCTCAAGCGGCGCGGCGAGGAAAACAGCGTGGCGGGGCTGCGCCTGCTCTCCGCCGAGGAGGTGCGCCAGCACGAGCCCCATGTCACTGTGGCCGCCGGACTGCTTTCCCCGGAGAGCGGAATCATCGACACCCACCGCCTGATGGCGACTTTCAAGCACGCGGCCGAGTCCGCGGGCGCCGAGACGGTCTTCAACTGCGAGGTCACGGGCCTGGAGCGGAGCGGGGATTCCTGGGGGGTGCGCTATCGCGACGCCGCGGAAGAGGGCGGGATATCCGCGCGGGCGGTGGTCAACGCCGCGGGGCTCGGCGCGCAGGACGTGATGCGCATGGCCGGGCTGGAGCCTGAGAAGATGAACCTCAAGCTTCACCTCTGCAAGGGGTCCTACTTCTCGGTGGGCGGCGGCAAGCGCGGGATGGTCAGCGCTCTCGTTTATCCATCACCCGAAAAATACCTCGCCGGCCTGGGCATTCACACCGTGGTGGACATGGGCGGGGGGCTGAAGCTCGGCCCGGACGCGGAATATGTGAAGGAGATTGACTATACCGTGGAAGCGGCCGGCCGGGAAGTCTTCGCGCGGAGAGTTCAGGCCTTTCTGCCTTTCATAAAGGCCGCTGATCTCGAGCCGGACATGAGCGGCATTCGCCCCAAGCTGGCCGGGCCGGGCGAGCCGGCGCGGGACTTTCACATCGCCCACGAAGCCGTCGCCGGAGCACCGGGTTTTTTCAATCTGGCGGGCATCGAGTCACCGGGCATCACCGCCAGCCCGGCAATCGCCCGCCTGGTCGCCGACATGATGGAGGACTATCTGGGCTGAGGGCCTTTTCCCGCAAAGAGGCGCGGAAATAGCTAATAATGGCGGTGGGTGTTAGCGGAACGCCCGGAATGCCCTCGAATTCCTGTCCCCGAATGCCCCACCGAGCTTGAGCCCTTTGGGCCGGTGCTGCCACTGAAGGAAAGTGGTCGAGGCCTAATAGGCCGACATGGTCGCCAAGGTCATCTTGAAGCCATTCATCACGTTGGTCATTACGGTGAAACCACTGGCCGAAGAAATTCTGATGGGGGAGTCATCAGCAGTTCCCCAAGTCTGGTCAGGACCAGGATCAACGGTCTTGACCGTGAACTTAAAAGTACTTCCATCCCAGTGCTGAACCCTACACTCGTGATCTTCTGCACTCCATTTCCGTCTGTTCTTGGGAGATTTGGGCCCTGTGGGAGATATGTACTCCCAGTTGACAGTGAAGCCGTTCTCTTTGTCGTGCTTGGTGGAAAAAGGGGGGCGCCGCATGCTTGAAAAGTCGAACCATAGCTGCACCCAGCCATCATTCCGTATCGAGACCGGTACTACAAACCTGTCGTTTGTGATCTTCCGGCATTCGTCCACAAGCTTCGCGCCCGGCTCCACGGATACCTGCCCGGTTAGCCAAGTCTCAGTGTGGAACGTTCCCACAAAGACAAGGAATAGAGGGAGTCCTACCAGTAGTAGCCAACGCCATCGACTGCGGACGGACCGTATTGCTTCCCGAAAGACTGCCTTGCTGAATCTGCCTGGGGCCGCCAGGACATCAGGGAGAAACGCCAACGCAGCGAGAAGCAGTGCAAGGAGAGCGCGGCCGGGCAAAGGCAGGAGGAATGGAGGACAGAACGCACTTGCCCCCAAGAACCAAGCCATAAAAGTGAGTAGCCCAAATGAAGCAGCCAAGAGGAACTGACCTGCGCTTGGCAGTCTTTTTCGGAGGAGATATCCCGCCAACCCCAGGCCTGACCCGAGGACACTGCCCAAGGTAATGAACGCGGACGGGCTTGATTTCCTTGGGAAGGCAAAGAGCAAGACTACGGACAAAGCCATCAGGGCCAAGAAGCTAAGCACACACTTGGCTACAAGCCTCATGGCTCTGAGAACCCGCCGCTCTCTCGCTTTCTCGTCTTGAGGCACGGCTTGTCGCAGCCCTCCGCGCAAGGTCGGTTTCCGGTGACAGTTGAAGGTATTGCCCCCCCCCGTTTCCTGCCAGTCAAGTGTGCCTCCGCCGGGCGCGGAAGTCAAGACAACGGCCCAAGTTCCGAGTTGCGAGTTACGGGTTGCGAGTCGGGGGCCAGTTGTCTGCTGTCGGTTGTCAGAAGTCGGGAGCGAGCATCGGGGTCACAAACGGCCTTTTTGGCGCTTTTAACCGCCACTTGTACAGCCGCTTACATCTTATCCGCATTTCTTCTGTATTATCTTCTTGACATTCGGTCCCGTTCGGTGTATATTATAGTAGTTGTCGGTGGTCAGTGGCCGGTGACCAGTTATCGGAGGAGCGGACTTCGTGATAAAGGACACCGCCAGCCGGGAACCCGCCGTCCCCCGCGAGGGTGGCAACAGCGGTTCTCCGCGTTTCCGTGCCTCCGTGGCGAACGATCTCCCGTTCCCGCGGGAAGTCCTCATCGACGCCGCGCGCCAGCGCGGGCGGGGCGCGTCCTGGGAGCTGATTGCCGAGAGCACCGGGACCAGCGCCGGCGATTTGGTTACGTTCTCCATCGACCATCCCGAGGTCTGGGGGCCGCTCTCCGAGCGCGCGGAGAAGCTGCGATTGCAGGAGGCCGAGGGTGAAACCCTCGCGGGCCTTTGCATGTTGCTGAAGAGCGATGACGAAACTGCCGCCGAGAACGCCGCGCGCGAGCTGCTCATCCATCGCCGCCACGTCGAGCGAAGGCGTTATCAACCACCAAGACACAAAGACACCAAGGAGAACGAGTGTTCAGAGCTCAGTGCGCAGTGTTCAGGAGTCCCGAAAACTGAAGACCGAAAACTGAAAACTGGTTTGGTGCCTTGGTGCCTTGGTGGTGAAGAAGAACCACCAGAAGAACTGCGACGCCGCATTACGTATGCGACGCACCGCGTGGCCCACGGTGCCGATTACATCACGATTGCGGGCGAAGTCGGCCATCCCCGGGAGGAAGTAACCCGCTGGGCTTTCGTTTACGCGAAGGCCTGGGACAAGGCTTACCCAGCCGCGCGACGGACGGCAGCGCAGTTCGGCGCCTCTCTGGCGATTAACAGGCTGCTGGACTTCGTGGTCGGCTTCGACCCCAAGCTCGCCGCCCGCGCCGCGCGGACGCTCCTGGTCCACCGCCGCCACATGCATTGGGCTAATCAACCACCAAGACACCAAGACACAAAGAACCTTGAGGGCTTGGACGCGGCGGAAGCCGCTCGCGAAACCAGCGCGCTTTCCCGCGACCCGGATTCCAACTTGGTGCCTTGGTGCCTTGGTGTCTTGGTGGTGAAGAAGTAGGTTGGAAACCCCGCGATGGGCCTTAGAGCTTGCGGGCCGGGCGGGCGGAGGGTATTGTTGACCGCCCGGAGGGTCCAAGCATGAGCGGCAAGACGTTGCTGATTGTGGTGGCCGTGGCCCTGGCGGCGGGCACGGGCATCGGCCTGCTGGTTATCAAGGCCATGGAAGAGGGCCAGTCGGTGAACTCCGCGCGGCCGGGGAGGAAGACCCCCAAGGTCGGCATGAAGAACCTGGGCAGGCTCCCGACCACCAAGAACGTTCGGGAGTTGATGAAGCTGATCAGCCGCACAAGGTGGCTGGGCGCCGGCGGCGGCCAGGGCTTCCGCAAGAAGGCCGGGCCCTGGCAGGACGCGATTAACGGCCCCGGGAAGGGGGTCGCGCCGCTGGTGGGCGACCCTTCGTTGGAGGACGCGACTATCGCGTATCTGCTCTGGGACAAGAACTCGCGCCGCGCCGGCGAGGTCGGCGACCGCCTGCTGGCCGCGGGCAT
This sequence comes from uncultured bacterium, assembly GCA_965370045.1. Taxonomy (GTDB): domain Bacteria; phylum Planctomycetota; class SZUA-567; order JAKLDR01; family JAKLDR01; genus CAZONU01. The sequence goes on along the minus strand of CBDUSI010000059.1, from coordinate 12,559 downwards.
GAGGAGCACTTCGCCGACAGAAGCGCGGGCCATCTACCGCGTGCTCACCGCCACCGGTCATCCGCGCGCCGCCGAGCTGCGCCCCGTGCTTCAGGCGTTGGTGAAGACCGCGCCCGGCGCGCGGCCCGTTAAGCCTTCGAGCCCGGAGAGCTGCAAGCTCTGGGCGGAGATTTCTACTATGAGATAGGAATGAACCACCAAGGCGCAAAGCCAGTTTTCAGTTTTCGGTTGTCAGTGTTCAGTTGTCAGGCCACTGAACACTGAAATCTGCACACTGAACACTCGTCTTCTTGGCGTCTTGGCGGTTGAAATCTCTTTTCGTTACCTGCTCTTGGGCTTCGGCCCGGTATAGACCGCCGCGGAGAAGTCAATGCGGCGCATGGGCGGCTGGGTGGCGACCTCCTCGAAGTAGTGCGCGGCCAGGCCCACCAGGCGCCCGGTCATGAAGAGCACCTTGGCCAGGCGCGGGTCGAGCTGCATGTCGGCCACTATCGCGCCGATGGCCCCGTCGACGTTGACGGGCAGGGAGGTGCCCTTGACCGCCTTGAAGGCTTCCTCGGCGACCTGGGAGATCGCCACGCAGGGGCCGGCCACGCCGGTCTTCCTGGCGAGTCGCCAGAGCACGTCGCGGCGCGGGTCGCGGGTGTGCAGGCGGTGGCCCAGCCCTTCGATGCGCTGGCCGCTCCCGATCCTTTCCGCTATCAGTCTTTCAGCGGCCGCGCGCGGGGCCAGGCCCTCGCGCTCGGCCAGCTCCGCGCACTCCGCGAAGAATCGCGCGGCCTGGGCGCCGGCGCCGCCGTGCACGTCGGTGATTGCGCCCACTCCGCTGGCCATTGCCATCTCGAAGGCCGCGCGCACCGAGGCGGCCAGCACAGTTGCCTGGGCGCTGGGAGGCGTCACGCCGTGGTCCGCGCAGGCCACCGCGCAGGCCTCCAGCATGCGGGCGCGCCCCGCGCCGCGCGCGGCATTACCGGCCATCGCCGCGCAGAGCACCTTGGAGAAGTCCCGCGAGCGCGGCAGCTTGTTCCCGAATATCCGCCCCAGGCAGGCCGCGGCCCGGCCCAGCAGGCGGGCGGTCTTCTGGAGGTCGGGGCAGCCGCAGGCCGCCAGGCGCTTGTCGGCCAGCAGCATGGCCGCGAGCTGCTTGCTGACGTCGTCGCCCTTGCTGGGCCGCCCGCCCGGCGCGGGCCCGGCGGCGGCCCGGCAGGCGATCCTGTTCAGCTCGGCGAGCGTCTTCTTGCTCGGGAACTTGCCGGAGACCAGCAGCCCGGCGACCTCCAGGAGCGAGCGCTTGCCAATCAGGCCGTCCAGCGGCTTGCCGCGGAGGGCCAGGCGGTTGGGGGCCACGAAGGTGATCGCCGTGCTCCACGTCGGCTTGGGCGGCGGGGCGTCCCACATCTGGCGCATGCGCTCGTAGTAGCGCTCGGGCTGGAAGTATGTCTTGCCGCCGAGCCGGGCCTTGACCGCCTCGACCAGCGCGCGCTGGCCGTTGACCACGGTGACCCCGGCGGCCTCCAGCGCGGCTTTCTTCGACTTGAAAGTCCCGTACTCCGCGCCCGGCGCGACGATGGCCCCGGCGTGCCCCATGGTCTTGCCCTCCGGCGCCGAGCGCCCGGAGATCAGCGCGACCACCGGCTTGGGGTACTTTTCCGGATGGGACTTGATGTCCTCGGCGAGGAGTTCCTCGGCGCACCCGCCGATCTCCCCGGCGACGACCACCAGTTCGGTGCCCTCGAAGCCGGAGACCAGCGGGACTATGACCGGGAAGGGGCTGCCCACCGCGGAATCGCCGCCGACCCCGACCACCGCGTTCTGGGCGATGCCCGCCGAGGCCAGCGCGTCGGACATGTGGTAGAGGATGGCCCCGCTCCGCGAACAGATAGTCACTCCCTCGGCGGTGTAGCGGCCGGGCTCCGGCTCGGCGGGGTAGAAGACGTCCGGGAGCATGCCCACCTTGACGCGCTCCGGCGGGAAGATGATCCCCGGCGTGTTGGGACCCAGGAGCAGCGTGCCCCGCTCCCGCGCGGCGACCAGCACCCGGCGCACGTCCCGGACGGGCATGCCTTCGCTGATGAGCACCACAATGGGAATGCCCGCTTCGATGACCTCCAGCGTCGCCTCAGCCGCGCTGGAGTAGTGCTTCCAGATGCTCACCGCGGCGATGTCCGGGTGTGTGCTGAGCATCTTCCGGACCGTCTCGTAGACCGGGATGGTCTCGTGCACGCGCGAGCCGCCCTTGCCGGGGGCCACCCCGGCGGTGACCTGGGTGCCGAACTCCTTCATGATCCCCGCGTGGCGGGTGCCCTGGCGGCCCAGGCCGATCACCGCGGTCTCGATGCGGCCGGTCCGGGCGATGCTCCGGGCCAGCTTCGGGCGGGTCCGGCCCACGAGGTAAGCCAGCATTCCCTCGGCAGGGGCGATGTGGGATCTCTTCGCGGCGGTCATGGCTACGTCCCTCGCCTGGCGAGGAAGTCGGCCAGGCCCTTGCGGATCACCTCGGCCATTATTTCCCGATTTCCGATGATCATGGAGAGCGGCTCCAGGTCCTCGGGGGTCTGCCGCCGGGCGTCGTCGAGATACGCGCGCGCCGCGGCCAGCTCGGTGCCCACCATGCGGCCGTACACCGGCACCACGCGCCGGGCGGCCGCGCGCCGCTCGCGCAGGCAGTCGATCAATCCGCGAACGAAGATGTCGCAACTGGAAATGCCACCGAAGCGCGAGGTGACAATCAGGTCGACCAGGGGGTGATCCATGAGCAGAGCGAACATCTCGGCGACCTGCGCGCGCGAGGGCCCCCCGCCGGAGTCCATGAAGTTGACGGGCACGGCGCGGCCGTCGAAGAACTCCTCGCTGGTGCCGGCGACCTCGTCGATGGAGAATATCCCGTAGCCGGCGCCGCCGGGCACCAGGCCCACGTAGACCTTGCCGGGCTCGCGCGCGGCGCTTTCGGGCAGCAGATCGACGTAGGGGAAGCCCGCCTTGGCCGCGCGCCGCTCGCGTTCGGTGGGCTCGGCCACGTCGTGGCGCTTGCCGGCGGCCCCCAGCCTGGCCAGCAGCGCCCCCTGGCGGAAGAGGCCGTTGTCGTCCAGGACCATCTTGGCGTCGGCGCACAGCGGCCCGCTGGCGGTGATCAGCAGCGGGTTCACTTCGGTCACCTTGCAGTCGTGTTTCTGATAAAGGGCATAGAGCCTGCCGGCGGTCTCGACCAGGGCCTTTTCCAGCTTGGCGTCGCCGCCCAGGTCCTTGTTGAGAAAAGCGGCCAACTCGCGGGCCTTCCCGGCGGGCAAATCGTCGGGATTCGCCGCCAGTTCCAGGCGCAGAATGGCTTCGGGCCGCGAGGCGGCCACCTCCTCGATGTCCACGCCGCCGGCGGCGCTGGCCATGAGCACGCTGTTGCCGGTGGCCGGGTTGACGGTGATGCCCAAGTAACAAGCGCCGGTGAACTCCACGGCCTCCTCAACGAGCACCGACTCCACGCGGTAGTCCTTGATGCACAGGCCGAGCATCTCGCGGGCGGCAGTCTTGAACTCCGCGGCGGACCCGACCTTGCGCACGCCGCCGGCCTTGCCGCGGCCGCCGACCAGCACCTGGGCCTTGACCATTGCCGGGAAGGCGACTCCGGCCCGGAGCTTGGGGAGGTCCTTTCCCGACCGGACCAGCCCGTAAGGCTTGGGGACCTTCAGCCCCCCGCCGGCCAGGACCTTCTTGGCCTCGTACTCGTAGAGTCTCACTTGCGGTTCTCCAGTTTCTTGCGGGCGAAGTTGAGCAGTCCGCCGGCCTCGCGAATGGCCAGGACCTCGGGGGGCAGCGAGGGGAAGCTGAACTGCTTCCCGCCCACGGTGAGGCGGCCGAGCTCGGCGTCGAGCTGCACTTCGTCGCCGTCGCTGTAGGCTTCGGTCGCCCCGGGGCACTCCACCACCAGCAGCCCCTGGTTGATGGCCGCGCGGTAGAAGATGCGCGCGAAGGAGCCGGCCACCACGGCGACCACGCCGGCGGCCACCAGCCCCAGCACCGGCTGCTCGCGGCTCGACCCGCAGCCGAAGTTGCGCCCGGCCATGACGATATCCCCGGACTTCACGTTGCCCGCGAACTCCGGGTCGAGGTCTTCCAGGAGGTGCGGCAGTACCTCCTCGGCGGTCGAGCAGCTATAGGTGTACTTGCCGGGGAAGAGCATGTCGGTGTTGACGTCGTCGCCGTAGCGCCAGACCTTCATTTCGCGAGCACCTCCCGGGGATCGGTTACCTTGCCGGCCAGCGCCGAGGCGGCCACCGTGGCGGGGCTGGCCAGGACGATCTCCGCGTCGGGGCAGCCCATCCGGCCCTTGAAGTTCCGGTTGGCGGTGGACAGGCAGCGCTCGCCGGGGGCCAGGCAGCCCTGGTGCGCGCCCAGGCAGGGACCGCAGCCGGGGGGCAGCAGCGTCGCCCCGGCGGCCACCAGCGCGTCGATGTGTCCGGCCTTGATGGCCGCGAGCAGCACGGACCGGCTGGCGGGCAGGACCAGCAGCCTGACGTTCGGCGCGATGCGCTTCCCGCGCAGGATGCGCGCCGCGACCTTGAGGTCCGAGCGCCGCCCGTTGGTGCAGGTGCCCAGCAGGCACTGGTCGATCTCCAGACCCAGTTTCTCGCGCACCGGGACAGCGTTGTCCACCTTGTGGGGCATGGCCAGCATCGGCTCGATCTTCGCGAGGCTGTAGGCCAGCCGCCGCTCGTACTCCGCGTCGGGGTCGGCCCACAGCGCCTCCCAGGCCTGGGGCTTGACTCCCGCGGAGGACAGGAACCGCGTACTGGCGGGGTCGGTCCGGAAGGCCGCGCACTTGGCGCCCATCTCCACGCCCATGTTGGTGATGGTGAAGCGCTCGTCCATGGACAGCTTGGCCACGCCGGGCCCGTCGAACTCCACGGACATGTAATTGGCGCCGTCGGCGCCGATGTCACCGATGATCTTGAGCACCAGGTCCTTGGCGTCAACGCCGATGGCCAACTGGTTGGTGATTTCGACGTGGATCGACCTGGGAACCCTGAGCCAGGTCTCCCCGGTGAGCAGCAGCACGGCGGCCTCGGTGCGGTCGATGCCCGTCGCGAAGCAGCCCAGCGCGCCGTAGGTGCAGGTGTGCGAGTCGCTGCCGACCACGATAGTGCCCGGCAGGGCCAGGCCCCTTTCGGCGACGACCTGGTGGCAGATGCCCTCGCCGGCGTCGAAGAAGTTGGTGATCCCGAAACGCTTGACGAACTCGCGGACCTTCTTGTGGTTGGTGGCGGTCTTCTCGTCGCGCGCGGGGATCACGTGGTCCAGGACGATCACCGGGAAGTCCGGCGAGACCACGCCGTACTTCTCGAGCTCCGGGCCGATCTTGCCGATGATCGCCGCGGTGTTGTCGTGGGTCAGGAGATGCGCGGGTCGCACCACCACGATCTCGCCGGGCCGCACCGAGCGGCGCCCCGCCGCGCGGGCCAGCACTTTCTCGGCGAAGGTCATCATCCCCACGCGTTCACCCCCCGAGCAGCCCGCCGCGGCGGTAGATGTCCATCTCGACTTCCGACATGGGCCGCGCGCGGAGCGTTGTCTTCTTCGTAACGTTCTTCACCTCGCCGGAGGCCAGATTCAACTCCAGCTGGTCGCCGGTTTCGATCTCGCCGGGCTTCCAATCCAGGGCCAGCGCCGGGAAGGCGTTGTTGATCGCGTTGCGCTCGTAAATTGCCCCGAAGGAGCGGGCCACCAGCGCCGCCACGCCGAGAGACTTGAAGCAGTCCACCGCCTGCTGGCGGCTGGAGCCGCAGCCGAAGTTGGCCCCGGTTACCACGATGTCTCCGGGCGCGGCCCTCTGCGGGAAGTCCTCCCAGCCGGGCAGGTTGCCGAAGGCGTACTGGCCCATCTTCGCCGGGTCGGTTTCGGTGAGGTGCCGGTTGTGATAGATCATGTCCGTGTCGATGCTTTCCACATCCACTACCCAGGCGCGGCCGGTGAGCGTCTCGGGCCTGGCGGCCTGCTTCGCGGCGGGCGCGGTGGCGACGTCCTTGACGGGCGGGCGCCCGGGCCGCTGGGGGATGTTCCCCGATTCAAGTTGAGTTTTGGTAACCAGCACTCCGGCCACCGCCGAGGCCGCGGCGGTCTCGGGGCTGGCCAGGTACACCTCGCCCTTGCCCTGCTTGCCGGGGAAGTTGCGGTTGCCGCTGGAAACGGTGACCTCGCCGGGGCCGTTCTGGCCGATCTGCCCGGCGGCGCAGCCCGCGCAGCCGGCGTTGCCGACCAGCGCGCCGGCCTCCTTGAAGACCGCCATCAGCCCCTCGTCGAGGCACGCGCGCCAGACTGCGTCGGTAGCCGGGACGATCTTGAGGACGACGCCGGGAGCTACGCTCCGCCCGCGCAGGACTTCGGCAGCGGCGCGCAGGTCCTCGATGCGCCCGTTGGTGCACGACCCGATGAAGGCCGAGTCAACGCGGGTGGGGTCGAGCTCCTTCACCGCGACCACGTCGTCGGGGTGGCCCGGCCGCGCGCAGAGCGGACTGAGTCCCTCGACGTTGACGGAGACCTCGCTCGCGTACTGGGCATCGGAATCCGCGAAGACCGGCTCGAAGCTCTGCGGCGCTCGCGCCCGGCAGTAGGCTGTGACCTCTTGGCTGGGCGGAATCAGCGCGATGATCCCGCCCATCTCCGTGCACATCGAGGCCAGGGTGAGCCGAGCGGCGATGTCCAGCGCTTCGACTGCCCCGCCATACATCTCCGCGGCCGAGCCCAGCAGCCCCTTGGCACCCAACTCCCGGAGCACGGCCAGGGTCAGGTCCTTGGCCGTGGTCTGCGGGCCGGGCTTTCCGTTAAGCGTTATCCTGACAGTCGGCGGCACCTTGAACCAGACGCTCCCGCGGGCGAAGGCCCCGGCGATGTCCACGTCGCCCATGCCCTGCCCGAAGGCGCCGATGGCCCCCATGATGTTGGCGTGGCTGTCTGTCGAGACCAGCGTTCCGCCCGGCCAGATCAGGCCCTCCTCGACGGCCGTGTGCGTGCCGATGCCCCGGTCGATGTCGAAGACGGTCACGCCCTGCTCGGCGGCATAGACCCGGCAGAGCTGCTGGTTGGCCGCGTACTTCTGGTCGGAGCCGGTGGGGTTGCAGTCGAACGTGAAGAAGGTCCGCGCGGGGTCGGCCACCGAGAGTCCCGCCGCGCGCAGGTTTTCGACGACGTTGGCCCCGCCGAAGTCGCGGGCGACGCGCGCGTCTATCTGGAGCTCGATTATCTCCCCGGGTCGGACCGACTCGCGCCCGGAGTGCGCCGCCAGTATTTTCTCGATGAGGGTCGCGCCCATCACCCCTCCGTGATCAGGTCGCCCTTCTTCAACATGACCAGCGGGTTGAAGGTGGCGAAGTCCGCCTGGTGGACCAGCACCGCCTCGGGACGCTGCGGCCGGCCGGCGCCCTCGGCGGCGTGGCAGATGATGATGTTGATCACCTCCTGGGGCAGCCCGGCCGCGGCGGCCAAGACCGCCCCGCTTACCGGGTGGCGCGCGCAGCGCCCGGCGTGGCTCTTGCGCCAGCCGCCGGAGCCGTCGGGCTCGGTTTCCAGCAGTTTGCCGACGTCGTGGAGCAAACCGCCGGCGGTCAGGTAGTCGAAGTTGATGGCATACGGCGCCTTCGCGTAGTTCTCCTTCTGGGCGTTGGCCAGGCCCAGCGCCCCGGCGGTGACCGCGCGGGTGTGCTCGATGAAACTCAATCCCTGGCAGTCGGTGAGCAGGGTGAAGGGCATCTTCTTCAAGTCGTCAACCGATTGCCAGCCGCCCTGCTCACAGCCCGCGACCCAGGTGGCGGCGACCTTCTCACGTAGCGCGGCGTCCTTGATTTCCGACAGGAAGTCGCCGAAGAGCCCGTTTACGTCCTTGGCGCTGATCATGTTCTGCCTCCGTTACAGCGCGGCGATTATCGCGTCGGTCATCTCCTGCGTCGAGGCCGCGCCCTTCTTGAGCACGTCGGGCGAGCCCTTCATCCTCAACATGTCATAGGTGCGCACCTGGCCCGCGGCGATGACCTTGGCGATGGCCGCGGTGATCTTGCCCGCAATGGCCTTCTCGCCGAGGTGTTCGAGCATCATGCAGGCGCTGAGGACCATGGCCGCCGGGTTGACGATGGATTCCTGGTACCCGGCGTACTTGGGCGCCGAACCGTGCGTCGGCTCGAATACCGCGCAGGAGTCGCCGATGTTGGCGCTGGCCGCGAAGCCCAGCCCGCCGACCAGGCCGGCAAACCCGTCCGAGACGATGTCCCCGAACATGTTGCCGCTGACCAGCACCCCGTAGTTCTCGGGGTTCTTGGTCAGCCACATCATCTGCGCGTCGATGTTGGTCTCCCAGAGATCGACGCCGGGGTGCTTCTTCTGCGCTTCGCGGGCCTCGGCGCGCATCATGCCGCTGGTCTCGCGGATGACGTTGGGCTTCTCGCAGACGGTGACGGACTTGTAGCCGTGCTCGGCGGCGTGCTTGAAGGCGGCCCCCACGATCCGCCGGCAGGCGCCCCGAGTGAATATCCGCGTGGATATTGCCAGGTCCGCGGAGGGCACGTCCTTGAAGGCGGCCATCTTCTTGTGGGTTTCGAGGGCCTTGCGGACCTCGTCGGGCGGGTCGGTCCACTCTACGCCCCCGTAGAGCCCTTCGGTGTTCTGCCGGAAGATGACCGCATCCACTTTGGGCTCTTCGGTCGAGCCGTCGGCGGCCCGGCGCACGAAGTTGAGCGGGTTGCCCGGGAAGGACGGGCAGGGGCGTATTGAGATGTCCAGCGTGAAGTGCTGGCGCAGGCCCACGATGGGGCTGTAGTAGACGTGGCCCTTGCCTTGGAGCTCCGGGGCCAGTTCCGCGGCGGCGGCGTCGCGGGGCTTGGAGGTGATCGCCCCGAAGAGCCCCACGCGATGCTTTTCGAGGAGCTCCAGCGTCCGTTCAGGCAGGGGGTTGCCGCGTTGGCACCAGCACTCCCAGCCTATTTCGGCCTCGACGTACTCGGCGTCGAACCCCGCGGCCCCCAGGACGCGCAGCGCCTCGGGCAGGACGACGTTGCCGATGCCGTCGCCGGGCATGGTTACCACTGTGTGTTTGGCCATCTTCGTCTCCTCGGGCAGGGAGCGTCGGGGCGGTCAGCCGAGCTTGGTGACCTCGTCGGTGTCGATCTGGGCCTTCTGCAGCCGGCCGGAGTAGTCCACGTTGATGCTCTTCCACTCGGTGTAGGTGTCGTAGACGGCCGTGCCGCTCTCGCGGTGGCCGTTGCCGGTGTTCTTGGTGCCCCCGAAGGGCAGGCCGATCTCCGCGCCGATGGTCGGGCCGTTGACGTAGACTATCCCGGCGTCGAAGTCGCGCATGGCCTTGAAGGCCGCGTTGACGTCGCGCGTGTAAATGGAGCTGGACAGGCCGTATTGCGTGTCGTTGAGGACCTCGATGCCCTCTTCCAGCGAGCCGACTTCTATCAGCGAAACCACCGGGCCGAAGATCTCCTCCTTGGCCACGCGCATCTTGGGCTTGACCCCGCCCAGCACCGTCGGCGCGTAGAAGCAGCCCCGGGAGAGCTTCCCGGTCTTGACCGGCTTGCCGCCGCACAGAATCCTGGCCCCCTGGCGCCGGGCCACCGCCATGTAGGAGTGCACTCGCTTCAGCTGGCTCTCGTTAATCAGCGGGCCCACGTCCACGCTCTCGTCCAGCGGGTCGCCCAGCTTGAGCTTCCGCGCGGCGGCGACCAGCATCCTGGTGAAGCGCTTGGCGATTCTCTTGTGGAGAATCACGCGGCTGGTCGCCGTGCAGCGCTGGCCGGTGGTCCCGAACGCCCCGAAAAGCGCGCCCTCCAGGGCCAGGCTCAGGTCCGCGTCGTTCATGACCAGTTCGGCGTTCTTGCCGCCCATTTCGAGGCTGAGACGTTTCAGGTTCCGCCCGCAGACCTCGCTGAGCCGCCGGCCGACTGCGGTGGAGCCGGTGAAGCTGACCACGTTAACTTCGGGGTGCTCGGCCAGGGCCTGCCCCACTTTCCGCCCCGAGCCGCAGACCAGGTTCACCACGCCCTTGGGCAGGCCCGCCTCGACGAACACCTCGAAGAGCTTGACCGAGGTCAGCGGGGTCTCGGTGGCCGGCTTGTGCACCACGGTGTTACCGGCGACCAGCGCCGGGAACGTCTTCCAGGTGGGGATGGCCATCGGGAAGTTCCAGGGACAGATAGTGGCGCAGACCCCCACCGGGACGCGCACGCTCATCGCGAACTTGTTGGGCATCTCGCAGGTGGTGGTCTGTCCGAAGAGCCGCCGGGCCTCGCCCGCGGCGTAGAAGGCGGTGTCGATTCCCTCTTGCACGTCGCCGCGGCCCTCGGCGATCACCTTGCCCATCTCGCGGCTCAGGGCCTGGGCGATCTCCTCCTTGCGCTCGCACATCAGCGTACCGATCTTGTACATGATCTCGCCGCGCCTGGGCGCGGGCACCAGCCGCCAGGAGGCGAAGGCCTTGCGGGCCGCGCGGCAGGCGGCGTCAACGTCGCGCGCCTCGGAAGCCGGGAATTTGCCGATCACGTCGTCGCGGTCCGCCGGGTTGCGGTTCTCCGTGGTCTTCCCGCTCCTGGCGCGAACCCACTTGCCGTTTATGAAGTTCCGGTACTCGGCGGTCATGATCCTGTCCCTCCGCAGTTTGCAGAACTGGTCCGGCGGATTATCGGGAGGCGCGCGTCCCCCTTCAAGGTGCAAAACTGGACTGGTCTCAAGCGCTCCGCGCGGGATGGCGCAGCGCCGACTTTCCGAGTCTTGAAGCCGTCGCCGCGCCGGTTATAATCAACTGGCTAGCGGTTCGGTCGATGGTTCGCGGCCCCTTCTGTCGGAGACGCACATGGCACGCAAAGCTCCCCACATCAAGACCCGGCTTCCCGGTCCCAAGGCGCGCAAGGTGATCAAGCTTGACGAGAGGTACACCTCGCCGAGCTACACCCGCGGTTATCCTTTGGTCATCGCCAAGGGGCGCGGCGTGACCGTCGAGGACCCCGACGGCAACCTCTTTCTGGATTTCACCGCGGGCATTGCCGTCACCGCTGCGGGGCACTGTCACCCCAAGGTGGTGGCGGCCATCAAGAAGCAGGCCGACAAGTTCCTGCATATGTCCGGCACCGACTTCTACTACCAGCCGCAAAGCGAGTTGGCCGAGCGCTTGGCCAAGCTGGTCCCGGGTCGCTCCAAGCGCCGGGTGCAGTTCACTAACAGCGGCGCCGAGAGCATCGAGGCGGCCTTCAAGCTGGCGCGCTACAACACGGGCCGCGCGCGGGTCATCGCCTTCCTGGGCGCCTTCCACGGCCGGACCTTCGGGGCCATGAGCCTGACCGGCAGCAAGGCCATCCAGCGCGCGCACTTCGCCCCGCTGGTGCCCGAGGTCCACCACGTGGCCTACGCCTACTGCTACCGCTGCCCCTACAACCTCACCTGGCCGGAGTGCGACTTCCACTGCGTGAAGTACATCGAGGACGTGCTCTTCGCCCGCACCGTGCCGCCCGAGGAGGTCGCCGCCATATTCGTCGAGCCCATCCAGGGCGAGGGCGGCTACGTGGTGCCCCCGCCGGGCTACCACCAGAGGCTGCTCAAGCTCTGCCACAAGTACGGCATCCTTTACGTGTCCGACGAGGTGCAGTCGGGCATCGGCCGCACCGGGAAGATGTTCGCCCTGGAGCACTGGGCCGGGGTGGAGCCCGACGTGGTCTGCGTGGCCAAGGGCCTGGCCAGCGGCATGCCCGTCGGCGCGATGATCGCCAAGGAAAGCGTCATGACTTGGAAGGGCGGGTCTCATGCCTCGACGTTCGGCGGCAACCCGGTCTCCTGCGCCGCGGCGCTGACCACTCTCGAACTCGTCGAGAAGAAACTGGCCGCCAACGCCGCCAAGGTCGGCCGGCACCTGTTCGAGAGGCTGCAGTACCTCGCCGGGCGCCACCCGGCCATCGGCGACGTGCGCGGGCTGGGCCTGATGTGCGGCGTGGAGCTGGTCACCGACCGCAAGTCGAAGAAGCCCGCCAAGAAGCTCCGAGACCGGTTGGTCAATGCCTGCTTCGCCGAGGGCCTGCTGATCCTGGGCTGCGGGGAGAACACGGTTCGCTTCTGCCCCGGCCTGGTGGTCACTCGGGCGGAGGTCGACGCCGCCCTGGACATCGTCGACAGGGTGCTGACCGGCCTCACCAAGCGCCGTCGCAAGTGAGGTTTGCTCCCGCCGGCAAGAAAGTCTTGAAGCCGGTCCCCTCTTGCGCTATGCTCTGTAGAGAGCGGGGCCGTAGCTCAGACGGATAGAGCACCGGTTTTCTAAACCGGTGGTCGCAGGTTCAAGTCCTGCCGGCCCTGCCAAGGAAGATCAAGCCCCAGGCTGGGTGGCCTGGGGCTTCTCTTTGGGTTACGACTCTGTGCCTTCCCCAGCTTCCCCAGTTTCCCCACGGTGGGACATTGCCAGAGGAGGGGCGCATCGTGGAGGAGAGTGGTCTTTCCAGGGAAGCCATCGTCGGCAGGCTGGGTCAGCGCGCCAGCGTCAGCGTGATTTCCTTCCCGTGCGGGATCTCCACCTTCACGACGGTGACCAGGCCCCACT
>CBDUSI010000058.1:0-27966 GCA_965370045.1 uncultured bacterium | reverse complement strand
GACAGCGCGGCCGGGGCCGTTGCGCTCGGCGTTGCGGATCAGGTCCTCTCGGCGCAGGGCCTCGGCGACCTCTTCGACGTCGCCCTCGGAGGCCCCGATGGCGGCGCTGAGTTCGCGCCGCGTGGGGGGCGGCTCGCCGGCCGAGGCCCTGGAACTCGCTCGCTTCGCGCCGCTGGACGAGTTGCTCTTCGTTGCCGGCCGCGTCCGAGAAGCGCATTTCGGCAATCGGGTCGAGTGCTGCTCCATAGCCAACGTCAGAGGCGGGAACTGCACGGAAGACTGCAAGTTCTGCGCCCAGAGCGGGCACTACGCGACGGATGTCGAGCCGACCGACCTGCTGGACGAGAGCGCGGTCCGGCGGGCGGCGGGCGGCGCGCGCGAGCACGGCGCTACGGGGTTCGGGCTGGTCGCTGCCGGCTGTAGCCTGTCGCTGGCAGCGCTCGACGAGTATTGCCAGCGACTCAAGGCAGTTGCTGAAGAGGGCATTCCCGCCCATGCCTCGCTGGGGACCCTGGACGTCGATGGCGCCCGGCAGCTGGCTGCGGCGGGCCTCCGGGTTTACAATCACAATCTGGAGGCGGCCCGCAGCTTCTTCCCGGAGATTTGCACCACGCACGACTACGACCGGCGCCTGGCGACACTTGCGGCGTTGAAGGAAGCGGGCATCGAGCGCTGCTCCGGCGGCATTTTCGGAGTGGGGGAGAGCTGGGACCAGCGCGCCGAACTCGGCGCGGAACTCGCGCGCCTCGAAGTTGAGCGCGTCCCTATCAATTTCCTGAACCCCATACCCGGGACGCCCTTCGAGGGCCGCGAGCCGCTCACGGCGCGGGAGGGGCTGCGGATTATCAGTCTCTTCCGGTTGATGCTGCCCGTGGCGCAGATCCAGGTCTGCGGGGGCCGCGAGCTGGTCCTCGGCCCGCTTCAGCCGTTGGCCTTCGCCGCCGGGGCTACCGGCGTGATTCTCGGCAACTATCTGACTACGCGCGGCCGGCCGGCGGAAGATGACCTGGCAATGTTCTCGGCGCTGGGGCTGGAACTCGTCCAGTGACTCGCGCGGCGCTGGTGACCGGCGCATCCCGCGGACTGGGACGCGCGCTGGTCGCTGAACTTGCGCGGCGGGAGTGGACGCACCTGGGACTGGGATGCAGCGCGGAGTCCGAGGCGGGGCGCGAAGCGCTCGCCGAGGTCGAGACACTGGGCGCGCGCGGGGTCCAACTGATTGGCGACCTGGAAGACCCGGCAGTTCCCGAACGGCTGGTTGCTGAGTTCCTGGATTTCTCTGGCGGAACGCTGAGCCTTCTTGTCAACAACGCCGGTTTCTTTCGGGCCGGGGTGATCGCGCGCCTGAGCGAGGCCGAGTGGCAACGGCAGGTGGAGATAAACCTCTCGGCGCCCTTTCGTATGATGCGCGCTGCCGGCGCGGCGCTGGCCGTCTCAAAGGGCGCGGTGGTCAACGTCAGCAGCGCGGTCGGCTTCGGCGGAGCACAGGGCGCGGGGCCGTATTCCGCCGCAAAAGCGGGGCTCGAAGCTCTGACCCGCGGGGCGGCGGTGGAGTGGGGCGCCTCGGGTGTGCGGGTGAACGCGGTGATTCCAGGTTTTCTTCACGAGACGGACATGGGCCAGGCCAGCACTCCGGGTTACGTGCAGCAGGTCCTCTCGCTCAGCCCGCTGGGCCGGGCCGCCGACGTGGCCAGTGCCGCACGGCTCATGGCCGAGTTGGCCGAAATGCCTGCGGTCACCGGGCAGGTCTTCAATCTCGAAAGCCGCGTGGGACGCCCCGACGCGCCGGAGTTCTGCGCAGAGTGAATCCGGTCGCGATAACGGGTTTCGGTGTCCTGTCTCCGCTTGGTCTGGACAGAGTTAGCTGCGTGGCCGCGCTTCGCGAGGGCCGGAGCGGGCTGCGCCAGCCGGCAGACGAGACTCTGCGCCGCCTGGGGGTATGCGGCGTTGGGCCTGTCGAAGATTCTGTTCCGCGGGGCCTCGACCGTGTCGAGCACCTTGCCGTGCTGGCCGCGCGCCAGGCGCTGGCCGACGCGGGGTTCACGCGCGCAACGTTCCCGGAGAGCACGTTGCTTTCCTTCTCCACCAGCAAGGGAGCGGTCATGTCTGTCGAAGGGCAGTTGAGCGGCCCGGATGCTCTGATTCTGCCCCTGGAGCGCTTGGCCCCCGGTGGGGCGGCGCTGGCGGTGGCGGGCGAATTGGGAATCCAGGGGCCGGTCGCCTGCCGGACGGCGGCGTGCGCCAGCGGGCTGGTTTCCGTCCTGATGGCGGCGCGGGAGGTGGCTTCCGGCCGCGCGGATCTCGCTGTTGCCGGCGCGAGCGAGGCTTCCCTGACGCCCTTCATCCATGCCGGTTTCGCGGCAATGGGAGCCCTGGTCATGGAGGGAGCCGTGCAGCCGGAAGAGGCCGTAAGGCCCTTCGACCGCGAGCGCCGCGGGTTCCTGCTCGGCGAGGGTGCTGCCGTCTTCATCCTTGAAAGCGCGGAGAGCGTCGAGCGTCGCGGGGTACGGGTTCGGGGCTGGCTGAGCGGAGGGGCGGAGCTGTGCGAAGCGCACAGCATTGCCGCGCCGGAGCCGAGGGGAGAGGCCACCGAGCGTGCGGCCCGCCTGGCGCTGGAGCGCGCGGGACTGCAGACCCAAGACCTGGGCAGCATCTGGCTGCACGGGACCGCGACCCTCGCGGGAGATAAGGCTGAGTTGTCCGCAGTTGGTCGGCTGGCCGCCGGAACCGGTTCGGCCCTGCCGGCCACTGCCAGCAAGGGGCTGACCGGCCATATGCTGGGCGCCTCCGGCGCCGTTGAGTTGGCCTTTGCCGCCGGCTGCCTGGAGGCGGGCTTTCTGCCGGCCGTCGCTAACCTTAACGCTCCGCTGGCGCAACCGGAGATATCCCTGGTTCAAGGCAGGGCTCAGAGCGTTGCGGCAGGGCCCTGCTTGGTCCTTTCGGCCGGTTTCGGAGGGCACGTGGCTGCTGTAATCCTGGACAAGACACAGTAAATGCAGAATACTCAGCGGATTGAGGAGGTTAAGGAGAGGGGATTTCCTGTCCTCAAGGCTTGACAGCTATGGGGGCGAAGTGTAAACTCCTGTGCGGAGGGCACTTTGAGGCTGGATGACACCGGCGGGCACATTCTGCTCGTGGAGGATGACGGCGACGTCCGACGCCTTATAGGCGATCAGTTGGTGCGTCTCGGCTACAGCGTGACCCGGGTAGGTTCTGCCGGTGAGTGCCTGCGAACGATGCGCTCCGCAGCCCCGCGGCTGGATCTGGTGCTCCTGGATCGGTGTTTGCCCGATGGCGAGGGCGACGAGATATTGGGACAGATGCAGTCCGAGGCGGAGTTTCCGCTGGTGCCGGTGATCATCATCAGCGCGGATCGCAGTGCCCAGGCGGTGGCCACGCTGCTTTCCGCCGGCGCGGTGGATTACCTGGTCAAGCCTTTCGAATCCAAAGTGCTGGGCGCGCGCGTGGCCGCGGCTATCCGCGAGGCCCGGCAGAAGGAGAGCCTGCTCAAGACCCAGCAGCAGCTCGCCCGCATCAAGAAGGAGCTGCAGCTCATCTTCGACGCGGTGGGCGAGGCGATTCTGCTCATCGACCGGGAACTGACCGTCCGCCGCATCAATCGGGCGGGCATGGGTCTGACCGGCAAGGTGGCCTTCGACCAGATTCTGGGCCGGAAGTGCCACGAGGTCCTTTACGGCCGGCAGGAGAGCTGCCCGGATTGTCCGACGCGGGCCGCCTTCCGGGAGCGCAAGGGGCAGGTCGTCGAAGCCCAGCAGCAGGTGCGCGGAGAAACCGTGTACCACCGGCAGCAGGCTTACTTCCTGGAACGTGTCGACGGCGGCGACGACATGGTCGTGCTGGTCATCGCGGACGTCACCGAGGAGCGCAACTCCCAGATGGAGACACTGCGCGCCGAGAAACTGGAGGCAGTCATCCGCCTGGCCGGCGGGCTGGCCCACGAGATCAGCCAGCCTCTGGCCGCGGTCTCCGGCCGAAGCGAACTCCTGGAAATGGCCCTGGAGAAGGCCGAGAAAGAAGCAGACCGGGACGAACTCTCCCGCCACATCAAGAACCTGCGCACCAACAGCCGGCGGCTGAGTGAAATCGTTCGCCGACTGCAGAACATCAGCAACTACGTCACCAAGCCGTACTATGGCGACACCCAGATACTGGATCTTGAGCGCTCCTCAAACCCGGCTGCCCCCCGCGCGGCGGAGGGGGGCGCGGAGTACCCACGGGGCGAGGAGGCCGGCTAGCGGTGGAGCGCACGCTGGTCCTGCTCAAGCCCGACGCGGTGGCCCGAGCCCTGGTAGGCCGGATTCTGGAGCGCTTCGAGGCCAAAGGGATGCGTTTGGCCGGACTCAAGATGATGCGCGTTTCCAGGCAACTGGCCGAGAAGCACTACGCTGTGCACGCCGGCAAGCCGTTCTATCCGGGGCTGGTCACTTTCATCACCTCCGGGCCGCTGGTGGCCGTCTGCCTGGAGGGCAAGAACGCCATCTGCGTGGTCCGCAAGCTGACCGGCGCCACGGACAGCGGGGGTGCGGAACCCGGTTCCATACGTGGCGACCTGGGGATGAGCTACCGCTTCAACCTGGTCCACGCGTCGGACTCCCCCGAGGCCGCCGCCGAGGAGCTGGCCAACTTCTTCTCTCCCGAAGAGATGCTGGAACCTTCGCCGGAGTCCTTGCGCTGGCTGTATGACTTCTCGGAGGGGAACCCGGTATGATCCGCCGACTGCTGATGCCGATGCTGGCTGTGCTGGCCCTTGCTGGCGCTGCCCGGGCCGACACTATCACCCTGGACAACGGCAGGAAGCTGAAGGGCAAGATCGTGCGTCGCTCGGGCGGAGAAGTCGTCATCCAACTGGACAACGGCGGAAGAATAACCATCGCTGCGAGCCGAGTGATGATGGTCGAGCCCGACGCAAAGAAGCGGCCCAAGCTTCCGCGCCTGCCGGTGGGCACCAGGGAGAAGCCGAAATCCAAGCCGAGGCCCGTGAAGCCCCCCGAGAAGGGCAAAGACCCGAAGGCCAGCGGCACGAAAACGAAACCGGCCGCACCCGAAGCCAAGAAGCCGGACCCCAAGCTGACTGCCCGGATCGCGGCCCTGATCGGGGAGATGGGTGCATCCGGGGGCCGGGACGCCCAGAAGCGGCGCGCGGCGGCCCGCGCCGGGCTGATTGCCATCGGCGATCCGGCGCTGCCCGCGCTGTGCCGGGTCCTGGAGGATTCCAGCTGGCAGCGGCGGCTTTCAGCGGCTATTGCCCTGGGAGCGATCGGCTCGAACAAGACGGTCAAACCGCTCCTGGTGGCGGTCTACACCGGCACGCCGAAGGACGGGAAGAAGGCGGCCTGGTGGGAGAAGCAGTACCTCAACGAGTGCGCGCGCAGTTTCGGGAGAATTGCCGGAAGCACCTACGGCTACGACGCCGACAAGGTCGTGGCCGGGAAGTCCGCCGAGAAGATGCTGGACTGGTGGGGGAAGCACCACGAGGACTATCCCTTGCAGATAGGTGAGGAGCCACCCAAGCCAAAGAAAGAGGGTGAGGAAGAGGAAAAGAAGCCGGATCCCGTGGCGGAGATCAAGAAGCTGCCGGCGAGACGCTATCCCAAGCCGCCCTCCAAAGTACACGACCGATAACCCGCTGCCCGGAAGGAACCGCCCCTTGGAGCTCCATCACAAGCACGGCATCGCCATGATCAAGCTCACCGGAGCGGACCTCAGCGACCCGCTGGCCCTGCACAACCGCTTCCAGGAGATAATAATTCACCAGGGCGACCGCAAGCTCCTGGTTGACCTCTCCGAGGT
Organism: uncultured bacterium; assembly: GCA_965370045.1. Taxonomy (GTDB): domain Bacteria; phylum Planctomycetota; class SZUA-567; order JAKLDR01; family JAKLDR01; genus CAZONU01. The sequence goes on along the minus strand of CBDUSI010000058.1, from coordinate 22,155 downwards.
CTCCTACATGAACAGCATGCAGATCGGCGGGGTGGTGGGACTGCACGTGCTGGCCTACGAGAACCTGGCGATGATCAAGTTCGTCGGCCTCCACGCGCGCGTCCAGAGCCTGTTCGGCCTCCTGGGGGTGGATACCCTGCTGGACATGCACTACGCCCGAGCCAAGGGCGCCATGGAGAGCTTCGGCATTTACGAACCTGTCGATGAGGCGGAGTTTCCCTCGCTGGAAGGGTCGGACGGGTCAGAAGGCGAGGGAGAGGGCGCAGGAAGCTCCGGCTCGGCCCCTTCCGGGACGGAGACCGCTTCCGCCGAGTAGCTCGTCGATTCCTTCGCGCTGATATCCAGAAACAGGCGGGTAGCCCCGACCGCCGCCACCGGGATCATCAGGACGTTGACGAAGGGCACCAGCATCGCGAGGTAGGCCACCAGGCCGAAGCCCATGATCTCCGGCAGGTGTCGGAAGCCGTAAGCCATCTTCTGACGAAGACCGAGCTTGCGGCGGTCCAGGGGGTAGTCCACGTAGGCCAGCGCCAGGAAGAAACCCGCGGGTAGCGCGAAAAGGACCGGCCCGGCCACCGGGATCAGGAGCAGGAGCAAGGCGGGTATGACCACCACCATTTCCATCAGGAACAGCTTGACCGCCGCCAACGTCGCTCGGAGCATGTCCGCGGCAAAGGAGCGGTCCTTGATTTCGCCAGTGTGACCGGTGAGGACCCGTTCGGTGGCCTGCGAAATGAGCTCGTTGAAGGGCGCGGCGACCACGGCGGCCAGCATGCCGAAAGTGAAGAAGCCGATCAGCAGCACGAGCGCGAAGACAACGAAGCCTCCCAGGGATCCCCAGAGGGTCCTGCTCCAGGCGTCGTCGGCTGCCTGGCTGGACAAGTGCACCGCAGTCCACACCGCGGCAACCATGACTATCAGGAAGACGAAGAGGCTGAGCAGGACCGGAGCTACGGCCCAGCGGAGCGGTAGCCGGCCGGTCAGGAGCATGCCCAGCCCCCTGAAGAAGTAAGCCGCGCCGGCGAAGAACCGCTTGAAGCTGGTCATTGCTCAGCAGCCGGTCTTGACCCAGCGATGGATCTTGGCTGACTTGGTCATGGCTTCGAGCACCGCCTGCGTCCTGGCCGCGTCGGTGAAGTCCGGCTGGAGCGTGCGCGGGCGTTTCTTGCCGAAGGCCCGGGCGATGTCCGCCGCCTGGTGGGTGAAAGTGTGCTCGTAGCCGATAATGTGTCCCGGCGGCCACCAGGCGCCGAGGTATTCGTGTTCTTCCGGGTCGGTGGCCATCACGTTGGTCCAGCCGCGGACGTGCGCGGGAAGCGAGGCGTCGAAGTAATTGAGCTCGTTCATGCGCTCGAAGTCGAAGTGCAGCGCGCCCTTTTCTCCGTTGATCTCCATGCGATTGGCGTTGAGGCGTCCCTGGGCAAAGCGGCTGGCCTCGAAGGTGCCGACGCCGCCCCCCGAGAGGCGCGCCAGCGACAGCACCGCATCGTCCACCGTGACCTTACCCTTGCGCCCCTTCCCGGCCCGGGCGGACAGGCCCGAACCCACGTCGTCGAGCAGCGGACGCTCCTTGACGAAAGTCTCCATCAGGGCGGAGACCTCGGTGATCTCCTCTCCGGTCACGTAGCGCGCGGTGTCGATGATGTGGGCGTTGAGGTCTCCGTGGGAGCCGGACCCGGCCACCTTGCCGTCCAGGCGCCAGACCATGGGAAAGTTCGGGTCGATAATCCAGCTCTGGAGGTACTGGGCGCGCACGTGAAAGATGCGGCCGATGCGCCCCTCCCGGACCAGCCGCCGGGCCAGGCACAGGGCCGGCACCCGCCGGTAGTTGTACCACACCGTGTTGAACAGCTTCTTGCGCCGGGCGAGCGCGGCCATCTTCCGGGCCTCGGCCAGGGTCATGGCCAGGGGTTTCTCGCAGGCCACGGCCTTGCCGGCGGCAAGGGCCGCGGTGGCTATCTTGCCGTGGAGATGGTTGGGGGTGCAGACGTCGACGAGGTCCACGTCATCGCGGCGCATCAGCTTGCGGTAGTCGGTCTCGACCGATTCCCAGCCCCAGTTGGCGGCGAAGTCCTCGACCTTGGCGCGAGTCCGGCCGCAGGCGGCCCTCAGGACGATCCTGACGGGCAGATCGAAGAACCTGGCGGCCTGCCGCCAGGCGTTGGAGTGGGCCTTGCCCATGAAGTTGTAGCCGACAATTCCGACGCGAAGCTCTCTGGTCACGAGCGATTCTCTGCCCGGGGGGGCTTGCCTCGCTTCTCGCGCACCTGGGACCAGCTGGGCTTGGAGGGGCCATCGCCGGCCTCGTCCTCGGAAAGCTTCAGGAGATCCTTGGGGAGCGGCGGTGCCACGATCCCGCCGGAGATCACCATCTTGAGGGCCTCCTCGACGGTCATGCGCAGCTCGATGAGCTTGTCGGCAGGGACCATCAATAGGTAGCCGGAGGTGGGGTTGGGGGTGGTGGGCACGAAGACGTTGACGACCCGCTCGGGGGTGAGCACCTGGACCTCGCCCTGGGTCTCGCCGGTAACGAAGCCCACGGCGTAGGCGTCCTCGCCCATGAACTTTACCAGCACCGCTCGGCGGAAGCTCTCCTTGCCGGCGCTGGTGAAGACCGCGTCAGAGAGCTGCTTGATGCCGGTGTAGACGCTGCGGACCAGGGGGACCTTGTTGACGATATGCTCCGTCAGGCGCAGGAACTGCCCGCCGAGGAAGCTCTTGGCCGCGATCCCCACCAGTAAGATGGAGAGTACGGTGAGTACGATGCCGACGCCGAACCAGCGAGTCTCAATGTCGGTGGCCAGCCCCGGGTCTTCAGGACTGTCCACCAGAAACATGCGCACGATCCGCGCCAGGAGTCTGCGGGCTGGCTGATCCAGCAGGTCGACGCCCACGATCTTGATGAGCCAAGCGGTGATGCCCACCGGGAGCAGCACGGCGACGCCCGCCAGGAAGATGTTGCGCAGACGCCTCAGCGGGCCGGCCCTCTTGGGCCGGGCTTCGGCGGGCGGCGGGGGTGGGCTGTCCGGGGGCAAGGGGTGCCTCCTAAGTCTCTACGCGCCCCTGGAAATAGCTGGCCCAGTGCCAAATGGGGGTGACGTCGGGAGCGGCGTTCTTGGCCTCGGACCAGGGCAAAGTCGCCGCCCCGTCGTTGCCGTTGGCCCACAGGGCCAGGCCCGCGTAGAAGGTGCCGCGTGGTTGCTGGACGGGCTGGAGCGAAGTCTCGACGAATTCCAGGAGGGCCTCGACCAGCGCCTCACCGCGGATGGTCGCCGCGGCAAGCTCCGCGAACTTGGCGCTGCGGCGGGCGGGGCCGCTCTTGAGCTCCGCGAGGCAGGCCCCGGCGGCGGCCTTGTGGTCGCGGCGCCAGAGTTCAGCGGCCAATATCAGGCGCAGGTCCATGACCGACTTGCTGATGCGACCGGCATCCAGATCATCGAGGGCGTCGTCCATGCGGCCAAGGAAGATACCGGCTATGGCCCGCAGGTCGGCCAGGGTATTGCCCCACATCATGTCATGGAGCCTCTTTTCTTCCTCGTCCGTGCCCGCAAAGGACTGTACCCGCTCAAAGGCCTTCTCGTACTTGCCGAGGCACAGCTCCTGTTCGGTGCGACTGGCCAGGACGATCAGCTCCAGCGAGCGGTCGCCTTCCTTGCGGGCCTGGGTCTCCAGGTCGTCGTAGATTTCGCGCGCCCGGTCGAAGCGTCCGGTGATGGTGGCGGCGGTCGCCCGGCGCATCTTAGCGCTCAACAGTTGGCCGGGGTCACCCGCGTGGCTGGCGATGGCCACGCCCAGCTTGGATACGGCCTGGTACTCCTCCTCGAAGAGCCCGGCGTCGCGCAGGCGGTTGCCGTAGAGGTTGAACATGTGGCTGGTTTCGATCAGCGGGGTCTTGAGGTTCTCGAAGAGGAACTTGGCGCAGCGGCCGGCCTCCAGCCAACGGGAGTCGGCCCGCAGGTGCTCGCTGAGCAGCCCGCAGGCCACCGCGGTCTCGTCGATGATCCCGGGGTCGTCCGTGGCGCCCTGCACTTTTGCGAAGGCCCGAAGGGCCTCGTCTATCTTGCCCATCATCCCCAGCGCCCGGCCGTGCCACAGGGCCACCAGGTGCTCAAGGTCGCTGTTCTTGGCTGGCCCGGCCAGCCCGCGCAGCTGGGCCTCTGCCTCGCTCCAGCGGTCGTCGCCGATCAGGGCGAGAGCCACCTTGCACTGGGCCAGGAGGCCCATGGGCTGGTCGGGATGCGCCGCGGCCACCTGCCGATATCTCTCGATGGCGCGGTCGTAGAGTCCGTCGCGGCAGTAGGCGTCGGCCACGGTGAAGACGCCCGTGCGGGTGGGCCCGGAGTGGGTCAGAATCTTGACGTTGGCGAACTCGCCCCCGTGTCTGAAAGTAACCAGCCCGAGGTGGTCGTGGCCAACACCGGCCAGAGGGATCATGTCCAGGTAGCTGAGAATCTGTTGGCCATCGACGTAGAGCGTGAGGTTGCCGTCAACCAGTTCGGCGTCAAGATGGTACGTGCGCCCCGGCTCGGCGATCGTCTCGGTGTCGATGCGTATATCGACGCCTTCGCGCTGGATGCGGCTGCAAGTGTTGTTGTCGGCACCGAAGGACAGGCAGTAGCCTACCGAGTCGCAGCGGTGCTCGTCGCCGGCCACGAAGCAGCCCAGGTCGGAGACGGGAACCCCGGTGGGGAAGCGGGCGTCGAACTCCACGCGGACATTGTCGGGGAAGGGCCTGCGGATCGCCGCGTAGACGTCGCCGCCGCCGCTGCCGGCGACAATCTTCAGCCAGCCGTTGACGATGCGCGCGTGGCCGGCGACGATCCGCCAGTCGTCGCCCAGCGAGGTGCGGTCGAAGCTGTCGGTGAACAGGGGCGTCCACTCCGCCTGGGAAGCGGACTTCTCCAGGGCGTCGAGGAGTTCCCCCGGATCCAATCTGCCGCTGTCAGGAGCCAAGACTGCACCTCCCCTGCGAGCGTACGCGCCCCGCGGCGCGCTCTCCCGGTCAGCCGGTCACTATTTCCTTTATGGTGACCGTGGTGTACTTCTGGCGGTGACCGAAGTGCGTCTGCGAGTTGTTGTTATCGCGCTTGCGTAACCCGCGGAGCTTGGGCCCCTTGGTTTCTCCGTCCACCACGGCGATGACCTTGGCGCCGGCCACCATCGGGGAGCCCACTTTGGCCTCGTCTCCGCCCAGCATCAGGACGTCCTCAAAGACGAGTTCGGCTCCGGGCGCCAGTTCGCGGCGCTCCACTTCCACGCGCTCACCAACCGCGGCCCGGAACTGGTGGCCGCCATCCTTGACAACTGCGTACATCACTCGACCTCCTCGTAGTCGCGTTCCATCACGGGAACTCCGGATTCGCCCCTGGCCACTACCCGCATCCGGCCGGGGGGCAGGGCGGAATCCGCCGCAATCATTATCTTCACGCCGCAGGATTCTTCCAGTCGCACCAGGTCCGCGCGGTAGATGTTGTCGATGTCCACCGCCACGTCCGGGGCGAAGCTGGCCTCTATCTCGCCGCAGTCCCCGCGGCTGATGGCGCTCTTGGCCTCGCGCAAAAGGTCCAATCCCAGGCTCCTGGCGCTCTTGACCGCCCCCACGCCGGCGCATGTCTGGCAGCGTTCGAAGGTGGCCCGGGCCAGGCCCGGCCGGGTGCGCTGCCGGCTCATCTCCACGACGCCGAGGTCGCTCATGGAGGTGACGAAAATCCGGGCGCGGTCGCGCTCCAGCGCCGCGCGCAGCTCCCTTTCGACCTGGCGGCAGTGGCCGGACTCGTCCATGTCGATGAAATCGATAATGATGAGGCCACCAATGTCCCGCAGGCGGAGCTGCTGGGCGATCTCCGTGGCGGCCTCCAGATTGGTCTGTAGAATGGCTCCGGCCTGATCGCGGCGGCCGCGATAGCTGCCCGTGTTGACGTCAACGGCCACCAGGGCTTCAGTCTGCTCGATGACCAGCGATCCCCCGGATGGCAGGCGCACCTTGCGCCGTCCCAGCTTGGCCAACTCCTCCTCCACCTTGAACTCGTGGAAGATCGGCTGCGCGCCCTCATAGAGGGACGCCCGTCCGAGCATCTCCGGACAGACCAGGTCCAGGAACTCGGTGACCCGGGTGAGGACTTCGGGAGAATCCACCAGGATCGAGTCAGTGTCGGGGGGCAGATAGTCGCGCACTGTGCGGATAACCAGGTCGGATTCCTGGTAGATGAGGGCGGGGCTGGACTCCTCCTTGGCCCGTTTGAGCAGCGCCTGCCACAGCCCGACCAGGAACTCCATGTCGCGACTGAGGTCTTCGGCGGGATGTCCCAGGCTGGCCGTGCGCGCGATGAATCCGAGGCCCTTGGGGGGCTTGAGCAGGCCCAGTGACTTGCGCAGCTCCTCGCGCTGGGCTTCGTCCTCGATCTTCTTGGAGACACCCAGGCGGGTGAGCCCGGGCATCAGCACCAGGTACTTGCCGGGCAGCGAGAGATAAGTGGTCAGCGCCGGGCCCTTGCTGCCGATGCCGTCCTTGGTCACCTGGACCAGGACGTCTTGTCCCTTCTTGAGCATAGTCTCGATGGGCAGTCGGTGGCGGCCACGGTCCGAGGTCTCGGCAGGCTTTCCCCGGCCCCGGCGACGCCCGCGGCCGAGCACCTCGGAAAAGCCCCCGTCCGGAGGCAGGCAGTCGGAAGAGTGCAGGAATCCGTTGCGCTCGTAACCGATGTCAACGAAGGCGGCCTGCAGGCTGGGCTCAACGTTGGTCACGGTGCCGCGGTAGATGTTGCCGGCCAGCGAACGGCCGCTGCGTTCCAGGTAGATCTCGTCAATCTTGCCATCGTACAGGATGGCCACCCGGGCCTCGCCGGGGTCGGAGACGTTCATGAGCACCAGCCGGCGGGCAGTCGCGGCCGCGTCCTTGGGCGCGCTCTCCGTCGAGCGTTTCGGCTTCGAGGAACGCCTCCGCCGACGGCGGGGACGCTTCTTGGCTACGGCACCATCTGCATTGACAGTTTTCTTGTCGGCCACCTTCGAGTCTCCGTCAGGGGTTTGTCGGTAAGCAGGGACATAATCTCCGCGGGGCGCGCCGCACCGCGCTCGGTGGGCTGCAGCCTCATTACCAGGTTGGGGCCTTCGAGTTCCATGCCCAGCAGGCTGGGTCGGAGGTCAAGCCGCTGGATGCGTTTCTCGCGGGGGCGGTCAAAGGGGATTTCCCGGCGGGCCAGGAACTCTTCGATGCGGGCGGGGGTGAGCCCCAAGGCTTCCACGCCGCCAGGGGGAGTGATCCGGTAAACCATTTCCACCGGGCGCTCTCCGCTGCGGCGGGGGGGCAGCAGGCGCGCCGAAAGCACCTTGAGGTCCGCGGGCAGCGCGGCGGCCAGGCGCTCCTTGATCTGCTCGGGGCTCAGCCACCTGGAGAGCTCCATTTCCAGGGATTCGTCGTCGGACTCAACGCCCAGCTCGAGGGCGGTGGCGAAGACCAGGCGGGGACGGGGGTCGAAGCCTTGGGTGAGGCGCACTGGCAGGTCGGCCCGGCGGCACGCGCGGGCGAACAGGCGCATCAGGTCGTGATGCGAGAGATAGCGCAACGCGCCGGTCTTGGAAAAGCGCAACTGCACCTTCTGGGCAATGGGCTGGCCCGCGGAGCTCAAAATGCCTCTCTAGATTCCAGGGGGCTGCAGGCCCGGAAACCGCCGACCGATGGCCGGCTCGAAAACGTGTAAAACCTGACTGCGCCGGACGCAGCCCCGCGTGACCGGCGCCAGTTACTTACTCGGCTTGGGCGCGGCGCCCGCCGGCTGCTCTTCGTAGGTGAAGAATGGGCCGGCCAGGTCGCGGCGGATATCGCGGACCGCCGTCGGAATGCGCATCTCCTTCTGGAGGTCGATGACCGTGGGGGTCACGAAGATCATGAGGTTGAGGCGCTGGTTGCTCTCGGCGGGCTTCTTGCGCGACTTGAAGAGCCAGCCGATGATGGGGATGTCGCCCAGCACCGGAACCTTGGTCTCGGCCGTGGAACTCACCGTCTTCTTGAGGCCCGCGATCACTCCGGTCTGCCTGTTGCGCAGGAGCATCTTGGTGACCACTATGCGCTGCACGGTCTGGGGCAGCGATATCGCGGTATTGCCCGCGCCGAAGGTGATGAATCCGCCCTCGCCCACGCCGGTGTCCAGGTTCTCGGACTTGGGTATGATGGTCAGCAGCACGTTGCCATCGGGTCCGGTGACGTGGGGGATGACCAAGACCTGGATGCCCTCCTTGATGGGGGAGTCCTTGGCCTCCCGGAATCCGGAGCTGATGCCGCCGCCGTCAGTGCTCTCGGTGAAGAACTCGGCGTAACGGATGTTCTTGCCGACGTGGATGGTGGCCTCCTCGTTGTCCAGCGCGATGATGCTCGGCGCCTGGATGATGCTGCCGGAGGTGCGCGTCTTTACGAAACGCAGGGTGGACGTCAGGGACGTGAAGTCCATGCGGCCGAGAGTGACGCCCTGGCCCACGCCCTGTTCGAATGCCCAGTTCCGGCTCCCAAGGCGCGTGAAGCGGCCGTCCTTGATGCCGTGGACGCCGTAGCGGCCCCAGAAGGTGCCGGTAGCGGCGTCTGCACCGGATCTCCCGGTGAAGGGGAACGCCGTGTCGAAGCCCATGCCGGTAAGCGTAGTCGTGAAGCCGTTGGCCCACTCCATGCCCAGCATCTCGCTCTCCGAGTCGCTCATCTCGACCATGCGCACGGCCAGGTGCACCTGCTTGGGCGGCACGTCGACCCGCTCGATGAGCTTCTGAATGACGTCCAGCTTGGTGGGCGTATCCTCGACCACCAGCGTGTTGCTGCGCGGCTCGTAGTTGACCTTGCCGTTCTTGGAAAGCATGTCCCGGAGCACGGCCAGAAGACTTATGGCTTCCTTCTTGCCGCCGGCAGCCGTGGCCTTCCGCTTCTCGGCGAATTCAGTGTCGATGGTGGCTGTGTACTTGGGGCCTTCCGGCATGATGTAGCTGAGCCGGAAGATCCTGGTCTCCAGCTGTTTCTCGAGCTTGTCGGGGGTGGTGATCCGGTAGGTGTTGAACTTGTCCTTGACCGCAACGAAGCCGGCGGTGCGCACCACCATGTCCAGGGCATCTTCCCATGGCACGTTGGTGAGGGTCAGCGCGATCTTCTTGTCGGTGACGTCCGGGCCGACGATCAGGTTGGCCTTGCTCTGTGCAGCGATGGTGGCGATGATCACCCGGACGTCGGTGGGTTTAAGGTATTTGATTTCAACCGTGGGCGGTCTCTTGACGACTATGATCCCGGCGTTCTGGCGGGACTCGTCAATGATCAGCTTGTACTTCTCGGCCATGAAGCTCAGGATGTCGCGCCAGTTGACGTTGTCCAGCTTGAAGGTAATCTTGAGCTCCAGGGTCTTGTCGTCCAGCGTGCGGATGTTCATCCCGCTGCTGGTGGACAGGAAGTCGAGCACAACTTTGAGGCTGTCCCCCTGGAAATCCACCGAGGTGCGGTCCCCGGGCCCCAAGGTCATCTTGGGCGCGGTGGTCCCGATGGTGGTGGTGCGCTCGTCTCGCTTGGGTTCCTTGGCGGGTTCACCGGCCACGGCGGTGAACCCCAAGGCCAGGAGGGCCAAGGTTCCGAGCGTCAGTTTGAGTGTTTTAGGCATCCTACATTCCTCGCTGCAAATGAGCGGTTACTTGTATGCCCCGGTACAGGAAGATCACCGAGCCCTTGCGGATGCGGTAGACCCTAACTTGTCCGCCGCCCTTGCCGCCCACCTCGGGCAGGTTTGAGCCCTCGGTGACCAATTCGCCGTTGACCGCGGCAGCGGGAGATTGCGGCCTCCAGACGATTCCCTGCACTACAATCTTCTTGCCGGCGAAGTCGGCCTCGATTTCCTGGCGGCGCTGCAGGCGCTTCGCGGTGGCCGCCAGGCGCTCGAACTTCTCCAGCACCTCCAGGAAGTCGTTGAGGTACTTGGCGGCAACCATTGTTGCCTTCTCGGCCTCGGCCTTGCGCAGATCCTGGATGCTGCTGCGCAGGGAGGTGAGGTTCACCTGGCACTGTTGCATGCAGCTGGTGAAGCGGTCCTTGGTCTCGGCACTGAGCACCAGTTCGGTCTTGGCGTACTCGTCGCGGACCTTCTTGAGCTCACGCCCCCAGGAATCTTGCGGAATGACCTTGGTGCCGTTGGGGTTCTTGGGCGGCGGGGGCTTGCGCAGCGGCTTCTTCTTGGGCCGGCCCAGCGTGAAGGGGTCCACCCGGTCGCCCTTTTCGTAGGGCTTGTCGGGCTTATCGGGGAATATCTCCTTCTTCACTGCCGGCTGCTTGGCGGGCGTGGCGGGCTGGATTTTCGGCGTGGCGGGCCCCGGAGTCCTCGCGCGGGCGCCGGTCGCCAGGAACAGCAGGGCGAGCAGCAGCGCGGCTGCGGGCGCGGGGCGGGAAACCAGCCCCCGGCTCGTGCGGCCTGCAATTTCCTCGGGCGTTCTCATGAGATGGGCCTCACTTGTGCCTGGCCACCGCGGGCTTCTGCACGACCACCGGTTTGGGCTCCTTATACTTGTAGAGCTCCAGGGTCATGCTGATTTCGTGCTTCTGCACGTCGTCGTCGAAGGCCAGTCCGTCGTCAGCGGCCTTGACGCTGAACTTGGTGATGCTTACGAAGCGCTGGAAAGTCTCCCAGTTCTCGATCTTGCTGATGAAACTCGCCAGAGCGTGGAAGGTGCCCTTGAACTCGCAGTCGTACTTGATCTTCTCAATGTCCTTCTGGATGGGGGTGCCTCTGCGTCGAGTGGTCGTGGCGCGGGGCTCTTCCAGCGTGAGGATCTCCAGTTTGGAGTCAATGCACTTGTTGCCGAAAGCATAGATCAGGGTGGCAACTTCCCTTGCATCGGGGAGATACTGCTTGACCTTGTTGAAGCGGTCTTTGGAGTTTCTGATCTCCGTCTCAACATCCTCTTTATCTTTAATAACCTCGTCGTGCTTCTCGATGAGTTCGTCGTAGGTTTCCTTTTCGGCGTTCACAGCGTTTAAGTGGCGGTAGCGCAGGAAAGTGAAGACGCCCAGCCCCAGCAGCACTACAGCCGCGATGATCGCCGTTATCAGGAAGAGCTGCTTTTCGCCCATTTCCTTGGCTGGCACGAGTCGCTCCCCCTAGCCCTTTCGGTGCGCCGTAGACGCCGTTCCCGGCTGTGCAGCTTCCACCGCTTTCATGGTGAAGATCACGTGGAACCTCAGTCCGGCCTTGGGCAAACCGGGCTTCTTGTTGCGACTGGTTCCGCCCAATCTCTCGTCCATGTGGAACTTCTTGTACTTGGGCTGCTCCTCGAACATCTTCTGCCACTGGGGGTCCTTGCGCAGCGTGCCCACAAAGGCCATGCAGGCCTTGGAAAGGCGTGCCGCCACGGCATGGTCCGCGAAGCTGGGCACGTAGCCCTGGATGTGCAGTTGCATGGTTGTCGCGCCGCGACGTCTTCCTATGCCCCGCACGCTGGCCTTCTTGAGCTCCATGGTGGTCAGGACCACGTCGGGGTTGGTCTTGCGGGCATCGGCCAAGCGATCCAGCACTCGGGTCCAGCGGATGCGCTCCTTGAAGAGCCTGGCCAGCGCCCCTTCGCGTTTTCTGTAAGTCTCCAGTTCTTCCTCAAGCTCCTTGACTTTGTCGGCCTCGTCGGCCTTCGCGGCTTCCTCACTCTTGGCCTTGTTACGACGGGCCTCGGCGGCAGGAATCCAAAGAACTGTGAGCCAGGCGCAGAGGACCAGCTCGGCCATGGTCAGCAGCACGCCGGTGAGAATGGTCAGAAGGCGGGGCAGGGGGGTGCGCTCTACCGGTCGGTGTTCGGGCGGAAGCAGATTGATTTCAATCATTGTCGATCCCGCCGCCTCACGCGCCGGCCAGCCGGCTGGCCAGGCCCACGGCTACCGCCAGGCTGCTGGTGGTTCTGCCCAGCTGCGTGACCTGCGCCCCCAGGGCCGACGTGTCCAGGGATTCAAGAGGATCCCACAGTCTGGTCGGCAGGCCCAGAATGTCTCCCAGCATCTGGTCGCAGCCAGGGAAGAGCACGCTGCCGCCGGAGAGAAGCACCTCCTGGACCTGCTGGTCGAACTGGTTCTCGTAGTAGTCGAAGGACAGGCGCACTTCGCTGCCAATGTCCTCGAGCACGCCAGCGAAGGCTTCCTGCATGCTTTCCAGGGCGTCGCCGGGGTCCTCCTTCATGCGCTCGACGTCTCCGGGGCTCTCTCCGAAGCGCCGGGCGATCATCTCGGTGAGGTCGTTGCCGGCCACATAGAAGTCACGGGTGAAGTGGCTGACCTTGCCCTTGAGGATGTTGATGCTGGTCTTGGCCGCGCCGATGTCCAGCATGGCGCGAACGGTGTCGTCTTCCTCTCCGAGGCGCAGTGCGCGGGTCTCGAAGGCGTTGCCCAGAGCGAAGTAATCGCAGTCTATGATCACCGGCGTGAGCCCGGCCTGCTGGACCAGGGCCACGTGCTCGTCGATAACCGAGCGTTTGACCGCCACCAGGAGCACCTTGATCTGCCCCCCGGGCGCGGCGGGGCCGGTGTCGTCGTCCACCCGCTGGCAGTCGAGTATGACATCGTCAACGTCGAAGGGGATGTACTTGTCGGCCTCGTAGGCTACTGCCCGGCGCAGTTCGTCGTCAGGCATGTTGCTCATTGGCACGTAGCGCACGATGACGGCGCGGCCACTGACCGCGCTGACCACCCGCCGGGTCTTGAACCCGCCAGCAGCGAAGGTCTCCTGGATTGCCTCAACGGTGCGCTCCGGGCTGTTGACCCGGATTTGGGCCACGCCGGTGAGGCTCAGCCCTGCCCCCCCGCGCGAGACCTCCACGGCCTTCACGCAGTGGGACCCTATATCCAATCCAACTATGGTCTTACCGCCGAACATGGCTTCTCCGGCCGGAAAAAGTCAGCCTACCAGGAACATTCGGCGGATTATAGCCCCGCTCCGAGGGCTGTCAAGATATTTTCATGACCCGCTCTTGCGGCCATTTGGCGACGGTGCGAGCATGAGCGTGGATGCAGAAACCTTGGCGGCTCAAAGGGGTACGTTCCTCCTCAGTAGCGGAGAGGTCGGCCTTCGCAAGCAGCAGCCAGCTCCGCCCGCGGCTTGACATCCCACGAGGTTGACTTAGAATCCCCGTATTCTGAACGGCAACTTTGACCCCTTGACAGCGAGAGGCAAGACGATGGAATCCAAGCACGAGAAGGTCCTGCGCAGCAAGCTTGACCAGGCCAATTTCGCCAAGCTGGCCGCCATCGAGAACTCCAAGCTGCACGATTTCGTGGCCCGGGCCGTCGAGCTTTGCGAGCCGGACTCCGTATTCGTGGCTTCGGACGACCCCGCCGACGTGGCCTACATCCGGGACCTGGCCGTCAGCAGCGGCGAGGAGAAGCCCCTGACCACCGAGGGGCACACCGTCCACTTCGACGGCTACTTCGACCAGGCGCGCGACAAGGCCCGCACCAGGTACCTGTTGCCGGAGGGCACGGACCTCGGCGAGCGCATCAACTCCGTCGACAAGCAGGAGGGCCTGGCCGAGATAAACGGCTTCCTCAAGGGTTCGATGAAGGGCAAGCAGACCCTGGTGCGCTTCTTCTGCCTGGGCATTCCGGACTCGGTCTTCGCCATTCCGGTGGTGCAGGTCACCGACTCCGCCTATGTGGCCCACAGCGAGGACCTCCTTTACCGGACCGGTTACGAGGAGTTCCGCAGGCGCGGCGCCTCCCCGGACTTCTTCCGCATCCTGCACTCGGCCGGCAAGCTCGGCGAGAACATGGCCAGCGTCGACGTCGAGAAGCGCCGGGTGTACATCGACCTCGACGACGAGCTGGTCTACTCGGTCAACACCCAGTACGCGGGCAACACCGTGGGCCTCAAGAAGCTCTCGCTGCGCCTGGCGCTGCGCAAGGCCGCCCGTGAGGGCTGGCTGGCCGAGCACATGTTCCTGATGGGCGCGCGCGGCCCGGCGGAGCGCGTCACCTACTTCCTGGGCGCCTTCCCCTCGGCCTGCGGCAAGACCTCCACGGCGATGATCCCCGGCCAGACCATCATTGGCGACGACTTGGCTTACCTCCGCAAGATCGACGGCGCCGTGCGCGCCGTCAACGTGGAGTCCGGCATCTTCGGCATCATCCGCGACGTCAACGCCCAGGACGACCCCGTAATCTGGGACGTGCTGAACAAGCCCGGCGAGGTCATCTTCTCGAACGTGCTGGTGGCCGACGACCGGCCGTACTGGCTGGGCATGGGCCAGGACATCCCCGAAGCCGGGTTCAACCACTCAGGCAAGTGGACCAAGGGCCAGACCGACGCCAAGGACAACCAGATCACCCCCTCACACAAGAACGCGCGCTACACCGTGCGCATCAACGACCTGGCCAACCGCGACCCGCAGGCCGATGACCCCGCCGGGGTGGTCGCCGCGGGAATCATCTACGGCGGGCGCGACTCGGACACCTGCGTCCCTGTCGAGCAAAGCTTCGACTGGGTCAACGGGGTCATCACCAAGGGCGCCAGCATCGAGTCGGAGAGCACCGCGGCCACCCTGGGCGCCGAGGGGGTGCGCACTTTCAACTTAATGAGCAACATCGACTTCCTCTCCATGCCTCTGGGCCGTTACGTCCAGATGCACCTGGACTTCGCCGACGGCCTGGCGTCGCCGCCGCTGGTCTTCTATGTGAACTACTTCCTCAAGGACGCCAAAGGCGACTACCTCAACAGCAAGCTCGACAAGCGCGTGTGGCTGGCCTGGATGGAGCTGCGCAGCCACGGCGAGGTAAAGGCCATCAAGACGCCCACCGGCCTGATCCCCCGCCACGCGGACCTCCAGGCGCTCTTCAAGGAACACCTGAAAAAGGATTACTCCCGCGAGGAGTACGTCGAGCAGTTCAGCATCCGCGTGCCCGAGCTCCTGGCCAAGACCGAACGCATCGAGAAGGTCTACCGCGCCGAGGACGAGGTGCCCGAGGTGCTCTTCGAGCAGCTCGCCGCGCAGAAGACTCGCCTGGAAGAGCTGAAAGCCAGCAAGGGCGACTGCGTCTCGCCGTTCGATCTTTAGAACCGCGGCTCTTGACTCCGCCGCGTCTACGGGTATCATCGCCGGTGGAGGATCTGACAGATGACCGAAATCGTGTTCATTATTGAGGAAGCCCCCGAAGGCGGGTTTACCGCGAAGGCCTTGGGCGAGCCCATATTCACCGAGGCCGACGACATGGGCGAGCTTCGGCGGATGGTCCGCGACGCGGTGCATTGTCACTTCCCCGACGAACAGGCCCGGCCGAAGGTCATCCGGCTGCACTCCGTCAAGGACGAGGTGCTGGCCCCGTGAAGCTGCCCCGCGACCTCTCCGGTCGCGAGTTGGTCAAGGACCTGGCCAAGCTGGGCTATGAGGTGAATCATCAAACCGGCAGCCACATCCGCCTGACCACCACCCGCGGCGGCGAGCATCACGTCACCATCCCGGCCCACGACCAGTTGAGAATCGGCACCCTCGGCGCTGTCCTGCGCGAGGTCGCCGGTCACGCCGGCCTGAGCCGCGACGAACTGCTGAAGCGGCTTTTCGGCTGAGCCCCGTTCGCTGCTCTCCAAACCCGAAACCCCAAACCCTGAACCCCGCAGTTGCGTTTTGTCATGACCTGCGCTCCCGAACGCTAAGGACTTACGACGCTTCGCCGTTTTTTTCTTCGCGCGCTCGCCTCGCCTCCTGCGGGTCGATCAGCCGGCCGTTTGCGTCGGTCATCTCGTCGAACGCGGCGCGGGCCAGGGCTATGAGGTCCGCGTTCGCGCCGTCGCCCCCGTTGCCGCCATATTGTTTATTGTAAGCCTTCTGCCAGAGAGAGGGTTCCTCCTCGCCCTGGTCACGGAGCTGCTTGCGGCGTTCGTAGTCGCGGCGGTACTCGGCCAAGGTCATCTCCGCCTCGCGGAGCTGCCGCCAGCTTTCGGCGTCCTTGCGGCGCTTGTCGAGCTTGCCGGCAAAGATGTCGTTTCTGTCACGCAAGACAGAGTTGCGCTCCTTGCCGCGCTGGTCGCCGAGTAAAGCCTGCGCCGCCCGCAGGGCGATGCGCTCGTTCTCGCTCTGCAACAGCTCTTCGAGCTTGGCCCGCGCCATCGAGGCCGCCTCCAGTGAGGCGCGGTGCTGGGCCTCCTCGAACAGCCGCCAGTAGACCGCGCCGTGAGCGCGGGTAATCTCCCGCAGCCGGGCCCTTTCGACGTCCAGCTCGCTGGCGATATCCTTCCAGCTTTGTCCATGCGCCCGAAGCAACGCAATTTCAGTCAGCAATCCCAATTCATTCTCCGCCACGTTCCTGTCGCTCATGGTTCTCTCCTTTCAATAGCCCCTTGGGCCGCAAGTGGTCAGTGTATACTCTATTATAGCGCGAATCCACCAGACTGTCAAGCAGATAATACCGAATAATGCAATAAGGCTGTATGCGACTGTATAAGTGGCAGTTAAGGGCGTGCAAAACCGTTCTTCATCCCGATATTCGTCCCCGACTTCTGACAACCGGCAACCGGCCACGTCTCTCCTCCAGACTACGGACTCCAGACTCCAGACTGAGCGCTCCTTGACTTCCGCGCCCGGCGGGGCCATACTGAATGGGCAGAATGGGAGCCGGGGGCAGCGGGGCTTGAAAAGAATAGGTAAACTGGCCCCGGATTATCCCACACAGCTATTCGACTTTTTCTTCCTTTTCCAAGACCGCGGGGCCTGGCTTGCCGGCATACTTCCATCCGTAGTGATAGAAGACCCAAGTGTCTCCCGTCTCTTTATCCACGCGAACGGGCAAGGATAGCACGTGCTTGTACCAAGATCGATTTACCTTCAAATACTCATACTCCGGCGCCGGCGGCCCGCTCAGCGCTTGTGCCAGCAAAACCACTGCCGCCAGGAGATTGCCCGTCATGCTCAATCCCAGCGCAGTCCAGAGGTATTTCTCGCGCCGAACCATCATATAATCTCCCCTTGTCTGTCCTGCCCCTCGGTATCCGCAGGCCCACCCGGCGCATCATCCTCGTCTGGGGTCAGCAGGGTCTTGTCACCACACTTGGGGCACACGGCAGTCTTTCCCAGCATTTTGTCCGGTACGTTAAGCGGTGTGCTGCACGCCTCACAAATCACTCTGACTTTGCCCGGTTTAGGAGGCGGCACATCCTTCTCGCGCGTGTCCCGACCAGCGCACTGACTGCATAGACGTTCATCGCCGACGTACTCCGCATTGCGCACGTTGATATCCTTACCGCAGTCATCACACTTGAATCCGTTGGAAGCGCGCCGACAACCATGCGCGATACCCTTGTAGATTGCGCCGACTACGGCGAACATCCCTAACATGACTATGACCATGTAGCCGCCACCGCGTTGGTAGGAGTTTAGCAGTATCGCAATAATCGCCGCGACACAGAGTATCGTACTGCCCACACTCCGACGGCGAGAGGAAAGGAAGATACCGCAGCCCAACGCTGCCAACCCGGGAATGTTGTACGCTAACAGTCCAATCAAGGTGTATAAGTCGAATCTAACGCCGCGAGGGAATATTCGCCTTGCATCATCAAGACGACCGCCTTGGTATACCATTAGGCTTACGGCGACCAAGCACCAACCGCCGATGAGAGTCAACGTCCGGATCATAGGGCTCTCCCTTCCGGCCCACATGGTATTCCGGTAATCCGGGTAATCCAGGGCCATTTACATAACTCTCAGCCCCTAGTGATGAAACAGCCGCGCCCCGGTGTAGGCCATGGCGATGGCGTACTCTTCGCAGGCGGCCTTGATGTCCTCGTCGCGCACCGCGCCGCCGGGGTGGCAGATGAACTTGACGCCGTGCTTCTGGGCGTGGTCGATGTTGTCTCTGAATGGAATAAACGCGTCGGAGGCCATTGAAACCCCGTCGAGCTTCGCTGTCCATTGCGCCTTCTCCTCGCGAGTCAGCTCGGGCGCCGACTGCTCCAGCTGCTCGTCGAAGATCCTGCGTTCCTGCGAGGTGAGCTCGCCCTCGATGAAGCGGATGCGCGCGTTGATGCGCTCCTGGCGCTTGACGCTCTTCTTGAACTTGAGGCCGATTACTTTGGGATGGCGGCGCAGGTGCCAGACGTCGGCCTTGCTGCCGGCCAGCTTGGTGCAGTCCACCCGGGACTGCTGCCCCGCGCCGATGCCGATCATCTGCCCGCCCAGCGCGTAGCCCACCGAGTTGCTTTGCGTGTACTTGATGGCGATCTGGCCGAGCACCAGGTCCCGCCGGGCGTCGTCGGTGAGCTTCCCGCAAACGACGTTCTCAAGCGTCGCGGGGGTGATGTCGAAGTTGTTGCGGTCCTGGACCAGCTTCATGCCGAAGACCTCGCGCGCCTCGCGCGCGGGAGGCGTGAAGCCCGGATCGGCCTTCATCACCGTGAAGCCGCCCTTCTTCTTGGTCTTGAGGATGTCGAGCGCGGCCGGATCGTAACCCGGCGCGATGATGCCGTCGCATACAACGTTCTTCAGGAATTCCGCGGTGGCCACGTCCACCGGCTCGGACAGCGCCGCGAAGTCGCCGAAGGAGCTCTTGGGGTCGGCGCCGCGCGCGCGGACGTAAGCGGTCGCCGCGGGGGTCAGCCCGACGCCCTCGACCTCGTACATCCGGGCCAACTCGTCGTCCAGGGGTTCGGCCACTGCCGCGCCGGCGGGCGAAACGTGCTTGAAGCTGGTCGCCGCCGGCAGGCCCAGGGCCTTCTTCAATTCGTTCACCAGTTGCCAGGCGTTGAGCGCGTCCAGGAAGTTGATCATCGAGGGCTTGCCGTTGAGCAGCTCCACGGGGACGCTGTCGGGGGCGAGCGCTTCGACGCTGGCGTAGCCCTGGTGGGGATTGCAGCCGTACTTCAGTTCCATCGCGCGCTCCTGTTCTCGGGTCCGTTCTCGTGGAGGCCATGTTAGCAGTTCCGGAAGACGCCCGCAAGCGGCGGAGTCTTGACACGGGCGCACTGGCCGGGTACAAAGTGGGCCGCTGGGGGATGGAGGAAGCACACCGCCACATGCGCGCAGTTATCACCGGCACCGGAGCCGTCGCCCCGCAGGGTTCCTCACAGCTCGAACCCCTGGAGCTTCCCGGCGGCGGTCAAGCCCCGGCCTGCGGATTCCCTGTAACCGGCTTCAACCTCAAAGACTACATCCCCACGGTGACCAGCTACGTGGACCGCTGCTCGGCGCTGGCCCTGGCCGCCTCCAAGCTGGCCCTGGAAAGCGCCGGGCGCCTGGAGCGCGATTCGCGCGGCGGCGACTGGGGCCTGGCCTACGCCACCGCTTGGGGCTGCCTCGACTCCATGGAGCTGTTCTTCGCCAAAGTCGCCAAGAAGCCCAAGTTCGCCCCGCCGCTGGTCTTCAGCCACTCCTATGCCAACAGCCCGGCCAGCCTGGTGTGCATAGAATTCGGCCTTTCGGGCACCGGCGCGACCTTCTCGGAGGGCGCCACCGGCGCGATAACCGGCCTGGGCTGGGCCCGCGACCGGCTGGAGCGAACATCGGGCAGCGAAGTCAAAGGCGTGCTCATCGCCGCCTCGGACTCGCTCTCGAAAGCGCTCAGGAGGCACCACGCGGCAAGCGGCACCGCGCTCGGCGAGGCCGGGGCGGCGGTGACCCTTGAACTCGAGGACGCCGCGAAGCAGCGCGGCGCGGACGTCCTGGCCCGCGTCCTGGGCTGGGGCTCGGCGCGGGGGGCGGGAGCGCTGGACCGCGCGACGCGGCTGGCGCTTGATGAAGCGGGAGTGAAAACCGGCGCGCTGGCCGGCGTTTACTGCGACCTTCCCGTTGGCGAGGTGACGGCTCCCTCAATCCCCCGCCAGGACGTGAAAGAGAAGGCCGGGGAGTGCGGTCCGGCGGCGGCGCTTCTGGCGCTTGCCGAGATCTCTTGCGCGCCGGCGGGAAACTACCTGGTGGCCGCGCGCGACCCGGCCGGCAACGCCGCGGCGCTCATCGTCGAAAGGACATCCTGAATGCCCAAAACCTGCGAGGAGATCCCGGTCAGCGTGCCCATGAAGGATGGCTTCCTGGCCGGGACGCTGCACCTGCCCCGCGGCCGGCGCCCGCGCAAGGGCTGGCCGGCGGCGCTCATGTGCCACGGCTTCACCGGCACCCGCATAGAGGCCCATTTCCTCTTCGTGAAGGCCAGCCGGGCCTTTGCCCAAGCCGGGCTGGCCTCGCTGCGCATCGACTTCCGCGGCTCGGGGGAGAGTTCCGGGCGCTTTCAGGACATGTCCGTGCTCACCGGGCTGGCCGACGCGCTGGCCGCGTGGGAGTTCATGGGCGCGGTGGCGAGGATTGACGCGAAGCGCCGGGGCGTGCTGGGTTTCTCGCACGGCGGTTCGGTGGCCGCGCTGCTGACCGCAGGGCTGGCGGCGGAGGGTCGCCCGCCGAAGTGCTGCGCCCTGTGGAGCGCGGTGAGCGACATCCAGGAAATATGGGATGCCCGGGTCGTGGGGCTCACCAAGGGCGGCAAGCGGCGGCTGCGCTTTCCGCTCCCCCTGGGCGCGCACCTCGTCGGCCGGCGCTTCTTCACGGACATGAAGAAGGCGCCCCGGCCGGTCGACGCGCTGGCCGCCGCCGGGGTAAAGGCCCTGGTGGTCCAGGGCACGGCTGACCAGGCGGTTCCCGCGCACCAGCCGAAGGATCTGGCCGCGGCCTGCGGCCCTAAGCTGGGCACGCTCCGGCTGATAAAGGATGCCGACCACAGCTACGACCGCCCGGACTGGGAAAAGAAGGTCATCCGGCTCACCCGCGACTGGCTCAAGAAACGGCTCTAGGAGGCTTTCCCTTGGCGAAGAAGCAGAGCGCAGCTCAGCCCAAGACCTTCGTGCTGGACACCAACGTGCTGCTCCACAATCACGGCTCGCTGACCAGCTTCGCGGACAACAAGGTAGTGATCCCCATCCAGGTGCTCGAAGAGCTGGACCGCTTCAAGAGCCGCAACGACGAGCTGGGCCGCAACGCCCGCGAAGTTACCCGCACGCTGGACCGCCTGCGGCGCAGCGGCTCGCTGCGCGAGGGCGTGCCCCTGGAGGGTGGCGGCGAGCTGCGCATCGTGATGCGTTCGGAAATCAAGGAGCACATCGCGGACCTGGACGTGGGCGTCACCGACAACCAGATACTGGGAGTGGCCTACGCGCTGGCCCAGCGCGGTGAGCGGGTGAACTTCATTTCCAAGGACATCAACGCCCGGGTCAAGGCCGACGCGCTGGGCATCGCCGCCGAGGATTTCCTCAAGCAGCAAGTCAATTTCGAGAGCTTCTACTCCGGCTGGCGCGAGGTGCTGTGCTCCAAGCAGCTCATCGACGACTTCTATAAGGATAAGAAACTGGCCATCGAGGATCTGACCCTGGAAGAGCCGCTCAACGCCAGCGAATTTCTGTTAATGCGCGACGAGACCAATCCCAAGCACACCGCGCTGGCCAAACACGATCACGGCAACGGGCACGTGGTCAGCCTCACCTCGGACTTCTCCACGGTGTGGAACATCTCCCCGCGCTCGGCGGAGCAGCGCATGGCCATCGAGCTGCTGCTCGACGACCGCATCAAGCTGGTCACCCTGGTCGGCCGGGCGGGGACCGGCAAGACGCTGCTGGCCGTGGCCGCGGGCCTGGAACTCACCATGAAGGAGCACCGCTACGAGAAGCTGCTGGTCAGCCGGCCGATCATGCCCATGGGCAAGGACATCGGGTATCTGCCCGGCGCCAAGGAGGAGAAGCTCACCCACTGGATGCAGCCCATCTTTGACAATCTCAAGTTCCTGATGGGCGGCAAGAAGCGGGTGGTGGACACCACCGCCGACAAGCTGGTGGACGCCGGGCTGGTGGTCCTGGAAGCCCTGACCTACATCCGCGGCCGGAGCATCTCCGGCCAGTTCCTGGTGGTCGACGAGGCCCAGAACCTCACGCCCCACGAGATCAAGACCATCGTCAGCCGCGCGGGCGCGGACACCAAGATGGTCCTGACCGGCGACCCCTACCAGATCGACAACCCGTACCTTGACTCGGCCTCCAACGGCCTGGTCTACGCCGCCGAGCAGCTCAAGGAAAGCCACCTGGTGGGGCACATTGTCCTGACCAAGAGCGAGCGGTCGGACCTCGCCAGCCTGGCCGCCGAGCGGCTCTAGCAGGCCGTTGAAAAATGGAGCGCCGTGACGGCAGGCGCTCCCGAGCGATGCGA
>CBDUSI010000057.1:0-27972 GCA_965370045.1 uncultured bacterium | reverse complement strand
CCACGTCCTTGTTGTGCATGCGGATGCAGCCCGCGGAACTCTTGGTCCCGATGGTCTCGGGCTTGAAGGTGCCGTGGATGCCCAGGCTGGTGGCCCCGATCTCCTCCTGGTCCACGAAGCCCATCCAGCGGGTGCCCAGGATGTTCTCCTTTGAGCCGAACTTGTGAGTCACCGTCTTGCCGTCCGGCAAGGTCGGGGTCCAGTCCGGGTTCTTGTCCTTGCCCTTGGTCAGCTTGATCACGAATTCGCCGACGGGCGTGGCCCCGCCCTTGCCGATGCCCACCGGGAACTCCGCGAAGAAGTAGCCGTTGAGCCAGGCGGTCAGCGTGAAGTGCTTCTTGCTGACCAGGATTTCCATGTCCAGCTTGGCGATGACCTTGATCTTCTGGTTCGGCCTGATGAGGTCTTTCTTGAGATTGTTTATGCGCGAGATGCTCTTGGTGCAGTCCCGGGGCAGGCCGTAGGCCACGCCGATCCTCTCGACGCTCTCGCCGGGCATGACGATGTGAGTCTTCGAGTCCTTGGTGAGCATTCGTGACCAGATCAGGTACTTGTTGAGTTCGTTCAGGCGACCCACCAGCTGCTTGCGCTCCGGCCCGTAGCCGACCGTGCGCAGCGCAATGGAATAGACTTCGCGGGTGCGCTCCCACTTGGTGCGGTCCTGCTCCTCGACCTTGGCGTAGTGGCGGTCGTAGAGCGAGTCGCCCAGGCTGAGCGCGGCGGCGGCGCCGGCGGCCCCCCGGGGGTCAAGCTTGACGGCCTCGCCCAGGGAGGCCTCGGCCTGGGCGGTCTTGCCCAGCCTCAGGTAGCTCTGGCCCAGCATGTAGTGGGCCTGGGCGTTCTTGGGCTCTTTCTTGACGTGGGCGGCGAGCTTCTCCGCGGCGGTCTTGTAGTTGCCCTTGCGGAACTCACTGGCGCCGTCGATGTCGTCGTTCACCACCAGCGGCGGGGGCTTGGCGCCGTTGGCCTCGGGGGGCTTGCCCCCGTTCTTCGGCCCCGTGACCTTCCCGTTCCCGTTTGGCGGCGGCTTCTCGTCTCCCTTCCTGAAGAAGACGAAGTAGGCGCCGACGATCACGGCGGTCAAGACCACCAGGATCACTATTACCTGTGCCGCGCCGCTCTTCTTGGGCGCTCCGGCTGGCGTATAAGCTGGCATCTTACTTGCTGCTCCTTTCCCCCTCGCTGGCTGCTTCCGACGCCGCCCGGCACTCCCGGGCGGTGCCGGTCAGTCGTCGTCCTTCAGTCCCGTCTCGTGGGCGATGTCCTCGATCTCCGGGCTGGTCAGGTCCTCCAGAGTCTTCTTGCGCTTGGCGAGTTCCTCGTTGAAGTGGATTACCTTCTCCTGCATCTCTTCGTGGGTATCCTCGGAGCCGCCGAAGAGGCGGAAGTTCTCGCCCTTGGTCACCCGGACGTGCCCGTCGGCGCCGTCCAGGCCCAGGCCCAGAAGCCAACGCTTGCCGCGGCGCTTGCCCTTCTTCTTGCCGGGCTCCTCGGCCTTCACTCTACAACACCCCCCTACATCAATCTATCGTCAGCGAAAGGAGCGCGCTTTAGCGCGGCGGAGCGGTCCGCTCAGCCCTTCTCCTTCCCCGCGGGCGCGTGCTTGTGGTCCGCCCAGAAGAGAATCTGGTCTATGCGGAAGCCGGACTCGCCCCGGTTGATGAGCTTGAGCTTGTGCTTGCCCTTGGTGAGCTTGAGCTTGATCTTGCCGTCGCTGTCCTGGTGGGCCAGCCAGGCCCAGTGCCGGTGGGTGGTGCCCTGGTTTCCAAACGTGAAAGCCTTCCCGTCGTCGATCTGCACCTTCCAGGAGTCCCCGCAGGAGCAGCAGGTCCACTTGCGCATCCAGAGCACGTAATCGCCGGCCTTGGCCACGGTGAAATCCAACTCCGCGGAGCCGGCGGTGCGCTTGGGGTCCTTCTGGTCCTTGGCGAGGTGCACGTGGGTGCCGCCCGAGCAGCCCAGGGAGGGCAGGACCAGGTACTTGCCGCCGCCGGCCTTGGCGTCCTCGCCGGTCTTGAAGGGCTTCACGCACTTGGCGGTTTCGCCCTCAATAAGCACCCGGGGTTTGTCGCCCCATCCGTTCTTGTCGATGTTCGGCGCGGTATCGTCATCGGGATTGCGCTTGGTTGTGCTCTTGCCGTCCTTGGGCGGCTTGGGATCGTCGTCGCCGCAGCCACCCGAGATGGCGATGAGCGCCACTAAGAGCCCCAGCAACAGATGCTTACGCATGGAGACAGCTCCTTTCCCTAAGCTATTTACTATATTAACCGCCTTGGCTTTTGAAAGCTAAGCCAAAATCGTGGATTGACCTTGACCCCCGCGCACGAGCGGGGTAATATCTACAGTAGCGACCGCACATAATAGTAACGTAGGCGTGACTCCTCGCCGAAAGGGACCGCCATGAGGATCCTGTACCTGGACTGCGACACCCTGCGCGCCGATCACCTGGGCTGTTACGGCTACGTGCGGGACACCTCGCCGAACATCGACCGGGTCGCCGCGCGCGGCGTGCGCTTCGATAACTGCTACGTCTCCGACGCGCCCTGCCTGCCCAGCCGCGCGGCGCTGCACACCGGGCGCTTCGGGATTCAGAGCGGGATCGTCAATCACGGGGGGCTGGCCGCCGACCTGCGCCTGGAGGGCCGCTCGCGGAACTTCAAGACCAACCGCAAGCACTGGATGGACGAGCTCCGCCGGGCCGGCTGCCACACGGTCTCGGTGAGCCCCTACGCCGAGCGGCACAGCGCGTGGTGGTTCTACGCCGGTTTCAATGAGTGCTTCAACACCGGGAAGAGCGGCCAGGAGCGCGCCGACGAGATCTACCCGCCGGCCGCCGCGTGGCTGGAGGGCAACGCCGAGCGCGAGGACTGGTTCATGCAGGTCAACTTCTGGGATCCGCACACGCCCTACCGCACGCCGATGGAGTACGGCAACCCCTTCGAAGGCCAGGCCTATGACCAATGGCTCAGCGAAGAGACCGTGGAGCGGCATTACAACAGCTACGGCCCGCACAGCGCCCAGGATCCGGCCGGCTGGGGCCCCAACGACACCGGGCGCTTCGGGCGGCTGCCGGAGACCATCTCGAACCTCGATGACTACCGCCGGTGGATCGACGGCTACGACGTGGGCATCCGCTACATGGACGACCACATCGGGAAGCTGCTGGAGATCTTGGAGGAGAAGGGCGTGCTGGACGAGACCGCGATAATCGTCAGCGCCGACCACGGCGAGGCCCAGGGCGAACTGAACGTCTACGGCGACCACCACTTTGCGGACCACAGCACGGCTCGCGTGCCGCTCATCATCCACTGGCCGGGCGTGACGGAGCCGGGCACCGACGCGGGGCTGCGCTATCAGCTTGACCTGACTCCCACCATCACCGAGTTGGCCGGCGGGGAGCCGCACCCCGACTGGCAGGGCCGGTCTTTCGTCGAAACGCTAAGAAAGGGCGGGGATTCCGGCCGGGACGAGCTGGTCCTGAGCATGATGGCCTGGAGCTGCCAGCGGACCGTGCGCTGGAAGGACTGGATGCTCATGCGTACTTACGACGATGGGCTGAAGGACGTGCCTGAAGTCATGCTCTTCGACGTCGAAGCCGACCCCCACCAGACGAAGAACCTCGCCGCCGAGAAGCCCGAAGTCGTCAACGAGGGGCTGGCCCGCCTGGAGAAGTGGACGCAGGAGCAGCTGGCCACGAGTCCCGACCCGGTCGACCCCATGGAGACCGTCCTGGCCGAGGGCGGACCCTACCATACCCGCGACGATCTGGCCGTCTACTGCAAGCGGCTGCGCGAGACCGGTCGCGCCCACCACGCCGAGGCGCTGACCGCCCGGCACGGAGATGAGGGGAAAGAGGACCAGGACTCGCGGAACTGGTGAGGCCGGTCTCGGAAGGCAGTTGAGTGCCGATCGGGCGCGGAGACTACTTCTCCGTCTTCGGCATCCGTGTGCGCCGATAGGTGAGGCCCCCGTACCTGTTGACCTCGTAGTCGTCGATGCGCACCGCCCGGTACTCCTTGCCGTCGAACCTGTAGAGCGTCCGGGTTCGGCGCATGCCGCCGCATCTCGACCAGCACATGATCTGAAAGTATCCGTCCGCTGCCTTCAGGACGGACAGGTGGCCGCTGACCAGCAAATGGCCGATGGCCTTGTAGGCTTGGTTCTGCCGCCGGTAGATGATGTGCGGCGTGCCCCCGGTGCCGCGCGCGTGGGGATGAGCGGTTATCAACTCCGCGGTCCCGTCCTGGTTCAGGTCCAACTCGGCGATTTCGAGTTTCGGCGCCTTCGGATCCTGGAGGTCGCCCTCGAAGTGGAGAGGGCTTATCCCCGCGGGCAGTTCCTTGGCGGCACGGTTCTTGAACTTGTCGCGGCGGATTCTCCACAGGGGCTTCGGCCAGGGCGGGGGCTTCTCCGCCGATGCGGCCGGATGGAAATCGAGGCTCACGGCGGTCCAGATCACGCGCTGGAAATCCTGGCCCAAGGGAGACTCAATGAAGAGCAGGAGTCGCACCCGAGGGATCAGTCCAACAGGGTCGTCGTTAATGGAACCGATGGGCATGTCCCCCTGTATCCTTCCCCCTTCCAGTCGGGAGAGGTTCGTCAGGTAGAACGGGGGACATTCATCCCTGCTCTCGTGGGGAAACGGGAAATGTCCGAACTCGGCAACAAGCGGGGTGGTGCCGAATTCCTGGCCCAGGAACTTGGCGGTGGCTTCTGCTTCGGCCGCCTTCATGCCCCATATGGTGGTCTGAAAGTACTGCTTGTTAGCGGGATGCAGATCCTCTGCCTCGCCGGATTCGGACTCGCGCTTGTGGACGAAAAGGGCATCGCAATCGCCGGCTGCTCTCGTTCCGGAAAAGAAGACCAGCGGCTGCTTCAGACTGGCCAGCTTCTTCTCGAGAAGGCCGTCGGTCGAGGCGAAGTAGGAGGCCCAGCGAACGTCGCCACTCAGCCGGAAGACGAATGGCGCAGGCCGGAGCCGGTAGGCGTCCCCACGGCGGGGCACCTTCTTGCCGTTTTGCCATAGTTCGATGGCCACCTTCTTCTCTCCGCACTGGAGGGTGACCGGCTCCAGGCTGCCGCGCCGGCAGCCGCAGGCAACGGCAATCGCCAGACAGGCTATTGATCTCGCAATCCTACGCATGCTCTCCTCCCGGCGCCGGGGTGCGCGGTTTTACACCACTCTTATTTTCGGAAGTATCTTGTTGAGTATCCCCGGCACGAAGCGCTTGGCGAGCACCGCCCAGGCCTCCGTGCCGCCGATGGCCACCTCGGCCTTGCCCTTGCGAATGGCCTTGAGCATCTTCCTGGCGAACCTGGCCGGGTCCATACCCCCGGCCTGGCCGGGGTCCATCTCGCCGTGGGCGGAGCCGTCGCCCTCCAGCGCGCTCCGGGAGATGTCCGTCCGCACCCAGCCGGGACAGACCAGGGTTATCTGGATGTTCCTGCCGGAGAGCTCGCAGCGCAGCGAGTCGAAGAAGCCGTGCAGGGCGTGCTTGCTGGCCGCATATGCTGACCGGCGCTGCACCCCGTACTTGCCGAGCACCGAGCTGGTGATTACCAACTGGCCATTGCCGCGTTCCAGCATCCGGGGCAGGACCGCCTTGGTCAGCGCCACGGGCCCCAGATAGTTGACGCGCATGATGGCCTCGTCGACGTCGGGTGCGGTCTCCAGCGCAGTGGCGCGCTGGCTCACCCCGGCGTTGTTGACCAGGATGTCAATATGTCCAAAAAGATCCCAGGCTTCGGCGGCCCTGGCGGGCAGGCTCTCGATGTCGCTCAAGTCCAGCGGCAGGGCGCGGGCCTTGCCGCCGCACTTCTCGCCGACCGCCTCCAGCTTCTCGCGCCTGCGGGCCGAGAGGATCAGGCGCGCGCCGCCAGCCGCCATCTCAACGGCCAGGGCCTCGCCGATCCCCGAGGAGGCGCCGACTATCCAGACGACCCGGCCCTTGATGTTCATGGGGCTATTTTCCCCGGCGGACGCCGGGGCGCAAGACGTTATTCCACCATCCGGCCGTCGTCGAGCGCGAAGCGCCGCGTAGCCTTTTCCGCGACCTTCATATTGTGGGTGGCCATCACGATGGTCTGCCCGCGCTCGCGGTTCTCCTGGGCCAGGAGTTCCATGATCTCCTCGGCGCGCGCCCCGTCGAGGTTGCCGGTGGGCTCGTCGGCCAGCAGCACCGCCGGGCCGCCGGCCAGCGCACGGGCCAGCGAGACCCGCTGCTGCTCGCCGCCGGAAAGTTCCCCGGGCAGGTGGTCGGCGCGGTCAGCCAGGCCCACGCGCTCCAGTATCTCGTGGGCGTCCCGGCGGGACTCGGCCCCGCCCCGGCCCTGGGCCATGCCCGCCACGCAGACGTTCTCCAGCGCGGTGAGGTAGGGCACCAGGCAGAACGTCTGGTAGACGAAGCCCAGCGACTCGGCCCGGAAGCGCGCGCGCTCAGCGCCGCTGAGAGAGCTGATCTCCAGGCCGGCCACTTTGACGGTGCCCTCGGTGGGGGTGACCATCCCGGCGATGGCGAAGAGCAGTGTGGTCTTGCCGCTGCCCGATGGCCCGGTGAGGGCGACGAACTCGCCGGCCTCGATGTTCAGGTTGATGTCCTTGAGCGCGGCCACCCGGTCGCCGCCGGCGGCCTCGAACACCTTGGTAAGCCCGGCGATCTCGATCATCAGTTCTTCCTCAGGACCTCGGCGGGATCGGTGCGCACGGCCAGCAAGGTCGGGATGATACCCGCGACCAGGCTGACCGCCAGCGCGCCGACGATCGCCCAGACGGCCGTGTCCCAGAGTATCCGCGGCTTGATGTTCACCTTGGCGTAGTAGCCCGGGTCGATGTACTTGGCCCCCGCCGAGCCGACCGCGAAGCCCAGGACGGCACCGACCAGCGCCACCAGCACCAGCTTGGTCAGGAACATGGCTACCAGCTTGCCGGGCCCGAAGCCCACCGCCAGGAACATGCCCAACTCCTCGCGGCGCGCGCGCACGTCGCCCAGCATGTAGAAGAGCATGACCAGGACGGCCATGACCATCAGCCCCGAGGCGGTCATTATCCCCACGATCTTTCCGCCTATCCGCGTGTTGACCCGCACCTCGGCCATGCTGCGGCAGGTGTAGGCCTCCACGGCGGCGCCGGAGCCTTCGTTGAGAGACTTCTCAATGGCCCTCTCGATGTCCGACAGGTAGTGCTTCCCGAACTCGTCGATGGGGCAGAGGCAGCCTATGGCGTCCATGGCGTGTATCCTGCCGGACTTGCCGAGCATTTCCTGGGCGTCCTTGAGGTTGACGAAGACGCGCTCGTCCTCGACGAAGGAGGTGCTCTCCAGCAGCCGGGCGACGCGGAACTTGCGGCCCATTATGTTGAGCGTCGCGTCCACCCTGGCGGCGTCGCCCAGGCGCTTGGCGGCGTACCAGCCCAGGTAGCACTCGTCCGGGAGCACGTCCCAGCCCATGGGTTTCTTCTTCTTCTTGCCCACCGCGCCGATCTCGCGCATCACCCCGGTGAGCAGTATCTCCTTGCCGTTGATCTTGGTGCGCATCTGCAGCTTGCCGACGTAGTGGTCGGCGGAGACATTGCTGGCCGCCAGCTTCTTGACCAGCCCCTCGTCCATCTCCAGGGTCCCGGACTCCCCGCGCCAGAAGGCCACCGCGTCGGCCTGCTGGGGCAGGACCAGGAGGTTGGGCCCGGTGAGCAGGGTGTTACGGCGGGTGGCGTCCTCGTAGGCGCGATTTACTGTCACCGCGAATACCACCCCGGCGGCGGCCAGGGCCACCGCGCCGCAGACCAGGGCGAATCCCGCCTTGCGCCGGCTTATCTCCTTGAGAATCAGGCTGAAGATGCTCACTGTCCAGTTGTCCTCCGGCCCGCGGCGGCGTCGTTCCTCTGGTGACTACGCGCGGGACGCCGTTCCGGGACGGCTATTCCTCTCCTACCTTGTCGTCGATGCCATTCCACTTGAGGAGCAGGTCCTCGCCGAGCGCCGAGGGGTTCAGCACGCAGGTGCAGTTCCGGATCATAAACTGCGCGCGGTCCAGGATGTCGTCGTCCTTGAACTTGTCGGGCATGGGCTCCAGGTGCTTGCCCTTGCCGAAGACGGGCACGACCGCGGGCAGCTTCTTGACCCCCAGGTTCTTGACGAAGATCTGCTCGTTCCTGTGGACCCCGTTGACCTCCACCAGCTCCAGCTTGATCTCGAAGAGCTTCTGGGCCTTGGCCATGGGCTTCTTGAACTTGGCGCGCAGCGCGGCGTTGACCTTGCGGTTCTTACCGCGGACCAGCACGAAGGTCATGGCCGCCTTGTCCAGCGCCTTGGTGAGCCTCCGCCGGCCGGGCGAGTCGAAGGATTTGAGCAGCGTCCGCTCCCTGACGTTCCCCGGATAGGCGCCCAGCAGCGTCCCCCGCGGCGAGACCAGGAACATGGTCGGCAGCGCCGGGGGCTTGAAGCGCTCGGCGAGCTTGCGGTTGGCCTTATTCTCGGCATCCAGGTGCAGGACATTGACCACCTTCATGTCCGCCTTGGCGAGCTTCTCGGCGGTGACCGAGTCGGCGGTCTTCTTGGACTTGGCGTCGGACTTCCTGTACAGAATCACCACGCGCGCCCCCGGTGGCAGCTCTCCGGCGCGTTCCGAAAGGTAGCGCAGTTCCCGCTTACCGAGCTTGCCGGAGGCCCGGGCCAGCTGCTTGTCGGTCTTGTCGAGGATCACCAGCTGGGGCCAGCCCCCGCAGCCCTGGGCCGAGAGGAACTCGCGGTCCTCGCGGAGCATGGAGCCGTCGCGGTTGAGCCTGATGACGTCGGCGTTGACGTCCTTGAAGTGCTTCTTGCGAAGGACCTTGGCCAGCTTCTCCTGGCCGGCGCTGAGCTTGTGCTTGCCGTCGTAGACCATGTAAAGCAAGTAGAACTCGCGGGGCCACTGCTTGTAGGCGGCCTCGTGAATCTTGATGTCGCAGGCCCGGGCCGCCGGGGACCAGAGGGCGCCAAACAGCAGCCCGGCGGCCAGGAGCTTCAAAACGTGAGGCTTACGGAGCATCGATGGTCCCTCCCAAGGACGGCGGCCAGAAGCGGCCTCATATCTTAATACACCGGCAAGCCTTTGAAAAGTCCAGGTTTCCGCCCCGGACCACCGGCGGGCCAGCGCACAAATCCAGGCCATTAGTGAACCGACGGCCCCGAGGGAGCGTTAATTCGGGAGAATCGAGGGGGAGCGGTGCTCTTGACATGCCCCGCTCCAGGGCGTACCCTTAGTGGTCAGAGCGGGCGCCGCCCACGGGCCCGCGCAGCGCAGGAGGTTTCCCATGAAGCGTAGCATCATCCTGACCGGCGTACTCTTCCTGTTCCTGGCGGTCGGTCTCGCCCGGGCGGCCGACGAGGTCGAGGTGGTCCAGGGCAGGGCCAAGAACATTTTCAAGGGGAACATCACCAGGGACGACATCGTCGGTATCCGCATCCGGGTGAGCAAGGCCGGCATGACCGGCAACATGGAGTTCGCCCGCAAGGACGTGCGCTCGGTCAAGTACGAGTGCCTCAAGAAGATGCACTACACCGCGGGCGAGTCCCTCTTCAAGCAGGAGCGGTACGAATTCGCCATGGTCCGCTTCGAACAGGCCGTCGCCGACAAGAGCGTCAACAGGTGGGCCAAGCAGTACGCGCTCCGCTACCTGGCCCAGTGCCACGAGAAGCTCGGCAAGACCAGCAACCTCAAGAAGGCCGTGCAGGCCTGGAGCCAGCTCAAGGACTCCATTCCCGGGGGCAAGACCCGCTTCATGAACGAGTGCATCAAGGGCATGGTCGACGGCTACACCAAGCTCAAAGACTGGGACAAGGCCTCCGCCACGCTGGCCAGCCTGGCGGCCCTGGGCGGCGACAACGTGCTGACGGCCAAGCTCTACCGCGCGCAGATTTCCGAGTGGCGCGGCCGCTTCCCGGAGGCCGGCGAGGCCTACAGAAAGGTGGTCGAGAGCCGCAAGCCCAAGCCGACCCCCAAGATTCGCGCCCGGGCCCTGGCCGGGCTGGCCCGCTGCGCGATGGAGGCCAAGAACTGGGGGCAGGCCGGCGAGGCCGCCCGGAAGATCATCAGCATCAAGGGAGAGGTGCCCGAGGAGGCCGCGGCGGTGGCCCACCAGGTGCGGGGCGAGGTCATGCTGCGCCCCATGCTGAGCCTTACCCCCAAGGAGCTGAGCGCCAGCAAGGACAAGCGCGAGAAGGTCCTGGACGGCATCCTGGATATGCTCCGCCCGGTGGTCCAGTACAAGGGCAGCCCCTGGGCCGAGCAGCGCGCCCTCTACTACGTGGGCTTCTGGAGCGAGAAGCTGGAGCGGGCCGGCGAGGGCCCCAAGTGGATGAAGCGCGCCGACACCATGTACAAGACGCTGCGCAGCGGCTACCCCGGGAGCAAGTGGGGCAAGCTGGCCGCGGCGCGCCTCAAGGCCATGCGCGGCAAGTAACCCCGCGCCTTTCTATTCGCCGATTGCGGGCCGGGCGTCGGAGCCCGGCCCGTTTCTTTCAGCCCGCGCGCAGCGCGCGGACCAGCAGCGTGAAGCTCTGGCGCTTGTAGCTCTCGGCCCGCTCGGGGTTGTTGCGGCGCAGGCGCTCGATGACGATGTACTTCTGCACCTCGTAAAGGTAATAGAAGAGCTGGCGCGCCGCGGAGCGCGGCCCGGCGGGTCGCTCCCGGCCGTAGCCCTCCCAGAAGCCGGGCACCGAGACGCCGCAGTAGTCGAGCACCGCGAACTCGATCTCCGGGTCTCCCCACAGGGCCCGGTCGAAGTCCACCAGGCCGGTCAGGCGGCCCTCCCCGTCGATCAGGACGTTCTGGGCCCATATGTCCATGTGCAGCAGGCGGGCCCGTCCGGAGTAGTCGAAGAGGTCCAGGTTCTCCTCGAGGGCGCGGCGCACCAGGGCGCCCTCCTCGCGCGAGTAGCCCCCGCAGCTCTCGATGTCGTCGACCAGCTTGTTCCACATCACCTCGAAGGCCGCGCGCCAGGAGGCCTGCGGCTCCATGACCCGGTGGGCGCCGAGGTAGCCGTAGCGGTCCCGGGTGATGTTGTGCACCTGGGCCAGGGCCCGGCCCACCTGGCGGTATACGTCGCCGAGCGAGCGCTGGGTGACCGCGGCGTCGCTCAGCGCCCCGCCGGGTAGCCGGCGCATCAGGATGAAGTCGCGGGGCAGCGCCTTCCGTCCGGTGTCGTGGGCCAGCACCTCGGCGACGGGAACCGCGGTCTCCTCGCGGACCAGCTGGTGGACCTCCGGCTCCTGGGCCATCATGCCCCGTTCGTAGAAGATGAAACCGGCATCGTCGGGCGGGGCGATGCGCACAACGAATTCGCCGGGCCGGCCCGAGACGTAATAGGAGGTGTTGAACTTGCCGGTGGTGATGGGCTCGAAGGCCAACTCGGCCCCGCCGAGGTGGGGGCCGGCCGCCGCCTGAAGCTCCTGAGGAGTGAAGCTCTCTGCCACTGCCGGTGCCGGTTCTCCCTTCGCGCTATTCCCGGAGACGCGGACCCCCTCTCGCGGGCGGAGCGGTTACTTCCGGGGCGCCGCCCCCTTGCGGCAGTTCACTTCTTCTTGGCTGCTGCGCTCGAACGGGGAATCTTCAGGGTGACCGAGCCGGTGGCCTCGTCGATCACTCCGTTGGGCCAGCGCACTTCGAAGCGGTACTTCTTGCCCTTGTCCAGGTTGTACTTCCTGAGGCCCAGGTTCAGGCCCCGGGGCGCGGCCACCTTGCCGCTCATCGACATCTTGATGTTGCGGGCCTGCTTGTGCTCAGCCGTGCGGCCTATCCGGATGATGTTCACTCTGGGGGCTCCCGGCACGTAGAAGAGCTTGAGCTTGCCCGCCAGGCAGCTGATGTCGTCGGCCTTGGGACCCTCTATGCGCACGCGCTTGTTCCTGGCGTCGTAGCTGGCCTTCACCGCCAGCTTGGGACGGCCGAACTTGAGCAGCCCGATCTTCCTGTCCGCGGTCACCTTGACGTTGGCGCCCCCGCCCTCCAGGATGGCGAACTGGCCGGCCGCCGGGTTGCCCAGCGAGGCGAAGGCCAGCGAGTAGCTGCCGACCGGAAGCAGCGTGGGCCGGCGGTCGCCGATCACGTGGAAAGCCCCGCCCGGCCCCTTGAGCACCGCGCCGATCAGCAGGAGGTGGCCGTATTTCCGGGAGACCTTCGCGAAACCCAGCTTGGAGCCCTTCACCGGGGTGAAGGTCATCGACTTGCCGCTCTCGGACACCTGGAAGCTGTGGGGCACCCCCCCGATCAGGACCAACGAGCCCAGCGGGGCGGCCAGCGTCCCGCGGCCGACCATCACCGCGTCCTCGCCAGCGTCGTTGTAGCGACCGTTGCAGTTGTCGTCCACCACCGTGACGGTGCTATCCCCGTACTGGGCGATGGCCACCACCGTGTTGCGGGCGAAGTACTCCCCGGCCTTGCCGGTCCGCGCGAAGGACACGGCCACCTGTCCCTTGGAGCCGTCCCCGTGCGACACCTCGGCGGCTATCGCCTGGCTGAAGCCCTTGAGGGGAACGCCCACGGCCAGCGGGGCCTTGTTCTTGCCATCGGCGGCGACCACGGCCATCCGCCCGCGCTCGAACTTGACCCCCAGCCCGGCGATCGGCAGGCTGCCCTTGCCGCCGGCGACCGTGACCCGGGCGAACTCCCGGCGGGCCTCCTTGGGAGTGATGAAGGGCAGCCGGCCCATGGCCTGCAGCCCGGCGCGGACCTCCCCGGGCTTCTTGGCGGGGGGCTTGGTCTTCTTCTCGCCGGAGCGTGCCGCGGCCGGGAGCAGCAGGCAGGGCGCCGTCAACAACAGGACGAGTCTGCGCATAGCGATTCTCACTTCCTGGGCGCCACCACCGCGCCGCCCGGTGCTCTGTCCAGAGAGTCCAGCCACTTGAGCCACTTGCCCACGTCGTTCTTGTAGTCCTTGCCGGAGATGTACTCCAGGGAGCTGGCCGCCGCGACCACCTCGCCGCCCTTGACGGACATGCCCCCGCGGCGGAGGCCCGTGGCGCCGCCGGCCATGTTGCCCATCTGGTTCAGGCTCATGCCCGCCTGGCCCGGCAGGGTGTTCTTGGGCTGGCGGGCGACGCAGCCGATCAGCGCCTTGTAGCAGCGCCTCTCGTTTATCAGCCGCAGGCAGTAGGCCGCCTTGGCCCGGTAGGTGTTCTTGGACGCGGCCATCAGCACCAGGTAGGTCATGGCCGGCGCGTCGTCGCGCTTCTTGATGCCGGCGCAGAGCGCCTTGACGCAGGCGGTGTTGGACTCCTTGAGCGCGGCCTGGGTGAGCCACAGGGAGTGGGCCTTCTTGCTGGGGCGAAGCTGGTTGAGCAGCTTGATGGCCGCCAGCCGGGCGCTGGAGTCCTTGAGGTTCATGGCCCCCCAGATGAGGTTCTGGATCGACTTGCGCCCGCGGTCCAGGTAGAACTTGCGGGCGGCCCCGGCCTTCTTGGGGTCCCGGTCGGCGAGCTGCCGGAGGCGCCTGAGCTCCTTCTCGGCGGTGTCCTTGGCGCCCTTCTTGGCCCGATAGAGGGCGTACTCCTCGGGGTTCAGCCAGCGGCCCTCGACCTGCACCCAGCCCTTGGCCTTGAGGGCCCCCTCGCGGGTCAGCCACTTCCCGCCGTACCGCTCGTGGCCGAGCAGCTTGTGGGCCTCGGCGTTATCGGGGTCGAGCTTGACGACCGCGGCGAGGTGCTTCTTCTTGCGCTTGTAGAGCTTCTTCCCGCCGCACCACTTGGCCAGCTTCAGGTGCCCGGCGGCGTCGCCGGACTTGAGCTTCTTGGCCTTCACCGCGTAGAGCTCCCAGGGCGCCGGGCCCCGCTCGATGCGGTCCACGCGGTCCTTGGGGAAGGGCAGCTTGGTGCCCGACTCCAGGAGCAGGATGACCTGGTCGCCCTTGACCACCACCTTGCCCTCGAACTTCTGTCCGTTCTTGAGGTAGATGGTGTCGGCCAGGGCCGTCCCGGAGCACAG
The DNA here is from genome assembly GCA_965370045.1 of uncultured bacterium. Taxonomy (GTDB): domain Bacteria; phylum Planctomycetota; class SZUA-567; order JAKLDR01; family JAKLDR01; genus CAZONU01. Next base: position 14,019 of record CBDUSI010000057.1, on the reverse strand, counting down.
CGCGGCCAGGGCCGCGGCAATGGCGAAGTGCGAAATCCGTTTCATTTCGACCTCCTCGGCGCGCGCGCCGAATTAACCAATATTATAGACATGCGCGGCTCTCCTGCATTCGATAAAAACCCCGGAAGGCTCCTTACGTCACTTCAGCCGGCAGAGGGTCTCCCCGGCCTTGGGGACGTAAAGCCGGCCCTGGTCTTCCTTATCCTGCCAATCGGCGGGGTTTATGGACGCCGGATCGCGGTAACCCAGGTTCACCTTGCGGCAGCGCTCCTCGGGAATGCCGGTGGCCAGGGTAACGTTAACGCGGGGAAGCTCGACACCGCCCTCAAACGTCCCCGCGCCCTTGACGTGCGTGGAGTGGGCGACGACCCCCCAGGGATACTTCTTGAACTCCTCCCACTGCTTGGCGAAGTAGTCCCGGCAGTGGTAACCGATCTCGTCGAGCACCTGGCCGTGAGTGTAGCTGATCTCGGTGACGTGCGGGGCGTAGATGATCAACTCGCCGCCGTCGGCGACCACCGGCTCCAGCTTGTACATGCACTTTCCCGCGGTCCAGATGTCGTCGTACATCTCCGGCGCGCGGGAGAGCACGCTCTCGTAGGGATGGTCGTGGTAGACGATGTGCAGCTCGTCGCTCTGGGCGGCGGCCGCCTTCCAGGCCGCGTAGGGCTCGTCGACGTGCAGGCCGACCAGCTCTCCATGGTCCACCACCATGCAGCAGGCCAGCTTGGGGGTTTTCACCATCCCCGCGGCGCGCTCCACTATTTGCCTGACCGGGGTCTCGGCGTTGCCGATGATGGCCACGTTGGTCATCAGCGCGCCCAGCCAGTGGAACATGTCGATTATCTTCTGCCCGGCGATGCCCGGGAAGAGGTACTTGTTGCCGCCGGAGAAGCCCACTACTTCGTGCGGAAAGACTGGCCCGACCAGGATCAGCTGGTCGTACTCGTTCACCCGCCGGTTGACGGTAACCGGCACGTCCAGATTCATGAGCCCGCCGGAGATCTCCCCGACCTCCGCGGCGGGGATGACTCCCAGGTCTATCAGCTCGGCGGGGTCCTTCCAGAGGTGGTTGTGGACCGGGTGCTCCCCGCGCTCCCCGGGAGCGGCGCCGACCAGTTTGGTGATGGCCTCCTCGCTCATCGGCGGGTGCGTGCCCAGAGCCACCAGGAAGTCGAGCTTGGCGGCCCGTAGCCCGACCAGTTCGCAGAGCAGCCGGTAGAACTGGGGCATCGGCGCGGTGCGCGTCGAGTCGGGGATCACCGCCAGTATCCGCTTGCCAGCGAGCCTCTCGGGCTCCAGCCCGGCGACCAGCTTCTCCCGGATCTGCTCCTCGGTGAGCGGCGCGGATTCAGCGGATCGATTCATCCCATCCCTCCGATTACTTCAACCGCACTAACGGCGCGGCCCCATCCCGCTTCCGGGACGAGACCGCTCACTCGCTTCCCGGGCCGCCGCTACTTCTTCTTGGCGACCTTCTTCTTGACTGCCTTCTTCTTGGCGGTTTTCTTCTTCTTGCCGCCGCATCCGCACTTGCCACACATACCAGGCCTCCCTTCTCCCGCCGAAGACCTTTCGGCGATTCACTGCGACAATATAGCACCGCTCCGCGCGGGGCGCAAGGGGCTGTCGGCCAATCTTCGGGAGTGTGGGGCGTCAGGCCTTGATGCGGATGTCCACGCCGACCGGGACGGTCAGCTTGCCCAGCGCGCCGACGGTCTTGGCGTTGGGGTCGGCGATCTCCACCAGGCGCTTGTGGGTGCGGATCTCGAACTGCTCGCGGCTCTTCTTGTCGGCCAGCGGGCTGCGCAGCACGGTGTAGCGCTCGATCTTGGTGGGCAGCGGGATCGGCCCGTGGACCTTGGCCCCGGTGCGCTTGGCCGCCTCCACGATGGTCTGCGCGCTGATGTCCAGCAGCTTGTGGTCGTAGGCCTCCATGCGGATGCGGATCCTGTCCTGGGCCATTTCTCCTCCGGTGTCTCGACTCGCTCTTCGCCATCCTGCGGGCGATCGCGGGGAATTCTAACGGGCCGGGCGCGGTTGTCAAGTTCGAGTGGACCGCTTGGCCCGGCCCTTGCTTGACAGCCTCCGGAGCCAGGCATAGAATCCCGGTCGTCCGGAGGCGGGTCCGGGTAACTGGGTTTTTCAGCGAACTAGGAGGAAACAGATGCCAGCCAAGGTCAATGCCGAAGAATGCACCGCGTGCGGGGCGTGTGTGGACGTTTGCCCGGTGGACGCAATCAAGGTGGGTGACGTCGCGGTAATCGACGCCGAGACCTGCACCGACTGCGGTGCCTGCGTTGACGAGTGCCCGGTCGACGCCATCACCGCCGGCTAGTCCGGCAGCACTTCAGCCAGCCACACAGCGGCCCGGTCGTGGGGACTTTCCCCGCGGCCGGGTTTTCTTGTGCGGGCGGTCCTGCGTGACTGCCCATCGTCCAAGCCGTATTACTCCCGTCAAAAGAATCCGGGCGCGGGGAAGGAACCCCGCACCCGGGAAGTCTTCACTGTAACCGGCGTTCAGGGCTTCTTGCCGTTGGGAGGCACCGGCACCGCGGGCGCCTCGGCGCCGGAGACTTTGATCACCTCGCCGGTCTTCGTGATGGTGACGACTATGCCGTCGATCTTCCACTTGCCGCCGGTCTTGGTGCCGGTGACCGTAACCGTCCCCTCGCCCTTGGGGCCTTTGACCGGGAAAGTCACCGAGCCCTCGTTGTTCTTGATGTTGGCGCTGGTAAGGGAGCCGAACTCCAGGGGCTCACCGAGTTTCTCGATCACCACGGTGTGCTTCTGGAGCTTGGTCACCGAGTCCTTGTAAAGCTCGCTGCCCAGGCCCCTGAGCAGGAGATACCCACCCACGACGCAGCCGCCGCCCACCAGCAGAACCACCACGCAGCCGATGGCCAGCCACTTGAGCCCGCTGCCACCCTTCTTCTGTTGCTCGGGACCGCCTTCAGGACTCATGACCTCTCCTTTCGCTATTCGCCTTGGCGCGCCACATCCCACCGGGCCGCGCCGCCAGTGAGGTTAGCCGCCGCCGGGCGCGCGCGCAAGGGCAATCTCACCGCCTCATATCCCTAACAGATTGTTCAGCACGTGGACCAGCACCGGCGCGGCTATCGAGCGGGTGCGCTCGTAGACCCAGCAGAAGAGCAGCCCCGCGAGGGCCGCGGCGGCCATCCTTGCCGGGTCCGGCCAGTGCAGCAGGCCGAAGAGCGCCGAGGAAACCACCGCGGCCGGCAGGAACTTGAGCTTCAGCCTCAGGCCTCCGAAACAGACCAGGCGCAGGGCGAACTCCTCGGCGGCCGGGCGGAGCAGCCCCACGGCCAGCAGCCGCGCGCATATCAGGGCCCGAGAGGTATCTTCCAGCGCGGGTGGTTCGGGGGCCGGCCGGGCCGTGCCCAGCCGCTCGAAGGCGATGCCCACCAGGGCCACCAGCACGGTCACGACGACCACGTGGTAACCGAAGAGTTTCCCGTCAATGGGCCAGAACTCGCCGGCCAGGCGCCGCGGGCCGTAGACGCCGATTCCCAGGGCGAGCAGCAGCACTCCCGCGGCGGCGTAGCAGAGATGACTCGCCAGTTCGTCCTCGGGCCAAAGCGCGCCGATCTTCAACGCGGCCAGCCACCCGGCGGATAACACGAAGAGCGCGATCCAGCGGCCCCGGAACCCGCTCCACCCCGGCGGGCGCAGCCCGTCGGGCAGCAGGAATCCCTTGATGCGCTTGCCGAAGCCCGGCGCGCTCTCCGGCTCGGCGGCCTGGTTCTCTTTCACGTGGGGCATTATAGCTTTACCCTTGCGCGGCGAAAGCCCGCTTCTCAGCCGGGCCCGTCGCGGGGGGACCAACCTCTCTCACCACCAAGACACAAAGGCACCAAGTTGGGCCTCGGGTCGCGGGAGGGCGCGCAGCCTTCGCGAGCGTCTTCCGCCGCGTTCAAGCCCTCAAGCTTCTTCGTGTCTTGGTGTCTTGGTGGTTGAATCGCTCTCGGCCAGTGCATGTGCCGCCGATGTACCAAGAGCGTTCGTCCCGCGCGGGCGGCCTGTTTCAGGTCCGGGCTGGTTACGAAGACCAGCAGCCTGTTAATCGCCAGCGCCGCGCCGGCCTGTGCTGCCGAGCGCCGTGCCGTCGGATATGCCTTGTCCCAGGCTTTGGCGTAGATGAAAGCCCAGCGCGTTACGTCAACCTCGCTCTGGCCCGTTTCCCGCGCGATCCTGTGGTAATCGTCCCCGTGCGCCACGCGGTTGGCGGCGTAGGTAATCCGACGCACTAGCTCTTCCGGCGCTTCCTTTTCACCACCAAGACACCAAGGCACCAAGTTGGAGCCCGGGTCGCGGGAAAGCGCGCTGGCTTCGCGAGCAGCTTCCGCCGCGTTGGAGCCCTTGAGGTTCTTGGTGTCTTTGTGTCTTGGTGGTTGATAACGTCTTCGCTCGACGTGGCGGCGATGGATCAGGAGTTCGCGGGCGGCGTTCTCGGCTGCCGTTTCGTCGTCGCCCTTGAGCAGCATGCACAGGCCCTTGATGGTCTCGCCTTCTGCTTCGGCGAGGCGCAGCTTCTCGGCGCGCTGGTACAGCGGGCCCCAGACCTCGGGGTGGTCAATGCTGAACGTAACCAGGTCGCCGACGACGGCGTCAACACTCCTGGCGATAGCCTCCCACTCCGCGCCCCGCGCCTTGAGCCGCGCGGCGTCGATCAGGACTTCCCGGGGGAAGGGAAGCTCCCGGCTGGCGGTGTCCTTTATCACGGAATCCTCTCCCTCGATAACTGGCCACTGGCCACGAACCACTGACAACTGCTATATTATACACCGACGACACCAGAATGTCAAGAAGATAATGCAGAATAATAGAGAGAAAATGCAAGCGGCTGGGGTAGAGTTGTTTATATGCGTAGAAAAGCGGGGTTTAGGGCGGACACCGCTGGTTGAGATATCCGGAAAACAGAATTCCCGGTTTGGGGTTGACTCCGGGGAGGGGACCGATTGCTCTGGAAACTTGTTGACAGGAGAAGTACCTCCGGTACAATTTGACTTGGACGCTTAACATTGACTGGACTGGAATGACTGTCACAAAACCAAAGGATCGAAAAGTCCACATTTCCCTGCCAGAAGACGTTCATCAACGGCTTCGGGTGAAGTGCGCCGTGAGGGATGCGACCATCCAAGAGTACGTTGCTCGCCTCATTTCAGAGTCTGTTGATGGAATCGTAGTATCCGAGGCTGGGACCTCATACGGAGCGGGGCGAGATCCCAAGGCTTCCACAAGAAAGCCTTCCTTTCTCGATTTCTTCGCGGGTTCAGGGCTGGTAACTGAGGCTCTCTCGTCTTCCTTTTCAGCAGCCTGGGCGAATGACATCTGCGAGAAGAAAGCGGCCGTCTTTCGTGCGAATCACGCTGGGCGGCAATTCCACCTCGGTCCAATCGAAGAGGTAACAGGAAGGTGCCTTCCGTCTGCAACGCTGTCTTGGGCAAGTTTTCCCTGCCAAGACCTTTCGCTTGCAGGAAATATGGAAGGAATTGACAGTGCGAGAAGCGGTCTGGTTTGGCATTGGCTTCGCGTCATGGATGAGATGCCACAAAGGCCGCCTCTTGTGATTGCCGAGAATGTTGCGGGCTTGGTTTCCGCATCTCAGGGGAAGCATTATCGGCAACTGCACAAGGCGCTCGTTCAGCGCGGCTATTCCGTCGGGGCAATGATTCTAGATGCGCGCCTCTGGGTTCCCCATTCTCGACCAAGAGTATTTGTGATTGGAATAGAAAGCTCGATCTCACGAAACGACTATTGCGTTGATGGGCCCCAATGGTGCCACCCCAAATCCATTCAGCAAGTTGCCGATGGCTTGCATGACTGGGTGTGGTGGAAGTTGCCCAAACCGCGTTGCCAAAAACTTAGCCTTGAAGAGCTGATAGATTTCGACGCGCCGTGTTTCACCACGGCAAAAGCGGAAAAGACACTAAGCCTTATCCCAGCCAATCACCGCATGAAGATGAAGTCTCTATCCAGCAACGGACACCGCGTGTTTCCAGGTTACAGGAGAACGCGGAAGGGAAATCAGGTTCTGGAACTCAGGTTTGATGGGATCGCGGGTTGTTTGCGAACGCCCGAAGGTGGCAGCAGCCGGCAATTTCTGGTGATTCGAAACGGCAAGGGCTTCAATGCGAGACTCATCACGGTCAATGAAGCGGCCAAACTGATGGGGCTGCCCGACGGGTACAAGTTGCCCGGCTCGTATAATGATGGCTACCGGGCTTTAGGGGACGCTGTGGCCGTTCCTGTTGTTCGTCATCTTGGAGATAAGTTGCTCCTGCCGCTTGCTGAGTTGGTGTATAGGAAGGATGTGCTTTTCGCATGACCGGCGACCTGAATTCTCAACTCGCGGCTTTTGCAGAAGGATGCCGCTTTGGTGGCAAAGGGGCTTTGTGCGTTGCTCTTGTGGTGACCCGTCATGCTGTAGATAAAGGCTTGCCGCTCAATCCGGACGAACTTCTCACCGAAGGAGGCGGGCAGGTTCTTGGGCTGGGGAAGGCCGCAGTTCAGAATGTTCTTTCGGGCCACGGTATTCAGCGTGTTCTTGCTGAAGAAGGCGGTCGAACCAGTCGCGGTAGCGTTGGAAATATGCGGAAGTACGCCGATTTCCTGAACGATCAGAATGCGGGTGGTGAGATTGATCTTGCAGGTGTTGAGGCGTGGTGGGTTGATCGTGTTCGGGATTATTTTGCCGCGAAGCCGCTCAAGTTCCGTTTTGACGCTTCAAAATCAATGCGAGCGGCGTTCCGTGATGTTCTCGAACAGGTCCAAAAGCGACAAGCAGAATCCCCGGGGGCGACTTTTGCTGGAACCGTTCTCCAGCACCTTGTCGGCGCGAAACTTGTTCTGTTAATGGGCCCGGAGGTTGAGCACCATGGAGCATCGGTCGCAGATGAATCATCCGGACGCGACGCGGATTATCTTATCGAAGATGTGGCGATCCATATCACCACGTCGCCGGGTGAAGCCGTAATTCGCAAGTGTGTCCGAAATATAGAGGCCGGTTTGAAGCCAATCCTGATCACTCTTCAAAAGGGCGCCTTGGTCGCTGATGGGTTGACCGAGCGCGAAGGATGTGATGGTCGGATTGACATTTTTGAAGCGGAGCAGTTTCTTGCTGGCAACCTTTATGAAATCGGGAAGTTCGGCAGGGAAGGAAGGCGCGCCACTGCCGAAGAGTTGGTCAAACAGTACAACGCCATTGTTGACGAGTGCGAAACGGACCCCAGCTTGAAGATTGAGGTCAGCAAATAGGTGGTCGATACGTTTTCTGCGAGAAAACGCAGCGTAATTATGAGCCGTGTCAAATCCAAAGACACTGTGCCCGAAATATCTGTTAGAAGCCTTGTTCACAGAATGGGGTATCGGTTCCGCCTGCACCGCGATGACCTGCCAGGGAAGCCCGACTTGGTTTTTGCGTCACGGAAGAAGATCATCTTTGTTCATGGCTGTTTTTGGCACGGACATGCCTGCAAACGCGGTGACAGAACCCCCAAGAGCAACACGGCATATTGGGTTGAAAAAATCGCCAGAAACAAGAGGCGGGATGCGCGTTCCCAAAAGAGGCTCCGGGCCGACGGATGGTCCGTAATGGTCATTTGGGAGTGTCAGGTTGGCAATGAGGTGCGATTGCGAAAGCGCCTTTCTTCTTGGTTCTGTCAGGTAAACTGTGTAAACGGTCGGTCCTGAGTTTCACGCCAATGGCGTCAGGAAATCCGGTCACCCCGTCCACGCAGCAGATCAGCATGTCGCGCACGCCACGGTTCTTCAGCTCGTTAAGAATCCCCTGAACCCTCCCGTTCAAGAACCTTCTCCTGTCCCCGTGTGTGCGGCGAACACCGGAACCACCTTGAACGCGGACCCAGGATGGAGAGAATCACGAGCGGAATAGGTCGGAAGAAGATAAAGTAAGCCGGCGGGTCCGGGAGGGGGAGACGCGATGCGCAGATCGTCTTGTTGGCAGTCCGGGTTGCTGGCGGCCGTGTTGGCGGTGGCTGCCGGCGTCAGTGGCGCGGGCGAGAAGCCGGCCGGGGCAAAGATCACCTTCTCGGCCCAGCCCAAGGCGGTCGCCGAGGGCAAGCGGGTCAAGATCACCTTCGAGCTCTCCGCTCCCGTGGACGTGGCCGTGGGCATCGTGAACGGGAAGGGCGTCGTCGTGAAGCACCTGGGCGGCGGCCTGCTGGGCCCCAAGGCTCCGAAGCCCTTCAAGGCGGGCGGCCTCGCCCAGACGCTCTACTGGGACCGCACGGACGACTGCGGCAAGCCGGTCCCCGCCGGCAAGTACAGCGTCCGGGTCCGTGCCGGGATGATCCCGAGGTTCGAGCGGATCATCGGCTACGAGCCGTTGGCCTTCAGCAGCGTCCTGGGCCTGGCGGTGGGGGCGAAGGGCGAGCTCTTCGTGATGAACGCCGGCGGCGTCTGGGTGGAGCGCTGGAAGCCCAGCCTGGACATCACTGTCTACTCACGCGACATGAAGTACCTGCGCACGGTGATGCCCTATCCCGGAGACCTGGCTTACGACCGGATCAAGGGCATCAACCCCACCAAGCGTCCCGATGGACGGTGGGTTCCCAAAGTCTACCACGGGCCGAACCGCATTCCCTATCCGGGACTCTGCGGCCGACCGCAACAACAAGTAATGGCCGCGACCCCCGGCGGCGAGCTGCTGCTCACTCACCAGTACCGCTCCTGGCGGCTCCTGCGCCTGCGCACCGCCGACGGGGCCACGCCGGAGCCTTTCGACGTCAACGGCATCGTCATCAAGGACAAGCCCAAGAAGACCGCCTTCGGCTCGGGCAACACCCAGATCGCCGTCTCCGCCGACGGCAAGTGGGCCTATATCGCCGGCCTGACCAAGCCGGGCAAGGGCAACGACGAGAAGAAGGGCCGGCACGCGGTCTACCGCTACAAGCTCGGCACCGACGACGCGGCCCAGCCCTTCATCGGCGACCCCAAGGCGGCCGGGAACGACGAGACCCACCTGCGCTGGCCCACCGGCGTGGCCACCGACGGCAAGGGCAACGTCCTGGTCTCGGACTCCGGCAACGACCGCATCGCGGTCTTCTCGCCGGCGGGCAAGTTCCTCGGGGCGGCGAAGGTCAGCTCCCCGCGGTTCCTGGCCGTCGACCGCAAGCGGGGCACCATCTACGTGCTGACCGGCGAGTACTTCGAGAAGAAGGGCCGCCGGATGTGGCGCTTCAAGGCCCTCGCCAAGCTCAAGAGCTGGAAGCAGCCCAAGCTCCTCGGCGAATACAAGACGACTCGCCGCGGGCGCCCGCCCACGACCCTGGCCCTGGACTGGGAGGCCGAGCAGCCCATCCTCTACTTCAGCGACGGCGTCTCGGGCAGTCGGGGCGGGAGCGGCAACGGGCTCTGGCGCATCGTTGACAAGGACCCGGCGGGCGCGCTCGGCGCGCCCGAGCACGTGGCCTTCGCCGGCAAGTACCCCGGGATGCCGGCCAGCGTGGAGCACGTGGCGGTCGACCCGGCCACCGAGCGCGTTTACGTAAGCGCCTTCCACAGCGCCTTCAAGCGGCCCAAGTGGTTCGCCTTCGACGGCAAGACCGGCAAGCCCCTGAGCTTCGGCAAGGTGAACGCCGCCGACCTGCGCGTGGGCTACGACGGCTACCTCTACGGCTACGAGAGCCTTCACGTGCGCGGCTGCTACATGAAGCGCTGGACCTCCGAGGGCAAGCCCGCCAGATTCGAGGGCGGGGCCGAGAAGAGCGAGCAGCTTCCGGACATGCCCGACCCCAAGGGCAAGCACTGGGGGTTCCGGGACCGCGAAGGCGTGAGCGGGTTCGACGTGGCGCCCAACGGCGACATGTACGTGCAGCACTTCTGGGGCAGCACGCGCACCAAGGAGGCCCGCGGGCGCCTGAGCGTCGTCGGTCCGGACGGCAAGATCAAGAAGGCCTGCCTGATCAGGGCGTTGACCAACACCGCCTGCAGCGCGCGGGTGGACCGCTACGGCAACATCTACGTCATGGACGACGTCCTTCCCGCCAAGAGCCCGCCGGCGCCGCCCGGCTTCGTGAAGGTCCTGGAGACCGAGCGCGGGTACCTGGGCATCCGCGGGCTCTTCGGCAGCATCGTCAAGTTCCCGCCCACCGGCGGGGCCATTTACCACAGCGATAAAGAGAAACCCGCCCCGGCCGGGAGCAAGCGGGTGCTCTGCCGGAAGGGCCACGTGGTCGAGGACTCCGTCTGGATCCGCCCCTACGCGTCGCCGGTCTACGGCAAGGGCGGGCACTGGTGCTTCTGCTTCGCCGGGCGCTTCGGCCTCGACCGCTACGGGCGGCTGTTCATCCCCAACGCGCCGGTGCGCCGGGTCGAGGTGGTGGACGGCGCGGGCAACTTGATGGCGGCCTTCGGGCGCTACGGCAACGTGGACAACGGCGGACCGGGCAGCAAGCGGCCACTGAAGGGCGTGCCCATGAACTGGGGCGCGAACGTCGCGGTCTCCGACTCCGCGGTCTACATCGCCGACACCAATAACCGGTGCGTGATCAAGGTCCGGCTGGACTACAAGGCCACCGGGATCTGCCCGCTGCCCTGAGCGCTGCCCGGCCAGGGCGCCTCGGGGCCGGAAAGTGCGGACTTACCGGGCGCTTTCTCGTGGAGGGAAATGGGTGTTATGGCCCTGGGACGCAGAGAATCCGTACATGACAACGACCTCACGGCAGACATGGTCCCGTCCGCCAACAGCGAATGGAGCATCATCGAGAGATTCGCGCTTACCTTCGACGGATACCGGCAATGGGACCGCTCTGACCAGTGCGCCGAGATTGCCAACTGCGCGTGTGCGACGTACCGCGACGCGGGGAAACTCCCCGACTCATTGGCCGAACTCCGCACGTGCCTGTTCTTCGAACAACGCCGCTTCCGTCACTTCGGGCACGCGCCTGATGAGCAAACTATGGGGTACATAAGAGCCCTGCTTGAGGCGGTCCGTGCGAAGGTGGCAAGCGGCCGGCAGGGCAGAGCAAGGACTGACAAACTCGGAGGGGCATATGCGGGAAGCCAACTGCAAATCCAGATATGGGTCAATTGCCAGCGGGACCGGCTGAACGAGAAAGTCCGGCAGGAACTCCCGACACTCGCCGAGTTGCGTCCGACGCTGCGTTGGGTTTCGCCGGTCACGGAGGACGGATTCGCGGAGTATCAGGATGCCGCGTTCCTGCGCAGGGTCGGTCAGGAAGGGCTTGCGAGAGAGCTTCGGGAGTTCTGGCCGAAGGGCGGACCCTGTTGGGATGCCCTTGCGGTGGTCGAGACTTCACAATCCGACTCTCCGAACGGCGTTCTCCTGGTGGAAGCCAAAAGCTACCCCGGCGAAATCTACGGCGGCGGAATGAAGGCCACGTCACCGCGCTCGCGCCAAAAGATACACGCGGCGCTCCAAGAAACCAAGAACTGGCTCGGCGTATCGGCGGGCGCTGACTGGACGGGGCCGCTGTATCAATCGGCCAATCGTCTCGCGCACCTGTACTTCTTCGTGGAAAAGGCCAAGGTTCCTGCCTGGTTGCTCAACGTTTGCTTCGTTGATGACCCGCATTCGCCCACGAATCGGAGCGAATGGGAAACCGCCCTCAACAAAGTGAAGGAAGAGTTCGGGATGGAGGACCGCTCAGTTCGGAACGCGGCTTATCTCCTTCTTGAAGCCGGCAAACGGGAAGAACTGCTGAAAGCTCTTCCACTGGACGAGGAACAATAGCCCCACACTCCAGCCTTCCCCCTTGACCCCGCCCTCCGGCGGGCGTATCCTCATATGTTGCGAAGCGGCCTAGTCCTTCTTGCCGCGCTTCTTGCAGAGCAGGACCAGGACGATTACCACCAGCAGCGCCGCGGCCGCGCAGACCCAGCCCCAGCCCCAGGGCACGACGGCAGCAGACGTTTTCTTGGGCTTGGCCGGGTCCTCCGGGGCGACCTCGATGCCCTTGCCGGGCGCCGTCCCCGGGGTCGTGGAGCTGGCGTCGCCGTTGTCCCTGCCCAGCGCCAGGGTGACGCGGCCTTCGACGAGTTCGATCACCGCGGCCTGCTGCTTTCCACCCGGGAAGGTCCACTTCAGGGTGATCTCGCCGGGCGAGTCCTGCCCGAAGCTGGCCCCGGTGGAGCCCGTGGCCACGTTCCAGGCGCCCAGGCAGCGCCGGGTGTTCCAGGCGGTCACGGTGACCGGCCCGGAGTACGGCGAGCCGGCCGGCAGCACCGCGCGCACGTGCAGCGGCGGGTCGTCCTTGTTGGACTCGCGGAGGTAGACCATGATCGTCCCGTCCAACAGGATCGCCGCCAGGTCCTGCGCGCCGTCGCCGTTGAGGTCGGCCACCACCCCGGCCTGCTGGCCATCCTCGGTATCGGTCTTGAATCCCTGGTTCATCCAGACCAGGCTGAGGGCCTTGCCGAAGCTGCGGTAGCCGCGGTTGAAGTAGATGTGCACCGGCTGGGGCTCGGGGACGTCCTTGCCGTAGAAGATGGCGATGTCCTGAAGGCCGTCGTTGTTGATGTCGCAGGTCTGGGTCGAGACCCCGCCGAGCCTCGCGGTGTAACACATCTCGCCGCTGAGCCCGAAGACCTCGACGAACTGGAGCTTGCCGCGGTTGCTCCACAGGCTGAGTGAGCTCTTGCCGGTCATGAACACGTCGAGGAGGCCGTCCATGTCGTAGTCGCCGATGCAGGTCGCCGCGCGGCCCTTGCCGGTGGACACCGTCACCGGCTTCGCCGGGGAGAAGGCGGCGAAGCCGGCGAAGCCGGTGCCCTTGTAGAGCAGGCCGCCCTTCTCGAAGGGCTGGAGGACGTCATAGAGGCCGTCGCCGTCGAAGTCCGCGGCCAGGCACGCGCTGGCCAGGCCCAGCTTGGCCAGCGACGCCGAGCCGGTGGGCAGTTTCTTGGCGTTGAAAGCGCCGTCCTTGCCAGGCGTGAGCAGCAGGGGGGCCCCGGTGGTGCTGACCAGGATGCCCGGCCGGCCCTCGACTCCGGCGTCCACGACGGCCAGTCCCAGGCAGTCGCCGGTGATCTTGACGGCGAGCTTTTCGGCGGTGAAGGTCCGGTCGGCGCCCTGGAACCAGAGGCTCAACGCCGCGCCGTCCCAGGAGACCAGGTCCGCGCGGCCGTCGCCGTTGAAGTCGGCCCAGACCGCCTGGCGCGACTTGGAGGCCAGCCGCGCCGCCTCGAAGTCCGCCTTGTCCGCGTCCCACTGGTACAGCCGGTCGCCGCCCTCGGCGGCCACGAACAGCGCGAAGACGCCCTTGCCGTCGAGGTCCACCGCCAGCGCCGCGCCGACCCTGCCGGTCGCCTTGCCGAGTCTCTTGGTCTGCGCCCATTTGCAGCCCACCTCCACCGGCATCATGGCGTCGTCGGGGCGGGGCTTGATGTACCTGACGGCCTTGATGAGCATGTCCGAGCCACCGTCCCAGGCGCCATTCATCTTGGCGTCCACGGTGCTCATGTTCCAGACACCGCTCTTGTCGCGGTCCAGCTCCACCCAGACGCGGTCGATCTGCAGTCGGGCGATCTTCGGGGCGTTCTTGATCGCCTCGTCCATGTCCTCGCCCTCGGCAACCTGGTCCTCCTCCACGTACTGGCCGACGAAGAAGGGCACGGGGGCGTCGCCGCGCGTCGCGGCGATCTTCTCGACCATATCGGCCCAGGCTTTCTGGCTGGCCGTGCTCAGATCGATGATCACCTTGCCCGTGGCGGGCTTCTTGCCCTTGAGCACCTCCACCACCTCGGCGTGTATGCGCCGCTTGGCGTCGGCCTTGCTGAGCTTGAGCACCAGGATTGTCTGGGACTGCTCGACCAAGTGCAGCACGGTGAAGTTCGGGTTGATAGGTGCCTTGGCCGTCCCGGTCATGACCACCAGGGCGGTCAGGGCCAGAAGGGCTGTGATCAGGCACCTATTGGATTTGCGCATCGTTGTTATTCTCTCCACTGTTAAGGTTACACCGCCAATCCGGCGGAGTTCGCCGCACGATTTCATTATACTCGCTTTCTGCCCCCCCC
>CBDUSI010000056.1:0-27980 GCA_965370045.1 uncultured bacterium | reverse complement strand
GGCTGGTTACAAAACTCCGGCTACGGAGTTACTCAATGCTAAAATGCTCTAGCAGTCCAAGCTTGTGTGCTGCATGACGATATCGGAGTATGTCCGCATCGCTCTTGATCGACTCGCGCGGGCGGATTGTCCGGGCCTGCGACGCCGGGCGAGGAGAGCTTCTTCGTAAAGGATGCGCGTCGGCCATTTGGCAGGGTATTGACCGCCGGGGTGCCTGCATGTATAAGTACTTCGGGTGCGGGGTGTTCCCCGCCTGAGTCTTGAGGGCGCCATGCCGCCAAAGAGCTTTCCTCAACTGGCCATCGAGAACGGCCTGCTCACCGAGACCCAGGTCGAGGAATGCCGCGAGTTCCTGGCCCAGGAGGTGGCCGCCGGTAAGCCGCGCCGGCCGCTGGAGCAGATCATTATAGAGAAGGGATACATGACCCCCGAGGCGGGCCGGGCGCTGAACACCGCGCTGGAGCGGCTGGCCCGCGACGAGAACAAGGCCGAGCCCCAGAGGATCGGCGGCTGCGAGATTCTCGGCACCCTCGGCGAGGGCGGGCTGGGTACCGTCTACAGGGCCCGGCAGATATCCATGGGCCGGCTGGTTGCCCTCAAGGTGCTGCACAAGAAGTGGCTCAAGGACGAGGAGTTCAAGAAGCGCTTCCTGCTGGAGGCCCGGTTGGCCGGGCGTCTCAGCCACCAGAATCTTATCCAGGTCTTCGACGTGGGCCGCCAGGGGGACATCCTCTTCTTCTCGATGGAGTTCATCGATGGGGACACCGTCGAGGACGTGGTGGACCGCGACGGGGCCATGGACCTGGACCGCTCCCTGAACATCGCCCTGCAGGTGCTGCGGGCCATCGCCTACATGCTGCGCTTCGACATCGTTCACCGGGACATCAAGCCCGGCAACATCATGCTCACCAAGTCGGGCATCGCCAAGCTGGGCGACTTCGGTTTCGTGAAAAGCAAGTTCGACGCGCTGCTGGCTCCCGACGGCGAGGTGCTGGGCACCCCCGACTACATCTCGCCCGAGCAGGCCATGGGCACCGAGGAGATCGACTGGCGCTCGGACGTCTACAGCCTGGGCTGCACCCTGTACCACATGCTGGTGGGCTCCCCGCCCTTCGAGGGCACCGGCTCGACGGTGATGCGCAAGCATATCCGCGCGGAACTGCCCTCTCCCCGGGAGATCAACCCGGATGTCCCCGACGCGGTCTGCGCGGTGCTCGAGCGCATGATGGCCAAGAACCCCGACGACCGCTACCAGAACCTCGACGAGCTCTTCGAGGACATGGAGCTGGTCAAGCTCGGCCAGGACCCGCGCTCGCCGCGTTTGGACGCGGGACGCAGCACCATCCTGCGCGTGTACCGGATAGAGCGCTCCCGGCGCGACCGCACCGAGACGGAGATGGACCGCCTCAAGCGCCAGAACCTGTGGATGCGGGCCGCGGTGGGGATTATGGTCCTGATCATCATCTTGCTGGTGGTCATCGCGCTAATCTTCTGGGCGCAGATCTCGGCCCGCGGTCTCTAGCGGGCCGTTGACTCGGGGGCCCCCGGGCGGTATAATATCTAGTAGAGGAGCAGCACCGAGACGTCCGAGCTGGGGGCGAACTGGTTTCGACCGGGTGTCGGAGGTCGGGGTTGCGCGCCGAGGTTGCCGGGAGGCCTCGTAAAAAACCTGGCACATCAATAAGCTGCCAACACTGAGTTGGCCCTGGCTGCCTAAATAGGCAACCCGTTCCCCCGCCTCGCGCCCGCCGGAGCGGAAGGAGCGACGAAAAGCGGGCTGGCGTGCGGTATCCCGTGCCCGGGGAGTACGCGCGCGAGACCAAACCGGGCTGGCCCCGATGAAGCCCGCCGGTCGGCGGCGTAGGGGCGAGACTCAACGGCCGGATACGCGCGTAGACGCCTCGACTGAAGCGCTCTGGGACGGGGGTTCGATTCCCCCCGCCTCCACCACTTCTCTGGTTTCGAAAACTATCTCCGCTATTGGAGCAGCCACCGGACTATTTGGCGAGATGGCCGCATATCCTATTGTGCCGTAGGCTTGTGGGCGATGTGAAGTAGTGGACCGAGTTGAGAAAAGTGGGACGGGATAGCGCCACAAGAGCTAGATTTTGCCCCAAGATCGGCTAGATTCCTCTCTCTTTCTCCAAATAGTTGGGACTTTGTGGAATCCGTCCCACTTTGAAGGGCGCTGAAACAGAGGGGGTTGCGACCTAGTGAAATCCGCCGGTTTCGACTCCCGCGAGGAGTAGAGAAAGAGACTGGGGTCGAAACTGGGTTCGGATCTGTGGCCTACGGTTTAGGAAACCGCCGCTCTATCCGCTGAGCTACGGGCGCACTCCGTGCCGGCTACCCTTAAGCATATCCGGAAGGATGGTAGGGTTCAAGGGTTATTGGCCGCCCTCCAACCTGAACCGACTTGCAGCTACAGTCGCTTGAGGACCTTGTCAAGTTCCTTGAGCCCGTCGTAGACCTTCTGCAACGAAACCAGGAGCCTCTTGTCGTCCTTGCCACGGACAGCTGCCAAATACGAGCGCATGCGAGCGAACTTGAGGCGAAGCATCCTTCCCGTCTCGATCCCGGCAATGGTCGCTTGCTTGAAGCCGAACTTGTTGCAGAAAGTCTTACGCCGTTTCGGCCCAGGTTTCGTCTTGTACGTGAACTTGCGTTCGCGCTCTGACTGAAGCAGGTTGCCGAAGGCCACCACGAGAAGATCGCGCGTATCTCTAACCACCTTCTTGTCATTCGCTTTCCCCATAACTCCCCCTTTGTCAGTAACCGGCCATGTGGAACCACTCCGCATGTGCTAACGGGATACTCTACAGATACAGGGGAGGTAGGTCAAGTGCCACGGCAGGCCTGATCGTGGTGGCCTGGATGGCTACTGCAGCATGACAGAAGAAGAGCTGGAGTGGAGGGAGAGAAGTAGAATATTCTTCTTGACACCGACTTCTACCACACGTATCCTGCTTTTTCGGAAGGGAAGGGCCGATGGAGGAGTACCACTCGATCAAGGTCCCGAAGTGGGTCTACGATAATGTGCACGAAGGTCAGCTCCGCTTGTCGCGTAAGGGGTTGGCTGCACTACCCGTCGAAGTACTTAACCCCAAGAATTGCCCCGTCTGCAAGTCGAGGTTGCACAAGGACAGGTCAGAGAGGGGCCGTGAGTTCTTTGTATGCGACAGGTGTGGATATGCTCAACAAGAAGTAGATGTTGACCGTGCCGGAGCTCTCGGAGCCGGTGTGGTGATCGGCTTGGGCTTGGCGTGCCTCATCAGCGCACTGACCCGCAACGGAGCCGAATAGGATGGGTATTAACTTCCGGTGGCGGCTGAGCCGAGAGGTCGTGCAGGCTCTCCAGTTTTCAGGCCGGTGGGCCGAAGAAGAATACGATGGTGTCTGAATATCATCTTAGGGGGTGCCCTACCGAGGGAGGCCTCTACCGATGGTGAAAAATGATAAGAAGGCGGCAGGGCTTCTGAAGGCAATTCGCACGGACCAGCCCGTTGCAGGGTACACTCATACCTTTTACAGATACCCGGCGCGTTTCTCCCCTCTGTTTCCCCGAGCTGCAATTGAAGCCTTCACGCGGCCTGGGGATGTGATCGTTGACCCCTTCATGGGCGGAGGGACTACGCTCGTGGAAGGTCTAGCGCAGGGCCGACGCGTAATTGGTGGGGATATAAGCGAACTCGCCGTGTTTGTGTCAAGAGTAAAGACCACCGTCATGTCTGATTCGGATCTCGCGGCGGTCCAGAGTTGGGCAGAATCGGTTTGCAGCGGCCTGAATCTCCACAATGCCAGTGCCCGTCCGACAGAATGGGTCGAGAATGGCTACCACCGAAACATCAGCGGCAGGAAGACATGGGCAATAAGGAAGCTACTTCAACTTAGTTTACAGCACGTTGCCGAGATGCGACACAAGCGTCTACAGCATTTCGCCCGTTGTGCGCTGCTCAATGTAGGTCAGTGGGCCCTTGACTGCAGGAGCAAGATTCCCTCCGCCAGTAAATTCCGCACGCGATTCATTCAGGCAGTTGATGCGATGTCTACAGGCGCCAGGGAGTTCCGCCGGGCGGTCGCCAGAGGCAAACGAGGATTGCCTCCTAGGTCTGTGGGCGCTCACATTCTCAGCTGCTCCGCTTCGAGTCTCAGCGAGTATGCCCCCAGTGGGCTGCCTAAGGCGCGTCTACTGGTGACTTCGCCTCCTTATCCAGGGGTGTACGTGCTGTACCACCGCTGGAAAGTCATGGGCCGCAAGGAAAGCCCTGCGCCGTTTTGGCTCGCTGGCTGCCAAGACGGACATGGTCACAACCACTATCTAATGGGCAAGATCAAGGAGGAGAAACAACAGACCTATTTTGAGAACATTCGTAGCGTCAGCCGAGGTTCACCAGACGCGTTATCCTCCGAAATCAGCGGGGGCGCTCCACGGGGCGTTCCTGGGGCGCCTCAGAGAGCCTTCCTGAGCCTTCAGGAGCCTGAAAGACTGAAGCAGGGCACCGGGGCAAGGCGGCTCAACGGCCCGGTATCAACCGGATAAGGCTGGGAATCAACGCGTTGGGTGAGTGAGTCGGAGTGACGGGCGAAGTGGTCCGCTCCGGCTTAGGAAACCGGCGCCTTGAAGCCCCATTCCTTCCGCTGTACTCTCCACATCACCGGAATCGAGCTCGCATTTAGCTTCTCCAGCGATAACCCCGATGGCTCCCTGCCCGTCAGAATGGCTTCGACAATGTCTGGCGCCAGCAGCGTCAGTTCCAACGCCCTGCCGACGTATCGCCGGTCATAGCCCAGGTACTCAGCCATCGCGCTCATCGAGGGGAACTTCCCGCTTTCCATTAGCTCGCGCCAGCGGAATGCCCGGGCAACGGCCACGGAGAGCGCTTCCTGCGGGGCGGCGGAGACTGTGCCGTCCAGCCCATCGGCGGAGACAATCTCCTTGCGCCCGGCGCGCCGCTTGAAGCGCATGGACACGCGGATGATGATAGTATCGCTGTTGGCTTCGACGTGCGGCTTCATCCGGCGGCGTCCCCTTTCGCGTCTTCCGCCAGCTCTGTGGCGAGTGACCGCAGGCCACCGGCCTTGATGCGGATTTCGAGGCCGTCAGGGTTCACGGTTACGCTTTCGACCAGGAGCGCTGCGATGCGGGCCTGCTCGGCGGGGAAGAGTTCGTCCCAGACCGGATCAAGCTCATCGAGAGCGCGGATTACGTCGAGTTCGGTGACCGGATGGTGCCCGAGGCCATGTAGCAGCATATTCAGTTCCTGGAGTTCCTTCTTGCCCTCCGGCGACCGGCAGCCTTCCTTTTCGAGTTCCAGCTTGCGGCGCTGAAGGCGGTCAAGCTCCTCGGTTTCCTTGTGCTGTGCGGCGCGGAAGGTCTTGATGACCATTTCTGGCGAGCGGAACATGACTCTGAGTTGGTCGAGCACGGTCTTTTCGATCTCGCCGGCGGCCACGGTCTTCACCGGGCAGGAGTCGTAGCCCTTCTTGGAGGCCTGGACGCAGAGGTAGTAGCGGTAGAGCCTGCCGCGCTGCTTGGTGAACGTTATGCCCATGCCCCCGCCGCAGTGCCCGCAGCGGATCAGGCCCTTGAGCAAGGCCGGTGTCTCGGCCCGGCTGCGGTTGGCCCGCGAGCGGTGATTCTCGGCCAGGACCTTGTGGACCTGGTCCCAGAGCTTCTTGGGCACTATGGCCTCGTGTTCGCCGGGGTAGTGCTCGCCCTTGTGCTCAACCAGGCCGATGTACTTGCAGTTGTTGAAGAGACGGTAGAGGTGCGCCTTGTTCCAGGGGACGCCGGGCCGGCGTTTGCCCTTCACCGTGGTCCAGGTTTTCGTCCTGTGCCCCTGGTCATTCAGCTCCTTGGCCAGCCTGGTAGCCGAGCCCAGTTGCAGGAAGCGCCGGAATATGTGCCGGACAAGCTTGGCCTCCTTGGCGTTAACTACCAGCCTGAGCTTCTCCCGGTCGATGCCGTAGCCCAGGACCGGCATGCCGCCGGTGTGCTTGCCTTTCTTCTTGGAGGCGGCGATCTTGTCGCGGATGCGCTCGCCGATGATCTCCCGCTCAAATTGCGCAAACGAGAGCAGGATGTTGAGAGTCAGCCGGCCCATTGAGGTCGTGGTGTTGAAATGCTGGGTCACCGACACGAACGACGCCCCGGCGCGGTCGAAGGTCTCGATGATGCGGGTGAAGTCGAGCAATGACCGGGACAGCCGGTCGACCTTGTAGACCACTACACAGTCGATGACTCCCAACTCTACGTCGGCCAGGAGTTCGTCCAGCGCGGGGCGCGCCATGTTCCCGCCCGAGTAGCCGCCGTCGTCGTAGCGCTTGGGCAGCGCGACCCAGCCTTCGTGGGTCTGACTGGCGACATACGCCTCGGCAGCTTCGCGCTGGGCGTCCAGGCTGTTGAAGTCCTGCTCCAGACCCTCCTCGGTGCTCTTGCGCGTATAGATGCCGCAGCGCACCAGCTTGGCGGGCTGGGGGCTCTGTGCCGTTCGCTTGCTCATCACTTGCGCAACCCGAAGAAGGCCGGGCCGTTCCAGCGCGTTCCAGTAATGGCCCGGGCAATGGCGCTCAGGGACTTGTACCTGCGGCCCTCGAACTCGAAGCCGCCCCCGACCACGGTCGCCTCGTGGCGCTGGCCCTGCCACTCGCGTACCAGCCGTGTGCCCGCGACCGGCATGTTCTTCAGCTTCTTCACCTTCCTGCCGGCGGGTCGTCCATCTTCATCGAAACCGCCCTCGGCCAGGATCTGCCGCATGCGTACGTGGGCGGTCTCGGACAGCCCCCCGAAAGCCAGCTCCTGGAGTCGGTAGGCCAGGCGCTTGCGGAGGAACTTGCCGGAGTAACGAGGGGGCTCGGTGCCGAAGAGTTCCTTCCACCTGCCCCGCAGCGCCTTCAGGTCCAGCTTCTCCAGTCCCGCCACTTGCCTGGCTACCGATGTGCTCATGATGCCTCCCGTGTATTCTCCGGTCCCACACCATGAGTCACTGCGCCGCCCGGAAGTTCAAGTCCTTTCTGGCTCTCTCCGTCGCGTCTCCGTTTGCGTATCCCGCGGAGTGTTAGGCGGATGAAGCCCATGGCCAGGATGTCGGCCACCTCGGCTAACCGGTCGCCGGAATCCTCCGGCGACCGGGCCGCGGGAAGGCGCCCTCGGCTCACGCTTCCCCCTTGACCTTCACCGCCCCGCGGTGGTCCTGCTCGCGGACGCCCACATCCAGATAACCGCGGAAGGAAAGCCCCAGGACGTTTGCCGGCACCGGAACCTGCTCCACGGTGGGTTCCCTTTTCCCCGCGAGGAACACCACCTCGAAAGCCGGCAGCGCCAGGGGGCTGGCGAAGAGATACCAGGCCTTTGAACTGGAACCGGCGTAGGCGTCGTCCGACAGGTGCGGCGTCGAAACCAGCCGGTACTTGCCGCGATGGGGGTTGTCGGCGGGCAGCTTGGTCTTCGTGCCCATGCCGTCCATCATCAACTGCGCCGAACCCAGCAGGACCTCGGCGTCGGTCTCGATCTCCACCGGGACCAGCAGTATCTCCGGCCGGATGTTGACCGGCCGCTGGTCTTTCCCGCTGGGTCCCGCGGTCTGCTTGCGGAAGACCGTCTTGGCCACGGTCAGGCTGTCCGGCCCGAAGGCGGTGTCGGCGCCGACCAGGTAGTTGCCGTTGGCCGCGCTGAAGAAGTTGCCGGGGTTGGAGAAGAGCAGCGCAAAGAAGAGCTCGTCCACCAGCTCGGCCGCACCGCCCCCCATCTGCCGCGGCACCTCAAGGAACGCCCCCAGGTCGTCGTTGATCACGTCCTGGCGAGTCAGCGTGACCACCTGGCCGTAGGTGTCGGCCCGGTTGGAGTACTTCTGCTCGCTGAACCTGCCGTGCTTGAGTTCCCCGTCAGGCCCGGCCTTCTCGAAGCGGCCGGTGCCCAGGAGCCTGTAACGGCTCAGCTCCTTGAAGTCCGGCACCGAGCCCACCGCGCAGACCTTCAGGGCGGCGATTTCCGCCGCCTGGTAAGCGGCCAGCATGGTCTTGTGCATCACGTTCTCAATGATGCCCGGCAGGCTCACCGTGCTGAAAGCCGCCCGGACCGTTTCCGTCCCGTTCCCGAAGGCCCGGGGGACCGCCTTGCCCTCCAGTCGCGCGCACTCGGCGCACAGCTGCCTCAGGCCGATCCCGCGCATCGGCCGGGCCAGGTCCATGACCTCCGCGCCGTAGCCGCCGGCCAGCCGATCCTCGTCGAGGCCCGCGGTCAGACAGGTGGCCGCCTCCAGCACCTCGGCCTTGACGCGCCTTCGCGCCACGCCGCCTCCGCCCCTGACACCGGTCCTCACTGTCGTGTTTCCCATCCCGCTTCTCCTTCCGCTGGTTCCGTATGTAGACCCCGCGCCGCTCACGAGGCCTTCTCGTATGTCGTCAGCCGCTTGCCGCAGTGCCGGCACTCGCGGCGGCGACGTATCGAGCCGCCGAAGGCCGGCCGGGTGTACACCACCCGAAAATGCCGGCACCCGCAGCGCGGGCACTCCAGGCCGCGCCTGGGTTTGTCCTGGTCCCGGGTCAACATGCCGCCTTCCTCCTCTCTTTCCCGCCCCCACAGCGGGCGCCGCCCCCGCCAGGCGGTCGGCCGCGCTTCGGCGGACGGGTACACATGTAGCGCCTGGCGCCGCATGCGGCGTAATGCGGCCACATGCGAAAGCGCTGGATTCGCCCACGTTTTCCGGGAAACGACTTGCTTTCCTTGCGGAAACGTGGCATTCATGTGTGTGACGCGAATACTACACGCGCATGGAGGAGGCAGGCAATGAGGAACATGCAGCTCAGAGACCTGGAACGCCGGGCGACCCGCAAGCTGAACGAGATCCTTCGCAAGGCCCGCGGGCGCATGACCTACCAGCAGCTCCGCAAGACCTACGGCTATCGGCTGGCCAACGCCGAGACGCGCCGGCTGGTCAGGGCCGAGGCCAAGAAGCGCGGCTACAAGCTCAGCGCCTTCGGAGGTTGACCGATGACCGCCGCGAAGAAGTACGCCGAGCACCAGAAGGACATCGCAGCCCTGCTGAAGCTCATCAAGGGCAAGCTGACTGCGCACCGCAAGGAAGCCGCGAGGGACCCGAAGAACTGGGGCTACCCCGGGGATCTCAGCTACGTACAGGGGCAGCTCACGGACGTCTTGGCCTTCCTGATGAACGCCGACGCCAAAGAGGTCGAGCCCCTGATCGCCAAGGCCCGCGGGGCCGGAAAGGAGTAGGCGATGGACATGAGAGAATTCACCAAGAACGACTGGAGCGCCTTTGCAGGCGCCGAGGCTTGGCCCGACGGCGCCAAGCCGCTGATCGGCGGCGGCCCCTTGGAGAACGGAACCGAGTACGTCCTTGTCCTCGACTCGAACGGCGGCTGCGCGGTCATCAACGCCGAAGACGGCGACCTCGACAACTACGCCCTCGACATGCCCCTCCTCAACCAGAGCGAGGCTCGGGTGCTGGCCCAGCGGTTGGACCAGCCCCGGCATCGCATTGACTTCCTGCTTGCCGGATTCAAGCAGGGCTGACTCGAAGGGAGAAGCAACATGGCTACCAAGAAGAAGCAGACCAAGAAAAAGGGGAGCAAGAAGAGGGCATCGAAGAAGCCGGCCGCGAAGGCGCAACCCCCGAAGAAGGAAACGCCGAAGCCCAAGAAGATGTCCGGCCTGACTGCGGCGGCCAAGGTGCTGGCCGAGGCCGGCAAGCCGCTCAACACCAGGACGATGGTCGAGCGCGCCCTGGCCAGGGGCTACTGGAAGACCGGGGGCAAGACGCCCGCGGCGACCATCTACTCGGCCATCCTCCGCGAGATGAAGACCAAGGGTTCGGCCGCCCGCTTCAAGAAGGCCGGCCGAGGCCTGTTCACGCTCAAGAAGTAACGCCCCGAGGTCTACCCATGTACCGGCCCCGGCTCCGGCCGGGGTTCGGTCGTCACTGCGCCCGCCTCTCTGCCAACTCCCTTCCGTACCCGCCTCAGCCGCCACGTGAGGCCCACGGTTGCGCCGTGTTGCGCGGTGTGCGACGAACCGCCCGAGCCTGGGCGTTGCGGCCGACTCGCCACGTGCGGCGTTCAGGGCGCTCACGCCGCTCCCCCCACCGGAGGCGTACCGGCAGCCAGCTTCTCGGCCAGTCTCAGCCCCCTGAGCGTCAAGACCACCCGCCGCCCCGGCAGGCGCAGCGCCAGGCCGCGGTCCTCAAGCGAAGTCAGGTTCCGCGACATGCAGGCCGACTCGGCGTGGGTGGCCTTCCCGCCCAGCCAGCCGCCGAAGTCGATGCGCATACCCGGCGCGCGGTGCCGGCAGCGCCGTGAAGGCATCTCCCAGGCGGCGAAGTACACGCCCAGGAGGATCACCTCGTCGTATTTCCAGCGGCGCTCGCTCATGCCCCCGCCTCCCGGCAGGAGGCCTCGGCGGTACACATGTAGCGCCGAGCCCCGCCGGCCCTCGGAGCAGGGCGGCCAGGTCCCGTGAAAGCAAGTTGGGGGGCGCTTGCGGCCCCCGGCGGACATGTGGAGGGGTAACCGGACAGCGCGTTGTTAGCACACAGCCGGGCGACATCCGGCGTTGTCAGGCGATATGCGTACATAAGCCGCGTGATTACGGCCTCTCGAAAGAAACTCTGTCTATGACTGCGACTGGTTCCAACGCCCTCTAAGCGACGCGCTTTCAAGGTAGTACCTACGCAGTCATGCTCCGCGCGTATGGCCGCGAGAGCGGTACGGGCCAAACGGGAACTGCATCCGGCCACGGCCTTCACTCCCCGCGCGCAGCGAACTCGCCGCACCACTCGCCGGCCATGACCTTCGGGAACTCGCCGAACCAGTGTTCCTCATCGCCATGCTTGTTCTTGACCATGTCGCCGATCTGCGGCGGATATCGACGGCATTCACCGGGGAGCGCCTCGTCCCAATCCTTCTCGGTCAGGGGGCTCAATCTCCCCGTGCTGAAGAACCGGCAATCGAAGCACATCCTCGCGTTCGCCGTAGCTTGCTCCGTTGAGGTCTGCTCTTCCCCGTTGCCGTGCATCGTTCTCTCCTTTCGGATGAGGTCCTGGAGTGGCCGTGATCGAATCTTGCGAATACCGCGAGTATTGCAGGGTGCCCCGTGCGCCCTCACGAAGGTAAGGAAATGAGGGTAGGTATACAATATATCAATATTCTCTCTTACTATACTCATACCCACGCCCTTACGTGACTTAGCACCTTCAAATCTTGACTGCAAGATTTCAGGTACATCAAGTATTGCACCCGGCTCCCGGAACTCGGATCGAATGGTGCGCGTCAACACTCGAAAGCCGCCTCTCTTCAGTCCAGCAGCCAGTACAGCTTCTGGGGTTTGGTCTTCGTGGGAACCGGCTTGTAGTCGATGCGCTCCTGGGCCATCAGCGCCTCACGCACATCGGCGTGATCGCGCGGCTTCCACTTGAGCTTCCGGTTCAGTTGCCATTCAGGCATGGGCTGGTCGCCCTTGCGACTCTTCCACTCGCGCAGCACGCGAATCAGGTCGTTGCAGCGCGCAGCGAACTCGCTCTCGCTTACGTGCTCGGATGCCATGAAGAGCATGCGCCTGGTCTGGTGGTCAACGAACTTGCCGGCCCACTCGGCGGCCTGGCCATTGATGACCGGGTCCAGGTGGTTCTCGCTGCAGGCGTAGATCAGCGCCAGGCGCCGGGCCTTCTCATTCGCCCTGGCCCATACTGCCATGCCGGCGTCGTCGTCGCGCTTCTCGGCCTTCGAGTACTCCTCGTCAGCGTGTTCCCTGACGGCAGCAAGCGCCTGCTTGGCTTCGGCCGTATGAGGAACGACCTTCGGCACCGGATGCCAGTGAGTGAGATTGCCGTCGCCGCCGGGCTTCAGGTCTGCCCAGTGGCGCGTGGTCGAGAGAATGCTCTCCGGCAAAGCCGGAACGCTGGATTCCTGCCCCGCGGAGCGCTTCCCCGCCTCCAGGATCAGCATTCGCGCGAAGAAGCCGTTGATGAGCATCTTCTCGTTCAACGCTTCGTAGTAGTGCTTGGGGATGGCCGTGCCGAAGACGCACAGGCAGGGCTGATCGATGACCCCGCCGGAATCCTTGCCGGCCTTCACGCGCATCGGATAGTAACCCGCCGCAGAAGTGTAGAACTTCAGCAGCGTGTTCATGATACCCTCGTAGCGGACCTCCCTGCCCTTGCTGATCGCGGTCACCAGGCCGTCGATCTCGTCGTTCTGGAAAAGCACCGCCGGAGTGACGAACATCCGGTCCTCAAGGCCCTCCCCGCTGGCGAATGTGTCGCCGATCACCTCAGGCAAGCCCGCCTCGACCAGGATTCGCTGGTTGACCTTCCGGGGCCAGTCCTTGCCCGCGCCGCTGTTGGCCAGACCCAGGACGTAGAGATTGGTGCGGTTGTCGCCCGCGTCGCGCACCTTGCGGCCGGCGAGCACCGCCTGGAGCACCAGGGCGCCGCAGAAGGCCATCACCTGGTTGGGGTACGGCGCGGTCTCCTGATTGTGGTCCATGACCTCGGAGACGAACCCCGGTACGCGCAGGAGCTCGGCGGGCATGGGACCGGGATCTTCGGGCGACGGCTCCGGCGCCCTCTCCTTCGGCGCGGCCATGAACGCCGACAGGTCCACGCCGTCCGCAATGGAGGACCTTTCCCCGTCGCGCAGCCAGCCGTAAGGCTTGCTGTGCCCCTTCTTTGCCGCGTCCTCGACCTTGTGCCGGAGTTCCTTCTCGCTCCACGGCGGCCGGCAGCGGGGGTTGTAGCCCTCGATCAGCAGATCAAGCGCCCGCTCCGGCGGAAGGCCGAAACCGTGCACCAGCACAGTGGCCGCCGCGTAGGTCGCGCTGTGCCCGCCCTGACCGCTCACCGCCTCCGGCATGGCCTCCAGATACTTCACCGCCCTGGCCAGGACCTCGTCGCTGCATTCGGACGCCGGACCGCTGGTGTGAAGCGTTTCCTCTTCGGCGGCCATGTAGGGCTCGAAGTCGTCGGGGTTGTAGCGCCGCTCCTCGTGGTGATCGAGAACCCTCACCTCGACCGGGTTGGCCGGGTCCTTGTGGTTGATGGTCCCGGGCAGGCGCAATACCCGCGCCAAGTCGCCCAGGTTCTCAAGAAACCAGCCAAGCTCGGCGGCCACGGCCGAAACCAGCTTGTGCCAGCCCCGGGCGGCGCGCATGGCCCGCTTCTGCTCATCCCCGGACTCGAAGACCCACGGCTCTTTGAAGAGCCAATAGGCATGCAAGCCATGACCGCTCTCGACCAGGACCGTCGGCAGAAACGGAAGCTTCGCGATGACCCGGCAGGCCTCCTCCACCGTGGCCGGCAGGGGCTTGTCGGCTCGCCAGGGAGCGGTCAGATCTATATCCGCCCACACGCCCGCGATTGCAGCTATGTCCGTGGCGCTGCTGCGGTGTCCGAAGTTACCTCCGGCCAGGCCCACGTGGAAATAGACCTCGGCATCGGTCGCTCGCGCCAGGGCATACTCGGCTGCCTGCCCGCTCGATGCGAAGTGCCGCGTGTGGCGGTCAGGCAGCGTGAATATCCCCGTGCGCAGCTTCTCGGAGAGAGCTTCGCCATAGAGGGCCTCGATGAACTCGGCCGCGGAAGTCATGTCGAGCACAGGGCCTTGGGCCCCAGGCCGATCCGGCAACGTTGTCAGCATCAGCACCGCTTTCCTGATCCAAGAGTCAACATGTGTCTACTAGATTCTTTCCCGCGAGTGGGCCCAGGTGTCCGCAACTTGTCGCGATTCCGGCCCTTGCCGCACCGCCGCTGTTCCTCTTGAAAGGTCGGGAAGCAGATAAGTGACCGGGCACCCCCACAGGGCTTTCCCCAACCGCCGCTGCTGGTTACATAGCCCTTGGGGAAGCCCGATGGCCCCATGTTGCTGAGATATATTGGTGTTCTTCGGTCAACCTTGACGCGCCTGGACCCTTCAGCGTTCTCGCGGATGGTGGTGTCGAGATCGTCGGCCACTGCGGTTCCTTTCAGGCGGGGAAGACCTGCCCCCCGCTAAAGGGTTATTACCCGCTCGGCCCTCCGGTTCGTCGGTAGCAGATCTACTCACGTGAGTACTCACCTGAGTGAAACTGCTCACATAGAGCTCCATGTAGCGCTCATGTGAGCGTCCCTACTCACTTAGAGCCCTACATGCTTCCGTCGCTCCGCGAACGGCCTGTTGGCGGCGATACATGAATATGGAATGCCGTGTGTCTCGCCCCTGAGTCGGCCGATCACGTTCGAGCGGGAGCTCGCCTTCCGCGCTTAGCGCTTGGTTTTCAGGCTGCGCTCGATTTCCAGCAGCCACTTCGGCTTCGGTGCGCGCGGTATCTTGCCGCCGTGCTTCGCGTACCACTTCTTCCAGCCTGCGGCGAGTTCTTCCGGGGTCGATGCTTTGATCTTGTGCCCGGTGATCTTCTCGAGAGCCCGGGACGTCACGTCCACGAGTAGGGCGACCCTTGTCGCATGCCAGCCCTGGTAGTAGTAAAGGTTGTTCCCTCCTGTGAACGCGCGACTTTCGTCGACTAGCTCAACAACCCAGCGTGGATCGAGGCCCCTCTTAGCCAGAACGTGCACTGCGCGCCGGTCACCGATCTCGCCCAGAGCCCATATGCGCGTGCCCGCCCCGGCGTCGGATCTGTCCAGCGCGGCAATGATGTCGGGAACCAGCTCCCGGCGCCTCTGGCGTCCTGCTACGAAGGCGGCAGCTCCTTCGGCCGAGCAGTGATCTTTCTTGAACATGTCGCGAAGCATGGGAGTACCACTCGCGCCGAGGTCGAGTTGCAGGAGTGAGGCACACAGATCAAGCTGCGCATGACCCCATTTTGAGTCTATCAACTCAGTCAGCCGCTTACGAGCTTCGGCGTTTCCCGCTTTCGTCATTCTCGCGAGATATCTGTGGTCGGCCTTGTCAATCGGTGGGGACTTGCGCTCTTTCTTCCCCAGGCGCTCAAGGGCGTTATCGTACGCACTGCTTGAGGTTACCTTCTTGTCGTACTTCTCGAATTCCGGAAGGTCCCCGGCTGTGCATATTCTGGCGAGCAGCCAGGCGCACTCTCTGTGGTCGTTGTCCCAATCTTTCCCGGACTCCCTCAACTTCTTCTTCAGAAGCTTCCGAAGCTCGGGATTCCCGACCCGGCTGCGCGGGACGTGTCGCAGTCCGATGGCGGCCCGCTCGCTGACACGGTAGCTGTCACCCTTCAGAAGCTCAATCAGCCGGGGGATGCTCTTCTCGTCGCCACAAATGCCGACGGCTGCGGCCGCGCCGGCCAGGACCTTCGGGTGCTTGCTGCTGAGATGCGGGCGCAGAAACGGCACGAAGTACGGAGTCTTGTGCCAGGTTATCCCGTTTATCGCCAGACGCAGGACTTCCGGGTCCTTATCGGTCTTGAGCATGTTCGCGCGCTTCTCGCGGCTGGGGACGTCGTTCCATCGTCCGAGAAGGTAGGCGGCCACACCGCGGACATTCGTGTTCTTGCTTTTGAGGAAGGGGCGCAGCGCGGCACGGTCTTCAGGTGTCTTCCAGGCGAACTGGCCGACGTCCGAGCAGAACCGGTCGTCTTCGTACTCGATCAGCGCCCAACCAGATTTGAGGTCCTTCCCGAAGGCCTCCATGTAGAGCGGCCAGAGCCGGGCTCGTAATTGTGACGGCAGAACCGAGGCCAGTTGCTTGTGACCCGGTTCACGGTTCTTCAGCTTCTTCCGCGTCAGCGTGAGGAGACGTTCGTCCCGAACGCCCGGCAAGGGCCCGCCTCGCCTGAGGTGGGCGACGGCCAACAGCGCCTTCCTGGCCTCGTCGCGATGCAACGAGCTGGCCAGGATCAAGAGCTCACCGGTGCGATTGCGATCCCCGGCCTCTCGCGTCAGGGCTATGCCGGCCTCGCGCACGGCCTGGGTTCGGGAGGCCAGCATTTCTGCGGCCAGCACCGCTGCCGCCGTCCGGCTGCGCCGAGGAATGAGTTCCCGCCCCATCCACAACCAGTTCCCGACGGACTCGCCGGACGGATCGGGCTCGGAGCGAATCCAGTTGCGAACGTAATCCGCCCAACGAGTGCCCGTCCATCTCGGCTCCCGGGAAGCGTATAGTCGCGACGTCCAGTAGACTGCCCCCCAATTTCTGCCCCATTTGACCAGCGCTCGCATTGCTGGCCAGCACTTGCCCTTCTGGAGTTCGGTGGCCAGAGCGGAGCCGGGAAAGCCCTCGCTGTCGCGCCTGAACGCATCGGGCCACTGTGGATACTTCTTTCGGATGGAGGCCGGGAAGAAGACCCCATAGACGGCGGGGCGAAGCTCGCGAATCCTGTTGGCGATCTCGAGATCGCTCTGGGTCGCCGGGTCGGGCAGGAGCGGGAGCACGGCCGGTCCCATGGCGGCCAGCTGGCGGGAGGCCTCTTCTCTTACGCTCCAACGGTCATGGCCGAGTTGCGCAACCAGCTTGCGGACTTTCTTTGCGGTGACGCGGCGTTCGGCCGCCCGGCATGGGGCGGGGGGGCACGCAGTGGCGCATGCAGTCAGAAGTGCTGCGAGTCCCAGGAGTCTCACCGGCGCACGTCTCCTCAAGCCAGCTCAGCGATATTATGCCGACACCCCAGATGACACCTCTGGACCGCCTTCACGGTCTTCGCCAGTTCCGATTCTCTCTGTGTGCCCCCTCCGTTCAAGGCAATTCTCGTTTCCGCCGCAGGCCATGGCCTTGGGCAAGCGCTGTTCCAGGGACTTGCCCCGTGACTTCTCGTAGGCCCGTTGCGCGTCGGCGAGCAGGGCCTG
The DNA here is from genome assembly GCA_965370045.1 of uncultured bacterium. Lineage (GTDB taxonomy): Bacteria > Planctomycetota > SZUA-567 > JAKLDR01 > JAKLDR01 > CAZONU01. Next base: position 11,226 of record CBDUSI010000056.1, on the reverse strand, counting down.
ACGAGCCTCCTTCAGCAGTGAAACCTATCTGCCGGGTTACTTTGTGTGGGGGCCTTCAAGCCATCCAAGCCCGTTGCAGGTCCTTGCCAGCAAGCCTCGAAAGGTTTAGACTCCCCTTCAAGATGGGCCTTTGAATCGCGGGGGACTCCATGGATCAGAAAGCTATCGGCAAGAAGATCCGAGAGCTCAGGACGAAGATGGGCTTTACCACCATTACTCTGGGCAAGAAGGCCAAGCTTTCCATCGCCCAGATATCCCGCTTGGAGAATGGTGTACAGGGCTTTCGGGAAGAGACGCTGGAGAAGTTGGCCGAGGTCTTGGGTGTGCCTACTATCTACTTCTTCGTAGAGAACAAGGATGCCCACACCGCCCGGCTCGCCGAGGAACTGGAAGCTCAAGGCCTGAAGCCCAGCAGGAGGCTGCGGCAGACCCTGGCCAACGCCGCCTTTCTGCGATTCGCCGAGAAGTGTGCGACGGTATTCAAGGCGCGCAAGAAGAATATGGAGAAGATGAGTCGAGCGGTTGCGCCGCTCACAGATCCCCCCCCCGTCTTACGCAGGCCGGGCCGTCCCCGCAAGCAGCGGCGGAAGAAATCCTGAGATACTCTTCCTCTATTGTCTCGTCGCGCGACGGAAAACCCTTTGACGTATGGTGAATGGCCAAGTATCATCCCCCTCCCACTGAGTCATGAGGAGGAGCGCCGGCCATGAAGAAAGCACTGATTCCCGGAGTCATCATCGCCGTGATTGTGTGCGGCGTTGTGATCTTCGCTGGCTTCAAGGCGGGCTGGTTCGGGGGAAGAGACGACCAGGAGGTCATCCCCGCGGAGTCCAAAGTTCCCGAGGCGCTTCCTGAGTTGGTCGAGTGGATTGACAAGCGCATCGGCTCCGGCGACCGCAAGCAGGAGAGCGAGGGTTACACGGAGCTTTCCAAGCCCGAAACCTACAAGCGCATCCTCGCCGCCGTGGACGACGAGAAGAACCCCCTGCCGCTGCGCAAACGCTCGCTGCTGCTGGCCGCGCGCGAGCGCAGCAAGGTCAAGGATCTGTTGCCGGTGATCAGGAAGCACGCCGGCGATCCGCAGAGCCCGCTGCGTGGGGAGGCAGTGGTTGCGCTGGTGGGGCTGCCTTACCTAGAACGACTCGATAAAGGCGGCTATATCACCGTCACGCTGGCCACGGCCGCGAAGGATGCCAACCCCCAGCTTCGCTTGTCCGCGACGCACGGCTTGGTCAAACTCAAGTCCAAGGCCGCGGTGCAGGCGCTGGTCGAGAGGCTCTCGGATTCGGAAGCCATGCTCCGGAAACTGGCTGCCAACCGCCTGAATAAGCTGGCCGGGAAAGACCTTGGCTACAAGTATTCCCGCTCACCCAAGAGCCAGAAGGACGCCGTCGCTCGCTGGCAGGCATGGGCCGCCAAGTACGCGCCAAAGCCATAAGCCACGACCTGCGACAACTTAGGAGCAGCCATCTCGCTGCGCCGATTTCGCGCCGTTGCACACGTAAGCATATAGCATATACGAACCGCCAAGTGCACATGTGCAATAGCGAGAAACGCTATGCGAGAAAAGTAGAAGGAATCGTCGCTTTGAGGCGAAAAGCGATTGACGGTCAGGAGGTGCTTCGTAGAATTCCGCTCATCATCTTGACTTTCACAGCTCTGCCAAAGGAAGAACGCCGGCTTCTTGTTTGGGGGGCATCTCATGCGTAGGTTCTTTTCATCCGTTGCTGTCGTTGGCCTGATTCTCACTCTTGCCGTTAGTGCTCGTGCCGAAGAGACCGTGCTGACCCTCCAGGAGGGTTTGAACGGTTACTCCGGCTGCGTGGACACCACGCTGATGGGCGCCGCGCCGACCAGGAACTACGGAGGTGCCACCTACCTCCGAACCTGGCGAGGCTCTGACCCTGGCGCCCCCCGCCAGAACAAGCACACCATCATCAAGTACGACCTCTCTTCAGTGCCGACGGACAAGTACATCGTCTCGGCGAAGCTGGAGGTCTACTGCTACCAGTTGGACTGGCCGTCGGCCGATCCCAAGGTGGTGGCCAAGATGATCACCCGCTCCTGGGTGGAGGGCGCTTCAAACGGCTCGGAAGGGGTGGCCGGGGCCACATGGTATGAGCATGACTACTATGACCACGATGCCACCAGCCAGAACGACTGGGCCGTGGTAGGCGGTGACTTCGACCCGACCGTCCTGGACACGCAGTCTCTGGGCTCGGGCCAGTGGATCAGTCTGGACGTGACTGATGCGGTCCGCGCTCACATCTTCGAGGTCTCCGACAACAACGGCCTGGCAATCGTTCCTGCCGACGAGGCTGGCGGCGCCAACGACGCTCGGTTCTACTCCAGCGAGTACACAACTGATACTGCGCTCCGCCCGAAGTTGGTGATCACCTACACCGAGGGCGATCCCAATCCACCGCCTCCTCCCCCGGAACTTCCTGAGAACCGGCTGGTCCTGCAGCAGTCCCTCGACGGGTACACCGGCTGCACGGACACCTCGCTTTCCGGGACGCATCCCACGATGAACACAGGCCGGAGCCGGGACCTCTACACCTGGCGCGGATCCACCGTCGACAACCCCCGCAAGGATAAGAACGCGGTGGTGAAGTTCGATCTGTCCACTGTACCCGCGGACAAGTACATCGTGCAGGCCAAGCTGGAGGTCTATTGCCACGCCTTGGCTTATCCATCAGCAGAGCCCAAGGCTTCGGTCAAGACGGTGACCCGCTCCTGGGTGGAAGGCGAAGGCCATAACCAGGCAGGAGTGCCCGGAGCCACCTGGTACGAGCACGACTACTTTGACCATGACGCCACAGCGCAGAACGACTGGACGGTGAGGGGTGGGGAGTTCGGGGCATCGGTCCTCGACTCTCAGCCCATCGTGGTTGATCAGTGGCTGAGCTTCGACGTGACGGCGACTGTCCGCGCCATGAAGGCCGAGACGCAGGACAACCATGGGTTCGGCATCGTGCCGTTCGACGAGGGCAGTGGAGTCAACTCCGCCAGCTACTACTCCAGCGAGTACAACTTCAACGCCTCGCTGCGGCCCAAGCTGGTGCTGGTCCTGGCCGAAGAAGAGGAGCTTTCCTTCCAGGAGGGCGATGGGGGAGATTACTCGAACACCGAAAACGCCTACATTGAGAACGCCTTCCCGACCGTATCTCACAACTTCTCCCTGGTAGCCGGCAAGAGCGGGACCACCATCAAGTGCGCGCTGGTGCGCTTCCCGGATGCTATCGGGCACGCGATGGAGCAGATTCCCCACGACGCGATCATCACCGAGGCCAAGCTCACATTGACTAACACTTTCGCGAAGAATCAGCCTATTTCAGCCTATAGGGTGACGGACGGTTGGACCTACGAATCGATAGTGCCGACGTGGTCACGCAGACGCTTGGCGTTCACCAACTGGACGGTGGAAGGTTGCGGATACACGGACGAGAACACCAAGAGCCGGACAAACACCATTGAAGACACGGTGACATGCACGCAGGGCTACACGGCCTACGACTGGGACATAACCGCGGCGGTGCAAGCCTGGGTGAACGACGCTAATCTCAACAAGGGCCTTATACTGGAGAATCGGTCGGCAACGGACCTCCAGGTCTTCTACAGCTCGGACGAGAAGCAGTTCCCGGCATATCGTCCCGTCTTGACGGTGAAGTTCTACCGGGCGGACATCCAGGCGCCGAAGCTGGCGATTGCCAGCAGCCTGACCAGCAACACCAAGAAGGCGTTCATCGAGGGCACCAAAGACCCCGAGGTGGACACTATCAGCCTGAGCGCCGACGGAGAGCCGGTGGACGTGGTCGTGACCAACTCCACCACTTGGCATGCTTTCGTGGAGCGCGGCGAGAGCAGCACTGTCGCGTTGGTGGCCAGCTCTGAGGATGCCGAAGGTAACCAGACGCAAGTCAGTGAGACGCTGACCTTTGTGCCGCTGGAGGCTGGTTCGGACGATGGCTTGATGATGCAGGTTGGGGACGCCGCCCTGGTGACCATCCCGTCAACGCACCAGGACGCCGCCTCGGTCCGGTTCGATCCGGGCAAGGTTGAGTTCCCGGTGGTCGGGGACGTGGCCGAGACGCTGGTGGTCACTTTCGAGGAGCCGGGCGAGTTCGAGTGCCTGGCCGAGGTGCTAGACGAGGACGGGAAGGTCCTTGAGACCCACGAGATGAACATCACGGTGGTGCGGGTGACCATGAAGCCCGGCCTCAATCTGGGCATCATAGTGAGCCAGTTCTACAACCCGACGACCTATTACGAGGTGCAGGTGGAGCCGGCCAGCGCGGCGGAGCTGGTCTATCTGGCCACCGAGGACGAGGACCTGCTTACGGTCAAGCCGCGGGCGACCACAGAGACCGGTGTCAAGTCGGAGATCGTGCTGGAGAAGGTCTCCTCGCCGCAGTTGCAGGCCAGGCTGGGTGGCATTACCGGCCGGGTGTTGGACCGGGACGGGATACAGGGATTCAAGTTGGACTGCAGCGGATTCTTCGGGCGCTTGCCCGACAGGGACGGCCGGGCGACCGTCACCATGCGGCCACTGATTCCCGGGATGCTGGTCAGCGCGCAGCTCGGCTTCGGGAGCACCTATCCCGATGGCAGCACCACCAGGGATTTCTGGACGGAGGACTTGACGCCGGATGGGGAGGGCGGCGGCTCGTACGTGCTGGATTGCATCCTCGGCGAGACCGCTTCGCACTTCGAGGTCACGCTGCGCACCAAGCAGGCGCGGAGCGAGATGCAGGAAATAGGCGCTTTCTATATGAACCGCCCGGCGGTGCTGATGGGCTTCACCACCCGGACGTTCACGGTGGACGACATAGACGACGATGCGTACGTGTGGGGGCTCCAGTCCGAGGGCCACGGCAAGAGGGTCCGCATGAAGTCCTGGCAGGAGGGTTACAACCGGGTCACGCTCACCCTGCACAATGGTGACGACCTGCTGTCCGGGACCATGCAGAGCGAGAACGTCGAGATACCGCAGGAGACCGGCTGGTGGGACTGCCCGCGACGCAAAGACGGCAAGGTCCTGAACGACCCCGCCAGCGACTGGACGTTCCACCCGTGGCAATCATCCACCGAAACGGCGGACTATCCGCCGGTCACCATCCCCACGACGCTGGGGGTGGGAAGCTACGATGCCTGGGTGACCGGATGGTACAAGGACAAATACGATCGTAAGGCGTACTACGTCGATGGCGCGGAATACCCTGACATCAGGCAGGGGGAGACCGCGGAGGACGCGCTGAAGAGGCACAAGGTCCTCTTCGAGGGCGTCGTGGTGGTCAACCCTGACCCTGAGTCCTTGAACATCCGCATGGACATCGACGGTGACGGGACGTTCACGGCGAAGGACGATCAGCTTGAGTACGCCTCCGACGACCCGACCGATCCTGATGACCCGGATGCTCCCGGCGGCTGGGTGCCGCAGAACGACGACAACGACAACGGGGGCATAGACGGGAGCAAGTGTCCCATCGCCGATTGCGACATCGACCCGCCCGAGGCCATCGAGAACGAGGATGACCTGCGCAAGATGACGCTGACCCTGGGCGACGGGCAGGGAGGCACCGGCACGGTGGTGGAGCTCAGCATCTCCGAGGTGGGGGCGCTGGCGTTCTGGAAGAGCTCGGACCGGACCGGTCCGGTAACCCTGGACACCAACGGCAAGATAAGCTGGACCTTGCCCTCGGAGACGTGGACCGGCATCGAGCAGAACGGCCTGTGGGTGGAGGGCCTGAAGGAGGGGGCCGGCGTCAAGGTCGTCCTCAAGCACACGGTGGGGGCCTCCACGCGCCAGGACACCATCAAGCTGCTGGTCATCGGCGACCACAACGAGGGTGCGACGGGGGCCAGCCGTGGCCGCTACGGGCCGCTGGAGCCCATCACCGGCGTTACCAGCACGCGGGGCGTCGTCAACCTCACCACCGGCAATCTCCAATTCTCCTTGCCGCTGACGCGCATCCGCGGCGGGCAGCTACCGTTCAATGTGTGGGCCAGCTACAGCAGCCGCACGGAACTGGCAGGTTGGCTGGGGGCTGACTCCAAATGGCGCCTGAACTACGAGTGCCGGGTGTACCGCACAGGATCGGGCATCTGGCTGGTGGACGGCGACGGGGCCAAGGTGTGGTTCCCGGCCGAAAGTGACGCCAAGGGGGAGAAGTTCAAGGCCGCCGAACGCGAGGGCCGGGACGAGCGCATTGAGATCGTCGGCAAGGGAGACGACAAGCACTACGAGCTGGTCCGTCACAGCATGCTGCGCTACCACTTCGACTACGAGAACGGCCGCTTGGAGAAGATGGTTGACCTCTTTGAGAACGCCGTGGAGATAACCTACGAGGACGACAGCGACAATAAGTACAAGATTACCAAGATCACCGAGAAGCCCAACGGGGCATCCAAGTTCCGCGAAATCGAGTTGGATTGGAGCACGCCGAACAGCGTGACGGTCACGGACCCCGCGGACAACGCGGTTGCCCTGTCAACCACAGGCGTGAGCGGCAGTTCGGCTGAAGTCTGGGGATTCACCGTTGACTCCGAGCATCACTACATCACGACCCTCACAAATTCCCTCGACAAAGCCTGGACAGTTACCAGCAGCGACCGCGGCTGCACCTGGAAGATTGACCGGCCCCAGCCCGGGACGGAGGAAGAGACCGCCAAGGTCGTCGAGTGGGATATCGGCGGGGGCGAGGCCACGGTGAAGGACTGGGCCGTTGATGAGGAGGAGCGAGCGCAGATAACGTACTACTTCGAGGAGAAGCGCAACGTCTGGACGAGCTTCGTCCAGGTCAAGAGCGACGAGGCCACGCGCACGGCCTCGCGTGGGTATCCGACGGGAAAGCCCTTGCGCCGACTCGATTCGGAGACCCCCTTCGGCCAGAGCCAGTCGGCTTCCTGGGAGTACGACGAGCGTCTGAACATCAAGACGGCCACCGATGTGGTCGCCGGCATGGTCTGGGAGTACAAGTACAACGACTTCAACCAGGGCACCTACACCAAGGACCCCATGGGCCGGGTGAGCAGCAGCAAGTACCGCGAGAAGGACGGCGCACTGCTGGAGAGCAGGGGGCCGGGCGACAGCCACCCCACATCGTACGAAACCGACGTGCGCGGACGCATCAGCAAGGTGACTACGCCGCGCGGTGCGGAGACCAAGTACACGTTCGACGACGGAGACACCAACAACGCCGGCAGTGGCTTGGTTAAGCAGATAACCCTCTTGGCCGGCAGCCAGAGCACAACCAGGACCCTCACGCGCGACATCCTCGGCCGGCTGGACGAAGAGGAGCGTTTTGGGACGTTCACGCAGGGGCAGGACACCAAGCACTACAAGCGCTACTACGTTTACGATGACCGCAGCAACCTGAAGGAGTCCATAGGTCCGACCACCTTCCAGACGAAGGCCACGGCTGCCGGCGAGCCCATTCGCCGCGGCTGGCAGTACGATGCCAACGACAATCTGACCTACTTCTGGGACGAGAGCCGCTCGGCGGACATCTTCGACACCTCTAAGTACACGGCGAAGAACGAGTACGACGTCCTGGACCGCCTAGTCAAGACCACCAACGCCCTGGGCGAGGTCACGGAGCGCAAGCTGGACGAGCGCGGCAACGCGGTGGAAATCAAGGAGCCCTGCAACGCCTGGGTTGGCGGGGAGCAGGTGACCCAGCGCACCACCAAGCGCGTGTTCAATCTCGTCGACCAGTTGATTGAGACGAAGCCGCCGGGCTACAATCCGGCGCAGGGTTATGGAAACATCGTTAACACCTTCGACTCACGGGAGTACCTGCAGTCCGTCGTCGACGAGCGCGGCAAAACCTGGGAACAGGAGGTTGACAACGCCGGCCGGATAACGAAGTGGATTGACCCGGAGCATAACGAAACCAGCCGCCAGCTCAACGCGGACGACACGGTAGCCAGCGTCACCGATGGCGCCGGCCGCACCCTAGCCAATACCTTCAATCCCCGCGGGCAGCTCGGCACCAAGACGATAGCGGCCATCGGCGCCACCACCAAGCTCAACTACGAGCCCCTGGAAGGCAGTTTCTCCGGAACGGAAGACCCCATCGGGGCCACCTCTCAGCGCAAGACGAGTCCCCTCTACTGGCCGGACGAGAGCCGCTACGGCTCAACCACCGACGGGGCTAAGCCCAGTGCCGCCAAGTTCACGGACCACCGCGGCGACGGGCTGCCGGCGAAGTACAAGGTCTACCAGCAGGCAGTGCGCCAAGGCTCCTCGGGCGAACTCAACGACCTGTTCGCGCTGATCGTCGATCTGGTGCGCAACGGGCGCGGGCAAATCCTCAAACGCACCGTCAACGACTCGCGTGGCGGGATTTCCGGCGGCGCCTACCAGGAGAACTACTTCGATGCCGTCGTTGAGGAGACCGAGTACGAACCCGACGGCCTGCTCAAGAAGCACACCATCGGCAACACCCAGACGACCATCGGCAGAGACCTCCTGAGGCGCGAGACCAGCTGGGAGACCAAGAACCTCCTGACCGGGCAGGTGATCAGCAAATCCAGCCGGATATTCAACCCGGGCGGCACCGTGGCCAGCGAGACCGATGCCAAGGACCGCGTCACCACCTACAAGTACGACCTCCTCGACCGGCTCATCGAGCGCAACGACCCCGGCGTGACCACCCCCTGGAAGTACGAGTACGACTGGGCCAGCAACCTGGCCAAGGAGACCAACCCCGCCGGCGAGGAGACCAGATACGTCTACGACGACGCCGGGCGCAGGACCAAGACCATCCGCGTCCTGGACCCGTCCGATCCCTATAACCCGGCTAAGAACCCTGTCTGGACCACCGAGTACAACGGCGCCGGGCAGATCGCCGCCACGGTGGACCCGCGCGGCAAGCGCACCACGATGGACTACGACGACGGCGGGCGACGGGTCAAGCTAACCGACCCCTTGGGCCACACTGTGACCTACGGCCACAACGCCGCCGGCGACCGCACCTCGGTCACCGATGAGAACGGCCGGACCACGGTTTACACCTACTACGGCAACCACCTGCTCAAGAGCGTCACCGACGCCGGGGGTCGGACGGTGTTCTTCACCTACGACGGCGCCGGCAACCGCCGCACCAAGCAGGTCCTGGGCGGTCCGGTCTCGGCGATCACCTGGTACACCTACAACCTGAGCGGGCAGGTCCGCAAGGTGGTCTATCCCGGCGGCATCACCCACAAGTTCGACTACGATACCGAGAACCGCCTGCTCTGGAAGCAGGACGCGGCCAACCAGGAGTTCGTGTTCGAGTACACCACGGCTGCCGGCGGCGGTCGCAAGGTGATCAAAAACTACCTGCCCAAGACCGGCGCGGATTACGATGCGAAGACCCTGACCAGCATCCACAACATCGACGGTACATTGGCCTCAGTGCTGGGCAAGGTCTGGGTGGGTGCCCAGGAGTCCACCTGGACGGACCTGTCCTACGCCTACAGCGCCTCGCGGGGTTTCTTGACCGGGGCCACCGACAACATCCTGGCCCAGTCCGTAACCTACACCCAGGACCTGGTGGGCCGCAGGAAGACGGTCACCGGCGGCGGTGTCACCCGGACGAGCGTCTACGACGCTATCGGGCGGAGGTCCGCGCTGGTGAACGGCACGAACCCGGCCGACGACCCCAAGGTGGTCTACGGCTACGACCTGGCCAGCCGGCGCACCTCCATGCAGCTGCCCAACGGGATCACCGCGTCATACACCTTCAACAACGCCGACCACCTGACCGGGGTGAGTTACTCCAAGCTTGTGGATGAAGAGCCCGTAACGGTCGAAAGCGCGACCTACGCGGTCGACGACGCCGGGCGCCGGCAGAGCGTCACCTACATGGGCGGCGGGAAGGCGGCCTACACCTACGACGCCTCCTACCGGCTGACCTGCGAGGAGCACACGGGGTTCACGGCGGGCAACCACAAGCTGGAGTACGCTTACGACGCGCTGAGCCGGCGAACCCAGGTGAAGGTGGACAACGGCGCGGAGACGTGGAACTACGCTTACCGGGTGGGGAGCCCCTACCTGCTGAAGACGGTGACCGAGGCCGGAGGGCAGGACTGGCGGGAATACTTCTACGACGAGAACGGCGACATGGTCGGGCTGGACGTCGGCCAGGGCGGGCAGGTGGTCGAGGACTGGACTTACGAGTACAGCCCCGACCGTTTCGTGAACAAAGTCCTGCTGGGTGACGAGACCAAGCGCGAGTACGAGCGCCAGGGCGACAGCTACATGATCAGGCGCGACTTCACCGCCGGGAATGAAAAGCGTTACGTCCGCGACGGGGACTCGGTGCTCGTCGAACTCAATGATAGCAATCAGGTGACGGCAACGTACTTCGGCGGCGGCATGGACAAGATGCTGTCGGAGACCCGCGGCGGCGTCACCAAGTGGAACCTGGCAGGTCCCAACGGGTCAGTGATGGCCGTGGCCGACGTGTCGGGCGATGTTGTCTCGCGTTACCGTTACGACGCCTTCGGCAAGCGCAACGCGGCAAGTTCGGGAATCGACCCGGTCGCCGGGCAGCGCACCTTCCAGGGCCGCCCGCACGACGAGGGCCTGGGGCTCACCAACTTCCGCAACAGGTGGTACGATCCTGAAACCGGAAGGTTTGCGCAGTGGGATAAGGTGGAGGACGGCGGTAGCTGGGGTAACCCGTTCAACTTCGCCGGTTGTGACCCGGTCAACAACGGCGATCCGATGGGGGACATCATCAAGGTAGCTGGCAAGATATGGAGCAAGAAACGCCTTGAGGAGTATATTGCAGCGAAATCCCTCAGTGGCGACGTTGCGGGGCAGCTCAGGACGATGCAGGCCATGCGTGATAAGACGTTTGAGGCCACGCAGCCGGGCTTCGACGCCGTTGTTCGCTCAGACGCCCGTACGCTCAGGATACTGCGAAGACGAGACCCGCGGTACTTCAAGCAGTTCGCCGAGGCCCTTCTGCGCCCCGAACCCGGGAACAAGCCTACTGGATTGCAGTTGTCCTACGCCAAAGCGTATGCTCTGATGCTTACCCAAGACCCGGAGTTCACCGAGCTCGAGACAGGGGGCCAAGCTGCGGCGAAGCTCGGGATAATGAATGCCAAGAAGAGAAGGCTCGATTGGCTGGCCGCTAGGAACATGCGGCCGGGCCAGTTGGAGCAGATCGAAAGGGACATAGGCGCCAGGCAGGCAATCATCAAGGCGGGGTTTGTTTACATGGTCGCTGG
>CBDUSI010000055.1:0-28017 GCA_965370045.1 uncultured bacterium | reverse complement strand
GGCAAGCCCGGAGCGGGCAAGCCCGGAGCGGGCAAGCCCGGAGCGGGCAAGCCCGGAGCAGGCAAGCAGGCCAGCAAGCAGCAGGCCCAGCAGCAGCAGCAACAGGCCATGCAGCAGCTCCAGAAGGCCATGGAGCAGATGAAGCAGATGGCCCAGGAAGCCACGGCCAAGGAGCGGACCCCCGGGCAGCAGAAGAAACAGCTGGCCAACATCGCCAAGGAGCAGTCCCTGACCCGCGAGCAGACCGAGAAGCTTCGCAAGATGCTCGAGAAGATTGCCAAGAAGTTCGGGACGAAGAAGCCCGCGGAGGCCGCCAAGCACGCCTCGAAGTCCAAGAAGAAGCAGCAGCAGGCCGAGAGCGAGCTGGGCCAGGGCAAGGCCAAGAAGGCCGAAGAGGAAGAGGAACAGGCCAAGGACGAGCTGGAGAAGGCCCAGGCGGCGGTCAAGAAAGCCAAGCAGGAGGCCGAGGACGCCCAGCAGGAGGAGAAGCTCTTCAAGATCGAGAAGGAGCTCAAGCAGCTCCTGGTCCTCCAGAATGGAATCAACGCTACCACGAAGGAGATCAACAAGGCCCGCAAGGGCAAGAAGGAGCTGGACCGTCCCGAGGAGCGCAAGCTCTTCGAAGCCACCAAGACGGAGACCGAGGTCCACGGGCGCGCCCGCAAGACCGTCAAGCGCCTGGCCGAGAGCCCGGTCTTCGCCTGGGTGCTGGACGACACCGCCGGGGACATCAAGGAGTCCCGCGACCAGCTCGAGAAGAAGAGCACGGATCTCTACACCCAGGAGGTCCAGAAGGACATCGTCAAGAAGCTGCAGGACCTCATCGATGCCCTCAAGAAGGAGCAGCAGCGCCGCAAGAAAAAGAAGAAGAAGGGCGGCAAGGGCGGTAAGGGCGGCAAGGGCGGCAAAGGCGGCAAGAAGCCGCTGGTGCCCCCGCTGGCCGAGCTGAAGATGATCCGCAAGATGCAGGGCGACGTGAACAAGAAGACCAAGTGGATCGACACCATGGTCACCAAGAGCCGTGACCGGAAGCTCTCCGACCAGCTACGCGCGCTGCTGGAGCGCGCCAGCCAGAAGCAGGGCGACGTCGCCAAGGTCACCAAGGACCTTGCCGACATGCTCCAGAAATAGACAATGAGGACGGGAGGAATAACCATGAAGCGCACGATACTGACACTGGCTGCCCTGGTCCTCGCGGGCACGATGACCCTGGCGGGAGAGCCGGCCAAGCTCAGCCCCGAGACCTACAAGAAGATCAACGCCAAGATGTTGGCGATCAAGTCCAACCCCAGGAAGGCCAAGGCGCTCCTGCCCGGGCTCAAGAAGCTGGTCGACGCCCACCGCAAGGCGCTCCTGGGCGCGCTCTCCGGCGGCTCGGGGCTGGAGCGGGCCTTGTCCGCCAAGATACTGCACCTCTCCTCGGGTGACAGGGACAAGGTGGCCGCGGCCCTGGCGGCGGCCATCAAGGACAAGGACTTGGAAGTGCGCCGCGCGGCGGCCGCGGGTCTGGCCCGCATGAAGGTTCCCTCCAGCGCCGGCGCCTTCATGAAAGCGCTCACCGACGTCGACGATAGCGTGCGGGCCGTTGCCGCGGGCGCGCTGGGCCGGCTGAAGATCAAGGCGGCCAAGGACGTGCTGGTCAAGGCGCTCGACGATGAGAACTGGAAGGTGCGCCTGGCCGCGGTCAGGTCCCTGGCGGCCATCGCCGGGAAGGACACCAAGGAGGAGATCGCCGGCAAGCTCAAGCCGCTGCTCGAGGACGAGAATGCCTACGTGCGCATGGCCGCCGCGGCCATCGTGCAGAAGCTCTCCGGGGTCAAGCCGGAGACCGGTGACCGTCCGAAGAAGAGCGACGAGAACATCCTCCACGAGCTGGCCAAGGAGATGGACAAGGTCAGGGACGAGCTGGAGACCGACCATCACGGCGCCGGGGTCCAGACCGCCGAGGCGAAGATCACCGATAAGCTCGACAAGCTGATCGCGATGATCCAGAAGCAGCAGGCCAAGAGCGAAAGCAAAGGCAAACCCGGAAAGGGCAAGCCGAAGCCCGGCAAGAAGAAGCCCGGCAAGAAAGGCTCGAAGCCCGGCAACGAGGGCAAGGGCAAGCCCGGAAAGGGCAAGAAGGGCGGGCAGAACCCCACCAGCCCCATGCAGGGCGAGTTCATGACCTCCGGCGGGGTGAACCACGGTGCGAAGGCGGACATTTCCGGCGTGGGCGCCGACTGGGGCAAGCTCCCGGCCAAGGTCCGCGAGGAACTCCTGCAGGCCAAAGAGGCCGACCTGCCCGACCGCTATCGCAAGATGCTGCGGATCTATCTCATGGGCATCGCCGAGGAGGGCGGGCTCTAGACCAGGATCGAGACTGAGAAGAAGGCTGCGGCCCGTCTAACCGGCGGGCCGCGTCTTTTTGGGCAGGAGCAGCGCCAGGGCGGCACCGGGCAGCGCCATGAGCGCGGCAACCAGCAGGGTGACCGCAGTGCGGTCCTGGAGTTCCGCGCCTCCGCAGAGCTCGCCGATCTTGGCGGCCAGGGGCACCAGCAGCCCCCCCGTGCCCCAGCCGAGGCCGATCATGATCCCGCTGCCCAGCGCCGCGCTTCTCCTGAGCAGCTTCTGGCCGGCGGCCACGTTGATGGGCACCGAGCCGCCCAGCAGCGCGCCGCCGAGGAGCAGCAGGCAATAGCTCGACCATATCCACCCACTGTGGGCCGCGCCCAGCGATCCGATCAGGACGAGCACGCCGCTCAGAAAGGACAGGCCCAGAGTCAGGCGCATCCCGAACCGCTCGGCGGCGCGCACGGCGAGCAGCCCGGCCAGAGCCATGGACATCATCAGTCCGGCGGCCAGGGCCGCGCCAGCCAGCTTGGACAAACCGTGGGCCTCGCCGTGATAGATGGAAACGAACTGCAGGAAGCAGTTCAGCGTCACCGCGCGCAGCACCACCATTAACCACAGGATGAAGATTCCCCGGAAACAGGGGCGGACCTCAGCGATGAGCTGCGCGAGCGTCTCGCGAATGGGCGGTCGGGTCAGCCGCTCGCCGGGCGGGCGCAGGCGCGGCAGCGCGCTCATCTGCAGCGCCAGTGCCACCAGACCCAAGCCGGCCAGGCACGAGATCTAGGGCACATAGCCCCCCTCAATGAAGAGCGGCGGCACAAAGAGTCCCGCCGCGTAGCCCGCCGTGCCGCCAAAGACGAAAAGGGCCACGGCTCGCTCGGAACGCTTTGGAGAGGCCCTCCCGCTGAGCGCCGCTCCCTGCGGGTGGTAGGCGGCAATGCCGGCAGACCCTATCCAAATGCCGGCCAGGGCCAGGCAGTAGCCGACGGCGGGCGAGCACAGCCCGGCCAGCGGGAGGGCCACCCCGTAGCCCACGGCGGCCATGAGCACTCCGCCGACCACGAAGGCCCGCGTACGCATTCGATCGGAGAACAGCCCGAAGAGCGGCTGGAACATGACCATCAGACTGCCGGGCACGGCCAGCATGGCGGTCCAGAAGTTGTCCAGCTGCCAGATGTCCTTCAGGTGACGTTGCAGCGACGGACGATAGCCGGCGAACAGATCCACCGTGAAGTGCGCCAGGAGTATGGCAGCCAACACCTTGGTGCCCAGCGCCGGAAGGCGGGGAGCGTGGCCGAGGGCGTCGACCTGCGCGGCGGGAGAGACTTCCGGGTCGCTACTGCTGCTCACCGCGGCCCAGGACTTCTTCGAGGAACTCGCGGAACTCCGGGCCGACGTCCGGGCGCCGGAGGGCGAACTCCACGATGCAGCGCAGGTAGTCGATGCGGCTGCCGATGTCGTGGCGCTTGCCCTCGAAACGGAAGGCGTGCACCGGCACCCGGCCGACCAGTTCGCGGATGGCGTCGGTCAGCTGGATTTCGCCCAGGGCGCCGGGCCCCAGTCCCTCGATGGCCGGGAATATCTGGGGCGGCAGCACGTAGCGGCCGGCAATGGCCAGCCGGCTGGGGGCCTCCTCGCGGGAGGGCTTCTCCACCAGATCGGTCACCCGCCAGAGGTTCTCCTCGATCTGCTCGCCGGCGACGATGCCGTAGCGGTCCACCTTTTCCTCGGGCACCTCCTCCACGGCGAGCACCGCGCCGCCGAAGCGGTTGTGGATGTCGATCAGCTGGCGGGTGCAGGGCAGGGGAGCATCGAGCACCGTGTCGCCCAGGAGCAGCACGAAGCTTTCCGCGCCCACGTGGTTGCGGGCGTGGGCCACTGCGTCGCCCAGCCCCCGGAGCTCCTTCTGGCGTATGTAGTGTATCTCGGCCATCTCCGCCAGGTGCCGGACCTGCTTGAGCTGCTCGGTCTTGCCGGCTTCGTCCAGGACGGCCTCCAACTCGAAGGTGCGGTCGAAGTGGTTCTCGATCGCGCTCTTCCCGCGGCCGGTGACGATGAGCACGTCGCTGATGCCGCTCTGCACCGCCTCCTCGACGACGAACTGGATAGTGGGGGTGTCCACGATGGGCAGCATCTCTTTGGGCTGGGCCTTGGTGGCGGGCAGAAAGCGCGTGCCGAATCCCGCCGCGGGGATGACTGCCTTGCTGATCATTCCTCTTCCTCCTGATCCTCGCCGCGTTCGGGCGGCTCTTGGGGGCCGATCACCAGCGGGCGCACCACGGTCGCGCCGATGGTTGCCAGCTCCGTTCGGAGTTGGTCGAAGAGCGCGTCGTCTTCGCAGATGCCCACGATGGCGCCACCCGAGCCGCAGAACTTGGCGCTGACCCCCAGGTTCCTGGCGGTGTTCACCAGCCGCCAGTTGTGCTTGCTGATCCCCACGATGCTGGCGCGCAGGTCGAAGTTGCGATTGATCACCGCGTGCAGATCCGCCACCCGCCCGCTCTCCAGTCCCGCGCGGAAGCGGTCGGCCAACTCCGCGAACTCGCGCATGGCCCGGTGCACCTGGCGGTCGCCGGCCTCGAAGCGCTTCTTGAGGCCCGAGTGGGGTATCTCGGTGCCCTCGCCCAGCTGCGAGGAGTGCGCGACGAAGAGCGGTGGCAGCAGCGCGGGGTCCAGTTCTTCGTACCGGCCCCGCCCGTACTCTTCCATGATCTGCCGCGAGAAGTCCATGTACACCAGACCCTCGTAGACCTGGACGACCCTGTCCTGCAGGCCCGCGGGGATGCCCAGCTCGCCGGTTTCCACGGAAAGCACCAGGCTGGGCCGCTCCTCCTGCGGAATGTCCACGCCGTAGAACTGCATCAGGGCGCGCAGGGTCGCGGTGATTATGGCGCTGGAGCCGGCCAGCCCCACGCGCACCGGGACGTCCGAGTCGTAGCGGATCGTGAAATTGCGCGGGGGAAGCTGGAGGTTCTCCGTCTGGCAGTGACGGAAGAAGCGGACCACCGCGGCCTTGATCAGCCGCAGCCCCCCGTAGTACCCGCCCAGGCGCACGTCCTCGACCAGCTCTCCGATGTCCGCGAAAGCCGTGCGGTCGTTGCGGTGCGGTTCGAGGACCAGCTCCGGGCTCTCGAAGAGGGTCACCCGCGCCGAGTAGTTGCGCACCGAGGCGGAGATGGTCTTCCCGAAGAAGCCGTCGGAGGGATTGCCGACCAGTCCCGCGCGCGCGAAAGCCTGCGTGTTGACGATCACGTGAAAGCTCAGTTCCCTGTGGGTCGGGGGCGCTCGGGGGGAGCCTTTATTGAGCCGTGCCCGGCGGCGGGGCTCTTCTTGGGAGCTTCGGGAGCCAGCGCGGCCGGCCGGACGGGCCTCGACGGCTCCGCCGGCAAGGGCGGCCGCGGCGCGGGCAGCAGGCACATCAGCACCAGGGCCAGGACCTCGGATATCTCAATTACCGCGCCCAGGCACTCGCCGGTGACGCCTCCCAGGCGGCGCGAGAAGCACAGCGCCGCGGCCCAGGCGAAGAGAGCGCAGCCGGCCATCGCCAGCATCGCGCGCCACAGGCCCAGCGCTCCCATCAGCAGGCCAAGGGCCAGGACGGCCACGACCACCGGGGCGAGCGACCAGCGCAGCTCGCGCCTGCCGGCGCGGACGATCAGGGCCTCGTCTCCGCCGCCCTCCGGCCGCGCGTAGTCGGAGCGTACGGCCAGCACCACCGCCGCCCAGCGCGCTAGGCACACCGCCAGGATCAGCCCCAGGACTGGGCCGGCGGCCGAGCCGCCCAGCTCCGCGCCCAGAGCCGCCAGGGCCGCGAACTTGACGAGGAGCAGAAGGGTTACGGCGGCGGTCCCCCGCATTCCGGAGCGGGCCTCGCGCATGACCTCCAGCGCGCCCAGGGGCGGCTTGCCCGAGAGGACCGCTTCGGTTGTGCGTCCCAGCCCGGACAGATGAACCGCCCCGGTCACTGCGGCCAGCGCGGCCACCGCCAGGGCCTCGGGCAGCGGAGACATGAAGACCCGGCCGGCGAGGACCAGCATCGCCGCGGGGAACAGCGCCACAGCCAGTCCGGCCACCGGGAAGAAGGCCAGCGCGTCGCCCTCCCGGCCCTCCGACAGGGAGGAGCGCTCGCCTATCGGCAGCACGCTCAGTCGGCGCAGGGCGTAAAAGAAGCTGC
Source organism: uncultured bacterium (assembly GCA_965370045.1). Classification (GTDB taxonomy): domain Bacteria; phylum Planctomycetota; class SZUA-567; order JAKLDR01; family JAKLDR01; genus CAZONU01. The sequence goes on along the minus strand of CBDUSI010000055.1, from coordinate 21,509 downwards.
TGATCATCAGAGAGGATTAACCTCCGTCTGACGCTTGAGCACCGCCCAGTTGCGGTCGACCTCGGCCTGGATGCGGCGAATGTTCTCGGGCCCGAGACGGCTGAAACGCCCCTGGCGCGACAGGAAATCCTCCACGGGCAGGCCGCGCGGCTCGTAGGTTATCCGCCAGCGCAGGCCGTCCTCCACCTCATACAGGGGAGCGATCTTGGTATCGACCGCCAGGCGGCCGAGCTTGACGGTCTCGCTGCTCAGACTTTTCCAGCCCGGCGGGCAGGGCGAGAGCACGTGGATGAACTTGGCTCCGCGCACGTCCCGGGCCTTCTCCACCTTGGTGCGCAGGTCCTCCGGGAAGGCCACCGAGACCGTCGCGGCGTAGGGGATGCGGTGGGCGGTGACGATCTCCATGATGTTTTTCTTGGGCAGCGCCTTGCCCTGCGGGGTGGTGGTGGTCCAGGCGCCCGGGGGCGTGGCGCTCGATCGCTGGATGCCGGTGTTCATGTAGGCCTCGTTGTCGTAGCACACGTAGAGCATGTCCTCGTTGCGCTCCATCGCGCCGGAGAGCGCTTGCAGGCCGATGTCGTAGGTTCCCCCATCGCCCGCCCAGGCCATCACCCGGGTCTTCTTGTCCCCGCGGGCGCGCAGCCCCGCGCCCACCCCGCTGGCCACCGCCGCGGCGGCTGCGAAGACGCAGTTGACCGTCGGAACGGTCAGCGAGCAGTAGGGGAAGTACCCGGCGATGATCGCCCAGCAGCAGGCCGGGACGACCACCACGGTGTCGGGCCCCATGGCCCGCAGGAAGTGGCGCATGGCCAGCGCCCCGCCGCATCCGGGGCAGGCCACGCTGCCCGGGGTGAACAGCTCGGTGTCGTCCAGCCGGTAGGAGAGCGCCGCCCCCGAGGGCATGCGCTCGACGACCGGCCGCCGCTGGCCGGCCGCGCGCCCCGAGCCCTTCTTGCCAGCCTTGCTGGTCATGGCTTGAGCCCCACCCAGGTGCCCCGCGGTTCGGCCTTGCCGGCCCAGGCCGCATTAAGTATTCCGTCCACCACTTCCGGGGTGACGTCCCGGCCGCCCAGCCCGGCGATGTAGCTGAGTATCTCCGGGCGCTCTTTCGCGGGCAGGTCGTAGAGCGCGCTCCTGGTCTCGGCCGCCCAGACCCCGCCGGAGCCGAAGGAGTTGTTGCGGTCGATGACCGCCAGGCGTTTGACGCCCGCGCAGAGCTTGCGCAACTCTTCCTGTGGATACGGCCGGAAGAGCCGCGGGCGCACCATGCCCACCTTGCGGCCGGTCGCCCGCCAGGCGTCTATGACGTCCTTGGCGGTGGAGGCGATGGTGCCGGTGGCCAGGAGCAGCAGTTCGGCGCCCTGGGTCTTGTACTTCTCGATCACCGAATAGCTCCGGCCGAAGACCTTACCGTACTCCCGGCCGGCCTCGGCGGCCAGCTTGAGGATCGCGCGCGTGTTCTTCTCCAGGAGCCAGCGGTGTTCCATGTAGTAATTGGGAGTGATCAGGCCGCCGAAGAAGCGCGGGTCGGCCGGGTCCAGCTTCACTGCGGGTCGGTAGGGGGGCAGGTAACGATCCACCCCGGCCTGGGGCGGCATCTCCACGGCCTCCGAGGTGTGGCTGAGGCTGAAGGCATCGTAGACCACCATGACCGGCACCAGCGCCTGCTCGGCCACCCGGAAGGCCTGGATCACGGTGTCCAGGGCCTCCTGGTTGCTTTCACAATAGAACTGGGCCCAGCCGGTCTCGCGCTGCGCGAGCGAATCGGTCTGGTCGCTCCAGATGTTCCAGCCCGGACCCATGGCCCGGTTGACGTTGACCAGCACGATGGGCAGGCGCTGTCCGGCGGCCCAGTGCAGTACCTCGTGCATGTAGGCCAGCCCGTGGGAGCTGGTGGCGGTGAAGGTCCTCACCCCGGCGAGGCTGGCCCCCACCAGACAGCTCATCGCTGAGTGCTCGCTCTCCACCTTGATGAACTCGGCGGGCATCTCGCCCGAGCCGCAGAGCTCACTGAGCTTCTCGACGATGCTGGTCTGCGGGGTGATGGGATAGGCGCTGACCACCTCGACGCGGGCCAGCTTGGCGGCATAGGCCACCGCGTAATTGCCGGTGATGACCTTAACATCGCCGGGCCCCGCGGGACGCAGGTCGCGCTTCTTCCCGGCCTTGCGCCGGGCCGGCTTCTTCTTCGCAGCGGACTTCTTCTTAGCCAACTTCAGTTATCCCTCGCTAGGAATCTCTCTGGACCCAGCCGCCGACCACCGGTATCTCGAACCACTCGCCTCTATTGGCTTTCATGCCCCACATGATGCCCAGCCCGATGCCCACGGGCCAGAAGAAAAAGCAGGTGATAATGCTGACTCCAACCGCCACCAACGAGAAGTAGAGCGCCTGGAGCGCATGGAACTTCACGAAGCGCCCCTCGTCCTTCTTGAGCAGATAGATGATCAGGGGAACCAGGAAGGTAAGCCCGGATAAGGCCCAGGAGAGCATCGCCATGGTCCTCTCGTCGTTGGATATCTCGCCCTCCGGCCCAAATCCGCCGGCGGGGACCTCCCCGGCGGAACTCTCGGACGGTGATACTTCTTCCGGCATCTTCCCTTCCTTTCTCCTCTAGAGCGCTTGGCTCTCGCGCACGATGGAGATGGCCCCTCGCGGGCACTCCTCCGCGCAAATGCCGCATCCCTTGCAGTAGGTCAGGTCGATTTCGTAGCCGCCGCCGGGCTTGCGGCGGATGATGCCTTCCGGGCAGAACACGAAGCAGTTGTCGCAGTGCGAACACACCGCGCAGTGGAAGCAGCGACGCGCCTCGGCCTCCGCGGTGGCCCGGTCGAAGCCCTGGTTGACTTCCGCGAAGGAGCGAAGGGCCTCGGCGGGGCCGAGCTTGCCGGTGGCCGCGCGGCCCAGGCGCGGGAAGTGATCGAAGTTGATCCCGGTAGTGTCGACGACCTCGCTGCTCCGCGGGGGGGCGCCGGCCCTCTCCAGGCGGTCCACCGAGAAGCTGGTAGGGGAGTTCTCGATCTCCGCCAGGGCCTCGGACCAGCTGGCCCCGGAGAGGTACTCCTCGAAGACCGCCGCGGCAATCTTGCCGCTGCCGATGGCGTTGGAGACCATCTTCACGCTGGTGGTCAGGTCCCCACCGGCAAAGAGGCCCTCGACTTCGTGCCCGGTGGCCTCGTCTATCAGCGCCCCGTTGTGCCCCAGCATGTAGCCGCGGGGCAGGAAGCGCAGGTCGGCCTCCTCGCCGGTGGCCAGAAGCACGGTATCGGCCGGGTAGTCCTGGAAGGAGTCTTTGATGGGCACCGGGCGACGGCGGCCGGACTGGTCGGGCTCGCCCAGCCGGCAGCGCGCGCAGCGCACCATGGTAACCCGCCCGTTCTTGCCCAGGATGTCCACCGGCTGGAGCAGGAAGGCGAGGTCCACTCCCTCGCGCTCGGCCTCCAGTACTTCGTCGGGGATGGCCGGCATCTCGCCGCGCGTGCGCCGGTAAAGCACCAGGACCTGGGAACCCAGTCGCAGTGCGCTTCGCGCGCAGTCCATGGCGGTGTTGCCGCCGCCGATGACCACCACGCGCCGGCCGAGCTTGGGGCGCTCGTCGTAGTTGATGCGCCGGAGAAGCCCCAGCCCGGAGAGGACGCCCTTCAGCTTCTCGCCGGGGATGCCCAACTCTCGCGAGCGGTGGAAGCCGACGGCCACGTATACAGCCTGATAGCCGTTGCGCAGGTCCTCAAAGGAAAGGGCCTTGCCGATGTCCACGCCCATGCGCAGCTCGACGCCCTGGGAAACGATCTTCTCGATCTCCTGGGCCAGGACGTCCTTGGGCAGCCGGTAGGTTGGAATCCCGGTGCGGAGCACGCCGCCGGGCTCCGGCTCGCGGTCGAAAACGGTGACGCTGAACCCGCGCCGGGCCAGGTGATAGGCGCAGCTCAGGCCCGCCGGCCCGGAACCGACCACGGCGACGCGCTTGCCGCGCTTCTTCTTGACGGGCTCCTCATCGGGCAGTCGCAGCGCCAGATCGCCGAGGTACCTCTCGATGGAGTGCACGGCCAGCGCGCCGCCCCACTCCGCACGATTGCAGCCCGACTCGCAGGGATGGTAGCAGACCCGCCCGCAGACCGCCGGCAGGGGGTTGTCCGCGCGGAGCCGGCGGGCGGCCTCGGCGTCCTGGCCGCGGGCCAGCAGGTCCAGGTACCCCTCGATGTTCTCGCCGGCCGGGCAGCGGGTCAGGCAGGGCGGGGTCTTGTCCTTGAACTCCGGGCGGACGTTGCGCCAGGAGCCCGTGGGGTTGGTCAGCATCGACCCGCCGGGCACGGACACCGAGGCAATGGGTATGTCGCCGGCCCCCTTGAAGGCCGTCGGTTCGGCGGCCGAGGCGGGCAGACGCCGGTTATAGCGTTTCGGTGTGATCGTACGCTTGCCGCGCGGCATGAATGTTTTCCTGAGTCTTGAAGGGCATCGCCTCGGTCACGGCCGCGGCCACGGAATCGATGCTTACCAGTTTGGTTGCCTTGCTGAAAGCTCCCATGATGGCGGTGTTGACGATGGGTACGGCCGTCGAACCCAGGCGGTTCATCACCGCGATGTTCGAGGCGTCCACCACGCAGAGCTTGTAGTCATCGGAGACCCCCAGGCGATCCTGCTTGTTGGCCGAGTTGACCACCACCCAGCCGCCCTTCTTGAGGCCGGCCATCACCAGCCCGGTGCTTAACAGGTTGGGGTCCAGAACGATGACGTGGTCCGGACTGTAGATGTAGCTGCGCACTCGGATGGGCCGGTTGTCGAAGCGCACGAAGGCGGCCACCGGCGCCCCGCGGCGCTCCATCCCGAACGCCGGGAAGCTCTGTACCGAACGCCCCTCGTTATGCAGGGCCACTGCCAGAATCTGCGCTGCGACCACCGCGCCCTGACCGCCTCGCCCGTGGATGCGAATCTCGGTCAAGTGGGCCTCCTGAACCCGGCTGAACGCAGCCGCTGGAGATGCTTTGCAGGGTTGATTATTTCGCCCTTCGGCACTGGTGTCAAGTCACTTGGGGCGGGCTGGGGCGGGGCCCGGCGGCCTTTTCCAGTGACATCCTGAACCCCGGCGTGTAGACTTTTCGCGCGGTGAAGGCGGCTACCGGGAAGGCAGGAATGCAGGCAGGGCAGCGAAGCGACCTCGGAGGCACCGACTGGCAACTGGTCGAGGTCGGCGAGGAGGGCCGATCGTTTCCGGCAACCGTGCCCGGCACGGTTCACACTGATCTTCTGGCCGCCGGCCGCATCCCCGATCCCTTTCTGGGCGTGAACGAAACGCAGGTCCAATGGGTCGCCGAGCGCGACTGGGCCTGGAGCCGCAGCTTTCATGTGCCCGATGAACTCCTGGTGCGCGGCCGGGTGGAGCTGGTCTTCGAGGGCATCGACACCGTCGCAACCGTCCTGCTCAACGGAGAGGAGATCGCCCGCAGCGACAACATGTACATACCGCTGCGCGTCGATGTGAAAGGCGTGCTGTGTGCCGGCGAGAACCGCCTGGAGGTCCGCATCGATAGCCCGCAGCGCGTCCGGCGCGAGCGCGCGGCGGAGGAGGGTCTCAACCTGCCCGAGGCCTTCGACCAGGCCGCGGCCTACCTGCGCAAGGCCCCGTACTCCTTCGGCTGGGACTGGGGCCCGGCTCTGCCGACCAGCGGCATCTGGAAGCCGGTCTGCATTCACGCGTATGACGCGCGGATCGCCGATGTCTGGCCGCGAATCAGCCTGGCTGAGGACTTCTGCTCGGCGGAGCTGACCGTTGAAATGCAGATAGACGCCAGCGTCGAGTTCGAGGGCGAGATCGAGGCGCTGTTTTCCGGACACGGGCATGAGATTCCAGTCCGCAAGAGGGTGAAAGCACCGGCAGGGACGTCTCTTCAGAAGCTGCTCATCAGAGTCGAGAAACCTGAACTCTGGTGGCCCAACGGCCTGGGGGGCCAGCCGCTCTACGACTTGCGGGTCCGGCTTCGCTCCGGCAGCGTGGAGATCGACAGCGGCTCCCGCCGGGTGGGTTTCAGACACGTTGAACTGGTCCGTGAGCCCGACGAACGCGGCGAGAGCTTCTTCTTCCGGGTCAACGGCCATCCGGTATTCGCCAAGGGCGCCAACTGGATACCAGACGACGTCTTCCTGCCGCGCGTGACCCGCGAGGATCTCTCGCGGACGCTGAGCATGGCGCGCGAGGCGCACATGAACACGCTGCGCGTGTGGGGCGGCGGCGTTTACGAATCGGAAGACTTCTATGACCTGTGCGACGAGATGGGCCTGCTCGTCTGGCAGGACTTCATCTTCGCCTGCGGACTGTACCCCGACCACCTCGACTGGTTCCGCGAGTCGGTGCGCGGCGAGGCCGAGGCCAACGTGAAGCGCATCCGCGGACACGCGTGCCTGGCGCTGCTCTGCGGCAACAACGAGAATCACCAGGGCTGGTACGAGTGGGGCTGGAAGAAGAGCGGCAAGTACGACCGCTTCTACGGAGAGCGGCTCTATCACGAAGTCCTTCCCGACGTGTGCCTGCGCCTGGCGCCAGAGGTCGCCTACTGGCCGGGCAGCCCCTTCGGCGGCGAGACGCCCAACAGCCAGGAGCAGGGCGACATGCACTACTGGGGCGTCTGGCACAGTCAGGAGCCGGCCGAGGGCTATGAGCAGCTCACCTGTCGCTTCCTCAGCGAGTTCGGCTTCGAGGCCGGGCCGCCCATGAAGACCGTCCGCGAGTTCGCCGGAGACGGTGAGCTCCGTCCCGATTCGCCGGTGATGCTGGCCCACGAGAAGTGCACCAAGGGTCCGGAGAAGCTGGGCCGGTATCTGGAAACCGAGTTCGGCGCGCCGACCGGCGACGTTGCCCAGTGGGTCTGGCGCTCGCAGTACGTGCAGGCCCACTGCGTGGGCACCGCGCTGCGCCACACCCGCCGGCGCTTCCCGGACTGCGGCGGGGTCCTCTTCTGGCAGCTCAACGACTGCTGGCCGGTGACCAGCTGGAGCTGCATGGATCACAAGTGCCGGCCGAAGGCGCTGTGGTTCCAGGCGCGGCGGGACTTCGCCCCGGCGGCCTGCTCGCTGGCCGACGCCGGCGGCGAGCTCTCCGCCTGGCTTTGCTGCGACCGGGCGGAGCAGTTGCCCGGTGGGGAGGTCCACGTCAGGCTGATGGACTTCGCGGGTGAGGTGCTCTTTGAGGAAACCTCCTCTTTCAAGGGGGCGAGCGCGTCCGGCTCGACGAGGGTCTGGAGCGCTTCACGTGAAACTCTCCCGGTCGGCGACGGTCAAGGCGTCGCGCTGGTCGCTGACTACTCGGTCGACGGGAAGCTCGTCTCCCGCGGAGTGCGCACTTTCGTCAATCACAAGGACCAACCGCTCGGCGAGCCCAGCATCACCGTGGACATAACACCTGTCGCGCCAGGCGGTTACGATGTGACGTTGGTCTCCGACCGGCTGGTTCTCGGGGCCATGTTGACCGCCGGCGGTGATCCCGCGCCCTTCAACGACAACTTCCTCTACCTGCTGCCCGGCGAGCCGGTGACGGTGCGCAGCTCGGTGGGCGAAGGGATTGAGATCGCGCACGCGGGGAGCTGAAAACTCTCCCCAGGCTTGTGGAAGAGAGTTCCCTCTAAGAAAAGTAAGCTTTCCGGGCCTCGTCAGGCCAAGCCCAGGATCATGCTCACCGCTTCACTAATCTGCCGCAGAGTAATTCCACTGACCATTCCATAACGCTCTCGGAGCCTCTTCCTGGAAATGCACCTTATCTGCTCACACAACACATAGCTCACAACTCTCACTCCGCCTTCAGGTGGGGCTAGTCTTATGTGAGAGGGAATCCCTCGGTTCTTCTTCGTGATAGGCAGTACAACTACTAGATCGGATGGACCGAGGTTGAATTCGTCAACAGAGAACACCAACGCCGGCCTGCTGCCAGACTGTTCATGCCCCTTTGTCTTCCCGAGGTCTACTGACCAAATCTCGCCTCGGTTTGGTTCCGGCACTAATAGCCTCCCAACCCGTCGTCGGAAGTGTCCTCCCAGTCTTCTCGTTCCTTCAGTTCCTCACGCCAAGCATCTGGATCCTGGCGCAGGGCCCTATATGCCTGATTCATCTGATCGAGGAATTGCTGACGCCGAGCACCCTTTTCTAAGCCCGCCCCCATAACAGGTGGGACTTCAACGGTCTGGGTAACATCACCCAGGAAATCAAGAAACTCCTTTTCAAGAATGGAACATGTCGTCATCTCTCTTTCAGGCGCCAAGTCTACGGGACAATTCTTGGGAACAAGGTCATCATCAAAAGTCACGGTCGCCCTTCTGTTCCTCTATGGCGGTCCTGAACTTCTTGTGACATGCCCAACGGAACTTGCGGTCCGAAGTGACAAAAGCTATCTCAATGGGGCCACCGCATCCCGGTGCGCCGAATCTGAACTTGAGAGCCTTTATGCTTATATGCAGGTATGAATACACAAAATCTATCGCTTCCCTTATGGGAAGGTCCTGGAACCCGACAGTGGCGAGATCCGTAACCGCGTCTTGGAAAGCTCCTTTGAATAGCTTGTCAAAACCCGAGACACCAGTCAGACGCCGTTTCAGCTGCTCATGAAGCTTCTTGGGCAATCCCGGCGAGAATCCCCTGAAGACTCTGTTGAAGAACTCGTGGTTTCCCGAGAACGAACAGAGCCCTGTCTTGAGCGGTATTGGATCCCTTGTCTTTTCCCCTATTTCAATCCTGTAACATGCCGGGTCATGACTTCCCGGGTTCCATCCACCGAGGTAATAACCGACAAATCCGTCGTGGTCCTTCGCCAGCGGCACCGCCATATCAGCCAGCCTTTGGGCTGCATCCTCGACCGTCGTGTCTTCTTCTATCCCATCTGCCAAGCGAGCTATTAGCGTACGATGACTTACATTGCCGATGCTTCCCGCGCCCCAGGTACAGACGCCCAGCCGCGAATCCTCTCCCACCTCGAACACTTTCTGCGCATGTTCAAGAAGCTGCAAGACACCCGGTGGCGTTCCTGGTGGTCCGCCGGTAACAGATGTCGTGCTGTCCGCACCAAGCACGACCCCCTCAGATGTGAGGTAGGCTGCCGCAATGGTCACGAGTTTGGCCCTCGGATCAAGGTCTGTCAGCTCCAGAGTGTTTCCGATGCCCCAATCACACCATTATAGTGCATATCTTGACATCGTCTGTCAAGCGAATATCCTTTAGCGCTATGCCCCAAGAGTTCCTCCGGGTTCCTTCACCCCAGCTTCCTCACTATCCCGTGCAATTCGGCGCTTACCCCGTGAAGCTCGGCTGAATCGCGAATGGATTCCTTCACGCTGATGTCGCCGGCCCTTTCCACACCTTCAACCACCGCACCCAGGACGCGCTGGGTCCGCCAGCCGGGAACCCGTCCGCCTGCGAGCCCGAGAAGGCCGGTGACGATGGGCCCCAGGTAGTAGTACCACGGCACTTCCTGTTCCTTGAGACTCGCCGCCGCGCTCTTGAGCTCGGCAAGCCTTTCCTTATCGGCTTTGTAGCTCGCGCCGATCTCGGCGAGGAGCGCCTTGGCCTCTGCGGCGGGGATCTCCTTCGCGCGGGCCTTCTCGATAACATCGGATATCTTCCGCTCGTAAGTCGCGAGGCGCGATCCAACTTCCGCGACGGCCTTTTCGTAGCGACCCAGTGCCGCGGCCCCTTCGGGGCTCAGCCCGCAGCCGGCCAGCGGCAGAAAAGTGACCAACAGCGACGCGAAGAGCAGCTTTCTCATCTCCCTGGTTCCCTTCTATAACCCCCTGCTCAACACCATGAAGAGCAGCGTTCCGAAACTCGACAGCAGCGTTGTCACCAGCAGCACGATCCCCGTCTTGAGCGCCGCGCCGTGCCATGCGCGGCGCGCGCAGCGCCTCTCTATTCCTTCGATCTCCTCTTCCTGAGCGTCCTGCAGGGCGTCCGAAGCATTCAATCGGCACTTCAGCCCGTCCAACTGAGCCGCCAGCCACACCCAGCGCTCCTCTTCGTCGTAGCCGCGCAGGAACTCATAGTCGCCGTTGCTCACCGTGTCTCCTCACGTCTTGATGATGAACTTCACGCCGGTGTATGAGGGCACGTTGTCGCCTTCATCCGTATCTAAGTCAATGATGTGGTCGTGGTTAATGTCCGTGGACACGGCCTCCCCCGGGTGCTCGTGACTGGCGGAGGCAACCGCCGTTCCGCCTGTTGAGACGTCGGTGGTGCTCGACGGCCCAGTCATATACAGGCCGTGACCGTGACTCCCTCCGCCCTCTTGAGTTTGGTCATCTATTGCGTGGTCGTGCGTATCGTCGCCGCCACCCGCCCCCGTTTCATTCCCACGCGCGAACTTGCTCCCGAAGTCGGGCAGGTTGAACGTGGTCGAGCCGTCGCCGACGCCATAGCTGGTGCCGATGGCCGAGAAGAGGTCCGCGTAGGTCGTCCGGCTCACCGCGCTGCCGTCGCAGAGCAGCCAGCTGCCCGGCGCGGCGCCGCCGCCCCACATGATGATGGCCCCGGCGGGCAGCGTGATTCCTGACGCAAGGGTCAGCCCGTCGGAAGAGGCCTCGAAGCCGTCCGGGTCGAACCTCACCTGCAATCCGTCGCGCTGCTCGGGGCTGCCGCCGTCCGAGGTGAACTCCAGCGTGGCGTAGTTCTCGGCGGTGCCGTCGGCGGGGTCGGCGACGAGCTTCAGGCCCGGCTGCGTATCGTCGCGGGTGTAGTCCGTGCTGCTGCCCGCCTCGCCGGCCATTGAGTCGACGACCGGGACTGAATCCCCCGCGTGTGCCGAGAGCGCCGCGGCGCCCAGGCGGTTCGTGCCGCTTCCCGGCCAGACCGCTCCGCCACCGCGGTCGGTCCTCTCGCGTTCTTCACGTTCGATGCGCCGGTTGGTCTCGATATGTTCGCTCGCACTCATCGCCGTCCGTCCAATCCCAAGGTGGTGGTGTCTGCGCGCACGTCGAGGCGCGCGAAGCCGACGCAGGCGTTGATGTCCAGCGCCGGCCTGTCCCCCGAAGCGCTGACCTCGAGTTGGCCCACCCGGTAGCCCACCGGGAAGGGCAGAGAGCCGCCTGCGGCCAGCCCGGAGAGGAGCAGCGTCCCGCCCACGAAGGCGCGGTCCCGGGCCGCCAGCCGGTTATCGAGTATGTCTTGCAGGTCGGCGGTTTCGTTCACGATTGTGGAGACGCCCGAGAAGGTCGCGTCCCCGCCGCCGGCCGGCAGGTCCAACACCGGCTGGCCGGCCGTGGTCCCGTCATCGGTGGGAATCACCGCGTCCGAGCGTAGCGTGTGGGCGAAGGTGTTGCCGCCGTCCAGGAAGTGCTCCCGGGCGCGCGCGCCGGAAGGCGTGTTGTCCACCTCGGCCAGGACCCGTTCGTCGGCCTCCACGGCCAGGGTTATGCGGATCTCGTGCGTCACCGGCGAGCCGGTGTTGCCGTCCCAGCTCCAGGGAGCGTCATCCGGCCAGGCCACCCCGTCGCCGACGTTCCGGGCGCTCCCGCCCAACTGGAAACCGCACACGTCGGGCAGCAGCCCCAGGGCTATCTGGGCGGGCAGCTTCTCCCAGGAGGCGCCGGAGATGTCCGTCCTCTTGCGCCAGACTATCGGGCGGAGGCGCACCCGGCGGCTGGCCGCTCCGGTGGCCGCCGGCTCGTCCTGGGCCCAGGAGAGAAGCGTCCGGAGCGCCGACCGCCCGCCGCCCTCGGCTTCGGCGCCGCCGAAGAACTCCGCGCCCCAGTCGAGGTCGTCCGGCGCGTGCCAGCGCAGGAAGACTCCCTGGTAGTCAGTGGAGGCGGCCCCGGGATCGCCGCCCGCCCAGCCGCTCACCCAGTCGGACTGGGCGTCGGGGTCCCAGCCGGGGACCAGCGTGTCGTCCTCGGTGGAAAGCGTGATCTCGTAGACCTTGCGCCGGCCGATGCCCAGCGCGCGGTCGAAACGATCGAGCGACCTGCGCGCCAGCTCGCCGCCGAGCACCCGGGGCGAGGCGACACTGACCGCCTGGCCAACCTGCCCCCACTCGTAGTCCAGCGTTCCCAGCCCGTCGACTGTCGAGAAGACCTCTATGCCGTACTCCGCGCCGCTGCCGGCGTTGGGCACCAGCGTCCAGTCATACGGCCCCGCGCGGCGGACCAGCTGGTCGAGGGCCTCGGCCAGGCTCAGCCCGGTAATCGCCAGGTCACGGACGGTATTGGCTTTGCCACCGTACTCCTCGAAAAGGAAGTGCAGCTCGCCGCTGGGCTCCTCGCTGGCCTCGGGCCAATCCAGGAAGGTGATGTCCCCGAGATAGCCGAGCTCGCCCGGCGTGTTCGCGCAGTAGACCTCGCGCAGGTAGTTCCAGACGTGGCCCAGCGTCCAGAAGTCGGCCCAGACCTGGCCGCTCTCGACCGGCCCGGGGGTGCTCTCATCGCGGTTGTAGCGCGGAGCGGCGAAACAGTGAGTGTCGTAGGCCCCGGAGGACCCCAGCGCCCCGGACTGCCCGCGGTCGGGCTCGCCATCGGCGTTGAAGGTGGTCCGCCCCGAGCGGATGAAGAATTCCTGGGGACTGGTGTGAGGGTTGTGGCAGAGGCGTCCGTAGACGGGGGTTCTCTGGAGGAAGAAGCGATAGTCCAGCGCGCGGATCAGGAGCGCCGCGCGCCCCAGGTCGTACTTCATCTCCGCGACAACGCCGAAGAAGACCGGCGAGTAGCTCTCGCCGCCGCCGGCACCCTCGATTTCCACTTTGAGGAGGTCGTTCTCGGTGACGTCCGCGCCGCAGAAGAGGGAACCCATCTGGCCGTTGCCCGTTTCGGCAGTCTCGGTGGCCGGCGGAACGTGCTGGGCCTTGAAGGTTCCGGTTTCCGGGCTCACGCTCTCGCTGAAGAGGGCCTCGGAGGGCGTTGACCCGCTCTTGAGTTCAAGCGACTCCAACCGCAGGCTGCTGATCAGCGTCCAGTCCCCGGGACTGTCCGGGTTCTGGTTATCGGCCACGTAGACCCTGACGTTCTGTCCCGTGCGTTTGGCCACGGCTACTCCCCCTTGCGCCAGAGCAGCGCGTACCACTGATAGTGGCTGCCGGAGGAACCCACCAAGTGCTTCCCGAAGGCGGCCGAGACCAGGTCCACGTTGGTCAGGTTCTCGCCCTTGGCCGAGAGAGCGCCGGTTTCGGCGTTCTGCTTGGCCAGGACCGTCAGGCGCGCAGCGGCCAAATAGCTCTCAGAGGTCGCCCGAATCAGCCCCGTCTGGGTGAAGAGCCGCGTCCGCGCGCCGGCATCCACCACTTCGACGCCGTCCAGGCCGGGGTATTCGTGGATCACCTCGGCGCGGCGGGAGGGCCTCTCGCGGAAGGTCGACCAGCTCAGCACCGCATCGGCGCTGCCGAACTCCAAGCCGTCCGAGAAGGTCAGGTCCGAACCGCCATTGCCCGAATAGACTATGTTGCTCATACCGAAAGCTCCTCAGATACGTTCGCCGACCGGGGACATTTCGACGGGTTGCCGGTTGGGTTCGGCCGGTGCAAGAACGGCTTCCTCCAGCTCTGCGGCTATCTCCTCAATGGCCAGTTCCGGATCGCCGTCGGGACAGGGCGGTTTCTCGCCGGTCATCGTTTGTCCTCCTAGCTCACGGAGAGCGGCGAAGTCGCGCCATCCGAGCTGTAGGCCCGGAAGCGCAATCGCCCGCCGGACTCGGTGCTGGCGTGGCGCGGGCTGGCCGCAATCTCTTCGAGCACCGCGTTGCCTATCGAGACCGCCAGGTCCGAGCCCGCGGCCTGGGCGCTCTCGGCGGTGAAGGCCAGCGCCCCGGACTGCCCGAGCGAGAACGTGTCCAGAGCGTCCTGGAGGTCGTCGGTGTGGACGGTGGCCTCCACGAACTTCTCGACCACGTCGATGTGCGTCAGGTAGCCGTCGGTGTCCGCGCGGTGATCCAGCTTCCGTCCGGACTCGCGGACCTCAATGCCGGTCACCCGGGCGACGGCCGTGCCCGCGAAAGTCACACCCGAAACGTCTCTGTAGAGGGGCATAGTCCCTTGCCTCCTTCGATGTCAGTCGGGAGGCGCTTCGCCAGCGGCGAGCCCTCCCCCACGGTTACGCGCACCCCGCTCGCACGGATGGCGCGCAGGATGCTCAAGAAGAACGGCTGCATTCGCCGATAGACCCGCAGCGGCGAGCGTCCCCGGTCGCCCGCCGCCTGAAACCAGTGGGTGCGCCCGTCGGGAGCAGCGGCCAGGTCCAGCCCGCGGACGTGGATGGGATCCCCGCCCAGGATACAGGCGAGGTGCAGGGCTCCGTGCAATGAGCTGCGCTGGATGACCAGCGCGTCGGCGTCCGGTGAGACGCGGCCAGTCCCGGTGCTGCGGACCAGGACGAAGGAGCGTTCGCGTCCCTCCTCGCCGCGGCAGGGGTCCGCCGGGCGGAAGCCGCGTTTCCCGAGAGCGCGCGCCGGACCGGCCAGGACCAGCTTGCGCGGGCCGGGGTAGTCCTCGACCTTCACCTCGCGCACCAGGGCCGCGTCGTAGAAGACCCAGTAGTCGAGTTCCGGGAAGCCGAGCCGCTCTCGCGTCCAGGCCGCGTGGTTGACTCCCACCAGCACCGCGCCGCGCAGCTCGGCCGGATCCTGTTCGAGGAGGGAAACTCCCCCGCCGAGAACGAAGACCGGGCGGCCGCGTGCCCGATCGCGGAAGACCTGGGGGTTAACGGCGCGGCCGTTCACCTCTCCGCGCCTCCACTCAGAAGGCCGGCGGACCTCAGCGCGGTGAAGAGGTGCTCGGCCAGGACCGAGAGCTTGGCGTGATCGGGCAGCAGGTCGTTATTGGCGTCAGTGATGGCCTCGAGCAGCTCGTGAACGAAGGCCAGCCATTGGGCCTCTCGCCCCAGCGCGCGGTTCACGCGGATGAGCTGCGCCGGTTCGACGAGCTCGGCATCGTCGATCATGGGGACCAGTTCGACCCGAAAGGTCAGCCCGCGAATGGTCAGATCGGAGGGCAGCGGCCCGAGCACTAGAGTTCCTCCGTCCAGTTGGCGGCTATCGACACCGAGGTCACCAGTTCGTCACGCAGGCCGGCGATCTCCCGCGGCCCGTCGATGGAGACGCGCACGTCGCAACCACACGCGGCCCAACTCGCCCCGGCGCCGTCGCTCTCGGCCATGATTTCCCGGGTCAGCGCCTCGACGAAATTGAGCGCGGTTATTAGCGTGTCCGCCGCGCTCGCGTCGTAAGCCTCAAATATCTGCAACACCGCGGAGAACTCGCAGCGATTGTGGTCCCCCGAGCGCGGCGCCTTGCTGTAGGGCCGCGGCTCCAGGTAGATCACCGGGCCGTTGGCGATCAGCGCGGCGTGGCGCTTGCTGTCGGTGTCGATATTCAGGAAGCGGCCCAGCTTGACGTGATCGGTGGGGGTGCCCGATGTCACCTTCGCGACCAGGGCCGCGCTGTTGCGGACCTCGTCGTACAGGTCGCTGATGAACTGCGCGTAGGCTCCCGTGGCGCCGGACGCCGAGCCGGCGGTGTAGATGGCCACGTTGGACGGCTCGGAGTAAGCGCCGGCCGAATCCGAGAACCCCAGCAGGTAGTAGGTCTGGCCCGGGGTCAGGCCGGAGACGTCCACGGTGCCGTCGCCCGAGCGCGAACCACCCTCCGACCAGTTGTCCCCGCCGTCGCCGACCGTGGCATAGCGGACCCGGTTGGTGACGCCCGGGTCCGAGTTGCTGAAAGTGACTCGCGCGGTCGTGTCGTCCACGCGCGCGACGGAGACGTCCGGAGCGTTCGGGGCGGTCGCGCTGATTTCGTAGGCGGCTGTCGTGCCCTCGTGCCAGCCAATTGACGGGTTACTCCCGTCGCGGCTGTTGCCGTCGCAGTCGGCGCTCAGCCCGGCAACCGGCGTGCCCACCGCGTCGAGGTCCGAGCTGGTGACGATGCGGTAGTCCTCGGCCTGGGCGGTGGCCTCGTCGCCCCAGAAGTCAAGGTCGTCGGGGTCGGATGTGTTGGTGAGGCTGTCCGCGCCCGGCGCGGTGGCGTCGGAGCTGGCATTGTTGGAGCAGGTGGCCGATCCGGCATTCAGGAAGTCGGAGCCGCTGTTCCACAGGCTGGCGTTATTCTTGCAGGTGGATGCGGTGCTTTGGAGGACGATGCCGTTGCCGTCGCAGCCTATCACGGTGTTGTAGTAGAGATAGGCCGCGATATCCGTAAGCAATCCGGAAGAGCGCGCTCCCTGCACGAGACAATTGTCCACCTGGCAGACGTTGGCCGAGCCGGCCTGGAAGCGCACGGCTCTGAGCATGTTGCGGAAGACGCAGTTGGTCACCCGGACCCCGCCGCCGCTGCCGCTGGTGTCGTTGTAGCGAATCCCGTTCGCGTTCACCGTATCGGGGATGATGACCGCGATGTTTTGGATCGTCACTTGGACCGCTTGGCCGGAGAGGTCGCCGTCCATATCGTAGAACTCGGCGTTGTTGACGAAGCGTACCTGGCGACCGGTCAGCATCCCCTCGATACCTACCACTGTGGTGGTACCGCCGCTGATACTCTCGTACCAGAATCGGTTCTTATTCGCGTCGGCGTAGTAGACTTGGAGGTTATCACCGTTGCTGGCCGCCGCGAAGGCCGCCGCGATGGTAGTGTAGGTCTTGGGGCTTCCGTCGGCCGCGTAACCCACTGAGCGGTTCGCCATCATTCACCTCCCGGCGGAGCATTGAAGCCGTCGCCGCCGCACGCCAGCGCTTTTCCACGCAACTCTTCGGCCTCTTCCGGCGTCATTTCCTGCTGAAGGATTTCAAAGGGTATATCCGCATCACCCTCTCCCCAAGGTTTCAGCGTGCCGGCATGGGGGCGCACGTCCACGATTGCGCCGCTGGCCTTGATGGTCTGCAAGTCCCAGAGCATAGCTCGTCTCCCCTCCCGCGACTTACAACTCGGCCCGTCGCACCTGCCCGTGTATCGCGGTCACCACGTAGACCGCGTCGTGCCGCTCGGTCCGCCAGCCGCGGGTCGCCACGTAGGTCCGTCCGTCCCAGGCGATCTCGTCGTTCTCGCTCACCGCCCCGCTGAAGCCCGTCTGGCGCGGAATGCGGAACCGGCGGCTCTCGCCCTCCAGGAGGCATCCCTCCGCTTCCGGGGTGCCCACGTCCGCGTCCGAGACGCGGGTCCAGAGGGTGACGGGGCTCGTGCCCTGGTGCGAGTAGCTGATCTGGACGCCGTCGGCGGCCCTGGCCCGGGCGAGTTCCGCGGTTGCGTAAGTGTCGCGAAGGCTGTCGCGCTCGGAGGCCATCTAGCGCACCACCCTTCCCTGCCGCGTCTCCTGGACGTCCTGGTGACGCACCGGCGCCGCCTCCACGCCGCCGATGTCCACGATGCGGCGCCGGGCCTTCTCGTGCTCGACCTCGTGGTCGAGTTCCACCTCGCCCCGGACCTTCAGGCTGCTGGTGGCCGTGGCGTCGTAGGTGCTGATGTAGGTTCCCAGGCGGGTCTCAGCGTCCGAGCCGAGACCGCTCAGCGCCGAGTCGATGGTACTCTTGACGTTCGAGTAGTCCCAGGTCAGCGAACTCTCTTCGATCTCGACGCTGGAGAACGCGTCGAAGCGGACCAGCCTGTAGGTCCCACCCTGGGCCCGCAGCCCGCAGGCCTCGTAGACGGTTTGGGTTTGCGCGCCTGTCAGTGCCATTACTTGCCTCTCTTTCTCTTGCCGTCGCGCTTGCGCCGGGCCACGCCGCCCGAGGCCCGGCTGGGGGAGCGCCCGGCCTCGTGGCTATCCCGCTTCCAGCGCTTGGCCCGCTCGGCCAGCTTATCGTCGACTTTGTGAGGGCGTCCGCTGTGATACACGAAGAGCCCGTCGTCGAAGCTCTGCGCGAACTCGCTCAGCGCTTCGGCCAGCAGTTCGGCCGAATAGGCCGCCCCGGGCTCACCGAGGTCCACGAGCGCGTCGCAACCGACCACGGTGACTTTCGTGCAACCCTGTTCCGCGAGCCACTTCAGCCCGCAGGGCATGGAACTCTTGTACTTGCGAAGGAGGTCCTCGCATTCGAGAAGTTCCTCCGCCTTGAAAGCCGGGTTGTGTGCGGGCGCGATGCGCCGCACGCCTTTGAGCGCGGCCCACTCGCGGGCCATCCAGGGCGGGCAGTCCGCACAGAACGCGGCGTCCAGGCGACAGCGGGCGTAGGCGTCGTTGAGCCCCAGGACGAAGACGCCTTCGGGCGGCTGGTACTCTTCGGCGCTGGGGCCGTTACAGATCAGGACTGCTTCCTTCACTTTCGATACCTCCGGTGCGGGTTTGGGAGGGGACCGAAGGGTCCCCTCCCCGCGTTTGTGTGGCCGCTCTAGCTCTCGATGGTCTTGAGCAGCGCGGCGTTGAGGTCCTTGTGATTGTGACTGAAGGCCTCGGACCAGTTGTTGGCGTTGTACAGGTCGGAGGCCTGCGGGTTCATGGTGGCCGAAGAGTAGTCCATGCCCGCGGCGCCCACGGCGAAGTGGTCCTCGGTGATGACCTTTACCGCGCGCCCGTCCGAAATGGTCACCTCGGCGGTGAAGAGCGGCACCCGCGGCGCGGGAGCCAGCTTGAGCGCGCCGGCGCCCAGGAGCAGCGTGTAGTACTCCGTGCCCGCCGAAACGCTGACGGTGGGCACCTGGTCGTCGATGACGATGTTCATGCCCACCAGGGCGGGAATGCCCCCCTGGACGAAGACCATGTCGGCGAACTGATCGCTGTTGATGCTGGAACTTCCGCCCGCGTCGGTGAGCAGGCTCTTCCAGACCTTGGAGTGCATGATGATGGTGACCAGCCCGCTGGCCGCGTCGCCCAGGAGCTCCTTGGCGGTCAGCACGTCATTGAGCTCGGCCGTCGCGGGGCTCGCGCCGGTCTGATCGTTGATGTGCGTCGAGGTGGTGGCCGCGTTGATCGCGCCGCGGAAGGCGTCGTACAACCTGAGCTTCCGGTAGTCGATCACCCGCTGGGCCATCTGCTCGCCGAGTTTGGCCGCGACCTGCTCGGGGTTGAGCTTGAAGCTGCGGACCGCCGCGTCGGTGAACATGTGCGGCCCGACCACGGAACTCAGCACCGGGCAGCGCCGCTGGGCGCTGTCCGGGGCGGCGGTGGCGTCCGTCGAGCCGGTGGCGGTGAGGTCCCGCCGGGTGGCCGTCCCGACGATCTTGAGCGTCGGAGCGTTGACCACGGTGCCGGGTTTCACATCGTCGCTGGCCGGCAGTACCTCGATGGCCCCGCCGAAGCGCGTCGCGAACTCGGCAATGCGGTCGTTGTAGGTGGCGTCGGCGTAGTCCAGGACCAGGTCCGGGTTCACCGCCACGTCACCGATGACTAGCTGTACGTCTGCCATGAATCATCTCTCCTTCAAGTGTCGGTACTCTTCGCCGCGCGCCGACTAGCGGCCGGCGCCGGCGGACTGCCTGGTTTTCACCACCGAACTGCCGCTGAACGAGCCGCGGGTCCGTGCCCGCTCGCGCAGTTCGGCGTATTTCTCCGGATGGGACTTGCGATACCGCTCGGCGCGCTCCGGCGTGGCCCTGCCGGTCGACGGATCGCGCAGGAGTTCGGTGAGGTCTCGCGGTTCGGTATCGGCCGGGGCCGAACGCCGCGCCGCGGCGCCGGAGCCCCCGCGCACGCGCGAGCGCACCAGGTCCCGCCTTCCGGCGAGGAAGGTGCAAAGGTAATCTTCCAGCGGGACGTCCCCGTCGAGGGAGTCGATGAACAGGGCGCCACCTTCGTCGGCGTTGGCCTCGGCGGCCAGCCGATCGGCCAAAAGGTCGCGCGCGCCGGGTGTGACCTCGTGCCGGTCGAGAGCCTCGATAATCTGCGCCCGGTAGGCCCGGCGCTGCCAGGTGCCGACCTCCTCCTCCAGGTCATCGATCCGCTTGCGCAGCTGGACGGGCACCGCCGAACCGGAATGTCCCGCGTTCGACGCCTCGTTACTCGTCCTGATTCCGTCCAGCTCCAGGCGCCGGAGCGCCTCCTCCAGGGCCTTGGCCACCTGCCGCTTCACCGCGCCGGTGATCTGGCGGGAGACCTGCGGCGCCAGCCGCTCGGCCGACTTGTCCTCCGCGATGCCCTTCTGCGGCGCGTCCTCTTCCCCGGCCGGACGCTGGCCTCCAGAGATTTCCTTTTCCCGGCTCTCTGCGAGCCGGCCATCGGCGGTCTGCCGATCATCACTCTCGGTCATTGCGCTTTCTCCTCCTTCCGTAGATGCTGCCTGCTAGTCTGCCTGCTTGGTCAGCCTGTCGATCTCCTCGTCGCTTTCCTCCTCGAACTTCGGGCTGGGGTTGTCGATAAGCACGCCTCGGGCGCGCTTGAGAAGCTCACGGAAGACCTTTGAGTTCTCCCCGTACAACTCGCGCGCGGCGCGGGCCTGTTCCAGGAGGCGTTCCGGGCTCTTGAGGCCGAAGTCGCCCTTGGGGTAGCTGACCTCGACCAGGGCGCGGGCCTCGTCCCAATTCGAAGCAACGTCCAGGTCCAGCGCGGCCAGAGTCAGCAGGTCCCACTCGAAGTCCTCGGCCATCTGCGCCACGCGGGCCAGAGTCTGGCCCTCGTCGACCTCGAATTCCCAGGCGAGCGAGACGCCGCTGGGAGCGTCGCCGCCCGCGCCGCGCCGCGGAGAAACGCCGCTCTTCTCCCAGATTTCCCGGCGGGCCTCTGCGTATGCCCGGAACTGGTGGTCGAGCGTCCGGCCGCTGGCTTCCAGCCAGCGGGCGTCCTCTTTCGGCAGGTTTTCGTCGCCGGGATGCAGCTTGAGGTACTTGGTTACCCCCACGCCGACCTCGCCGAGCGCGTCGCGCACCCAGCACAGGAGCCAGGGGTGCCCGGCGTTGTAGATGTCCCAGAGGATGTCGGAGAGCAGCCGGAAGGCGCGCAGTTCAGCTGCGAGCGCCCCGGCGAGCGGCGAGCGTCCCAGCACGGCGTCCACCGCGCGGAACTGGCAGACTGCGACCGGAAGGCGCCCGGCGGCGGCCAGGCTCTCGGCCAGCGGCGCGAAGCCCGATCCGGCTACGGTTTCGGCGCCGTTCTCCTCCCTGAGCACCGTCCAGGTGTGGATGCCTTCGCGGCTCACCTCGCGGTATTCGGTGGCGGTGCGCCCGGCAAGCGTGTAGGGCGCGCTCACCAGCTTGACGTACTCCAGCAGTCCGTCGCGGTCGATGCGCCAGTCGAGCACCTGCTCGGGCTCATACAGTACGACGTAAGACCGGTCCAGACCCAGCGCCGCGGCGTCGGCGGCGGTGAGCGGCGCCGGTGAATCCTCCGGCAGCCGGCGGCGGTCGATCAGGGCCACGCAGAAGCGCTTCCAGAGCGCGGTTTCGGAGGCCTCCTGGGTCAGCTCGCCAAGGTCCAGGCCGTCGAGGGTTACGCCCGCGGCGAATTCGGAAAGCCGTCCCGGCGGCAGCCCGCGCCGCGGCGCGCGCTTCCAGACCGCGGCGCTGATGCGGTCGACGATGCGCACCAGATCGGAGCTGTAGGTGCACAGCTGCGCGCGCGTGCGGAAATCGCGCTCCGGTTCGCTTTGCTGGCGCGGGGCTTTGAAAAGGGGACCAGTAGGGGCGCGTAAATGGGGACCACC
>CBDUSI010000054.1:0-28808 GCA_965370045.1 uncultured bacterium | reverse complement strand
CAGGTCGTGCGGCTCGTCCCCAAACGATGGCTTTTGCCCTCCCTGGCAAATCGTGGGGTTCCGCCCTCCTGGCGTGGTTTGGGCAAGTGACTCGCCTCCCGTCGGGCACCGGAGGTGCCACTCCGGGAGGCGACGGCTCTTCCCCCCGCTCCGCCGCCTCTCAACATGACTGCGATGCACCAATAACTCTCTGGCGGCTTTCTCGGCGGCGATGGCGTTTTCACCTTCGAGGAGCACGTTGAGCGCCTTGAACATCTGGCCTTCGGCTTCCTGAAGCGCGAGCTTTTCGGCGCGACGGTACAGCGGCTCCCAGATTTCCGGGTGGTCAAAGGGCAGTCGGGCGAGGTCGGCCGCGGTGTGCGGCGTTCGCGCGGCGATTGTCTCCCAGGAAATGCCCCGCGCGCGCATGCGGGCAGCGTGGATGAGCAGGTCGCGGGGGAAGGGCAATTTCACCACGGAGGACACAGAGGACACAGAGGACACGGAGGCGGGGGCAGGGCTTCCCTCGCGGGGAGCGTCTCCCGATTGCTCTGGCATCGATGTCCGCGGCCTGATCATATTCTTTCCCTGCGCACTCTAAGGTCGTTTCTCACACGGAGCCACGGAGACACTAAGCCAGTTTTCGGTTGTCAGTTTTCAGGCCACTGAGCACTGAAATCTGCACACTGAACACTCCTCCCTCTTCTTGGTGTCTTGGTGGTTAAAAAAGTACCCCCTCATAAGTACTATGAGCACCTGTTCACGAGGCCGGGCGGCGCGGGTCGTAAGTCGCGCGTTCCCGGCCCGTGAAATTCTCATTTTTCCGGACTTTGGCCAAGTAGGGGAACTCCTCTCTCTTCAGAACGCTGACACTGTCCATTACTACGGGGGGTCTTAGCCCCCGGATGGCCACGTTTGCAGGCAGGAAAACATCTAACCCGCGCGGTTTCAGCGAGAAGATTTCCGGGGATTTTCGGAGGATGGCTAAGAAGGTCTCTTGGCGCGGAGAAGCAGCCAGCGGTGGGTGTCAGAATGCGCCGGGGAAAGCGCCGCGAAAAGGGTCCCTGACAGTTCTGTTCATTCGAGCGCTGCCCGCATCCTGACGTATTCGAGGTTCAGACCCTCGCCCAGGGAAAAGGCGCCCCGGACTTCCGCGCGGAAGCCGCACCGCTCGTAGAAGCCCACCGCATTCAGACTGGCCAGCGTGAACATGTCCCGGTGACCGGCCGCCTGGAACTTCCGCCGGGCGAAATCCACCAGTCGGCGGCCGGTGCCCGCTCCGCTGTGGGCGGGGTCGACAAACAGGTGGCCGATCTCGTTGCGCTTGAGGCCGATCATGGCGGTGACCCGGGCGCCCTCGGCGAGCACGTAGTCGGCCTGCTTCGAGGCGCGCGCCAGAACGGCTTCGGGACTGTTGCCCCGAACGGTCGCCTCGACGACCTCCGGCGAATAGCTGGGCGTGAAGCCTGACCGAATGGCGGCGATGATCACCCGGCTGACCTCCCCGGCTTCCCCGGGTTTCATGGGGCGCACGCCGGGAAAACCAGAAGGGCGGGAGGTATCGGGCTTATCGCGTGGCTTCATCTTGCCTCTCCATTTCCGCTCCACTCGCATTATACCTCCCCGCCTCCGCCGGGGGGGTGAAATTCAGAACCGACCGTTTACACAGTTTACCTGACAGAACTGTGGAGAAGATATGGGGAGTCAGAGAACGTTGGCCAATTTCTTAAAGGCCGGTCCCCTTTTTGTCCATGCGTAGGTCAAAACTTCAAGTCCTGCCCGCTTGAGCGCCGCCCGAGTTTTCACATTGGGTGTTCCCGGCACGACCAGCACTCGCCGGGGAGGCTGTTTTTGCGTAGCGCCGTGAATCATCAACTGGCCCACAGCGCCGTAGATGCTTGACGCTGTGAGGTTCGTCTTGACCTCAAAAAGAATCTGCATGTTCCCACTGCGGGAGGCAACAAACAGATCGCGCTTGCGGTCGTTTCCTAGCTTGTACCCACGCCCCTCCAGTTCTTCTGCGAGCGCGTTCACTACATCGCCGTGGTAGCACGAACTCTCCACGAGAGCCTTCCCGCTGTAAGGCGCTCGCCTGCCACTAAATTCTGGTTGGAAAGAAGCGGCGGTGTAGTATCTCGGGATGGGCGGTTTTCCAGATGCCACTGCCGTCTTGAATCTCTCGACTTCGTGGACAAAGCTGGCTATACGGGCAACTAACCTCTTGTCGCTCAGGGGGCTGATGACGATGACATCTGACTCGACGCCATCCGGCCAGCCTACCGGCAGGATGTTGGCGCCTCGCAAGAAAGACATGAGCGCGCTCTTGCCGATGCCCTTGCGTCCGCCACCGATCTTTCCGGAGTGGGCGAGACAGATGTGGCCGTTTTCGTCACGAGCAAACACACCAGCGCAACGGCGGTCATAGCCGGAGTAAGGTGGATTGATCTCGCAGGTAATAGGAAGATTGTCCGTTTCGTTCGGATTTGCTGTGCCGTATGGACACCAGTAGCGCGTACCGGCGTACTCTGTATCCAGCGCTGTCCACATCTCCTCGCGAGGGTGCCAGTAAACAGGGAATTCATCACAGCCGCCTTGCCAGCCTATTAACCTGACCACTTTTTGTGCGCCCGTCTTGAGGCGTTTGGCTAGAAGGTGGTAAGCTTTCCTGATCTCAGTCTTGTCCGTGACAGGTGCCAGCATCACGTTTTCTTCTTTCGGAGCCACGCACCGCTTCGCCTTGCGGACGATTTCCAGTACATGCCCCTCTCCTGCGCGACTAGCGACGCTTCTTCTTGGCCTTCTTCTTCGCGGGCTTCTTCTTGGCGGCTTTCTTGGCGGGCTTCTTCTTCCCGGCTTTCTTCGCGACGGCTTTCTTCCTCTTCCCGCCCTTGCCGCCGCGGGCCTCCTCGATGGCCGCGTGGGCGGCGGCCAGCCGCGCTATGGGCACGCGGTAGGGCGAGCAGCTCACGTAGTCGAGGCCGGTCTTGTGGCAGAAGGCCACGCTCTTGGGCTCGCCGCCGTGCTCCCCGCAGATGCCGATCTTGAGCTTGGGGCGGGTCTTGCGGCCGAGCTCCACGGCGATCTCCACCAGGCGGCCCACGCCCTTCTGGTCCAGCACCTGGAAGGGGTCATACTCGAAGATGCCGGCGGCGACGTAGTCGCCCAGGAACTTGCCGGCGTCGTCGCGGCTGAAGCCGCAGGCCATCTGGGTGAGGTCGTTGGTCCCGAAGCTGAAGAAGTCCGCGACCTCGGCGACCTCGTCGGCGGTGATCGCCCCGCGGGGCACCTCGATCATCGTGCCGATCTTGAGCGGGAAGGGCAGTTTCTTGAGCCCGCGCTCTTCCATGACCTCGGCGATGACCTTCTCGGCGAGCCCGCGCTGCAGGCGCAACTCCTCGACGTTGCCGACCAGTGGAATCATGATCTCCGGCTGGCACTTCTTGACCTCGATGGCCGCCTCGATGATGGCCCGCACCTGCATGGCGCTGACTTCCGGGTAGGTGATGCCCAGGCGGCAGCCGCGGTGGCCGAGCATGGGGTTGAACTCGTGGAGGCTCTCCACCGTGGCCTTGATCTTCTCGAAGGGCACGCCCATGGTCCGGGCCATCGCCTGCTGGCCGGCGTCGTCGTGGGGCAGGAACTCGTGGAGCGGGGGGTCCAGCAGGCGCACGGTGCAGGGCCGGCCGGCGAGCTCCTTGAAGATGCCGATGAAGTCGTCGCGCTGCAGCGGCAGGAGCTCCTTGAGCGCCTGGTTGTACTGGTCGAGCGGCCCGGCCAGGCGGCACCGGAGGTCTTCCTTGAGCTTGCCCTCGGCGCCTTCGAGTTGCTCGCGGAGCTGCTTGACCTCCTGGGCGACCAGGATGAGTCGCCTGAAGCTGATGATGCGGTCGCCCTCGAAGAACATGTGCTCGGTGCGGGTAAGGCCGATGCCCTCGGCGCCGAACTTGACGGCCACCGCGGCGTCCTTGGGGGTGTCGGCGTTGGTGCGCACGCCCAGCCGGCGGAACTTGTCGGCCCAGGACATCAGCGTGCCGAAGTCGCCGGTCATCTTGGCCTCGACGGTCTTGATCTGGCCGGCGCAGACCGTCCCGGCCGAGCCGTTGAGGCTGATCCAGTCGCCCTCCAGGATCACCGCTTCGCCGGCGGTCATGCGCTTGGCGGCGTAGTCGATGAGGATGCCGCCGGCCCCGGCCACGCAGCAGGTGCCCATGCCCCGGGCGACCACCGCGGCGTGGGAGGTCATGCCCCCGCGGGCGGTGAGGATGCCCTTGGCCACGTTCATGCCCCCGATGTCCTCGGGGCTGGTCTCGATGCGTACCAGGATGACCTGCTTGCCCTCGGCGGCCCAGGCCTCGGCGTCGTCGGCGCTGAAGACCACCTGGCCGGTTGCCGCGCCGGGCGAGGCCGGCAGGCCCTTGGCCAGCACCTTGGCGGCCTTCTCGGCGGCGGCGTCGAATACCGGGTGGAGCAGCTGGTCGAGGCTGTCCGGGGCGACGCGCATGACCGCCTCTTCCTTGTTGATGAGCTTCTCCTGGACCATGTCCACGGCCATCTTCACGGCGGCCGCCGCGGTGCGCTTGCCGGTGCGGGTCTGGAGCATGAAGAGCTCGCCCTTCTCGATGGTGAACTCCACGTCCTGCATGTCCCGGTAGTGCTTTTCGAGCCTGCCGCGGATGGCCACCAGCTCGTCGTAGGCGGCCTTGTCTACCTTGGTCAGCTTGCTGATGGGCTCCGGGGTGCGGATGCCGGCGACTACGTCCTCGCCCTGGGCGTTCATGAGGTACTCGCCGTAGAACTTGTTCTCGCCGGTGGAGGGGTCGCGGGTGAAGGCCACGCCGGTGCCGCAGTCCCCGCCCATGTTGCCGAAGACCATGGTCTGGACGTTGACCGCGGTGCCCTTGAGGCCCTTGATGTCGTTGATCTGGCGGTACTTGTTGGCCCGGGGGTTGTCCCAGGAGCCGAACACCGCCCAGAGGCCGGCCCAGAGCTGCTCCATGGGGTCGGCTGGGAAGGGCTTGCCGGTCTTGCGGGTGTAGACCACCTCGAAGCGCCCGCAGACCTCCTTGAGCTCGTCGACGGTGAGGTCGGTGTCCAACTCCCGGCCGTACTTGGTCTTGACGGACTGCAGGGCCTCCTCGAAGTCGTGGTGGGGCACGCCCATGACCACGTCGCCGAACATCTGCATGAACCGGCGGTAGGCGTCCCAGGCGAAGCGCTGGTTGCCGGTGAGCTCGATCAGACAGGCCAGGGTGTCCTCGTTGAGGCCCAGGTTGAGCACCGTGTCCATCATCCCGGGCATGGAGACCGCCGCGCCGCTGCGCACCGAGACCAGCAGCGGATTGGGGCCCTTGCCGAAGGTCTTGCCGGTGAGCTTCTCCAGCTTCCCGAGGTTCTTGTCGACCTCCTTGGCCAGGGTCTTCTGGAGCTTGGCCTGGCCCATGCTGTAGTAGGCCTCGCAGGCCTCGGTGGTGAGGGTGAAGCCCGGGGGCACCGGCAGGCCGATGGAAGCCATCTCCGCGAGGTTGGCGCCCTTGCCGCCGAGCAGCCCCTTCATGGCGGCTTTGCCTTCTGCCTTGCCGCCGCCGAAGAAGTAGACGTATTTCTTGGCCATGGGATCCTCCGTAGGTGAGCGCGCGCGGCGGCCGGGTGGCCGCTCCAGTCGAGAGAGGAATGTTATTCAGTCCTGGCAGGGTGTCAAAAGGAGAAAGGGGAGGGCGCGCGCGGGGACGGGGGCAAGTGGATGTGCGGAATAGCAGGGTCGCCGGGACAGGTCGGAAAAGCGCCCGGATCGCCCCGGAAAGAACACTGCACATGTGCAATCCGCCGCCCCTAGCGGACGGCCAAACCCCGGCACGGGGGTGGGTCACGAGATTCCACTCCCGCCCTATTTCTGGCTGGTTTTCTTTGACAGGACTACGTTTCATATGTAGAATATAGGATAAGTAGCCTGTGGTTTGCTGGCAGGCTCGGGCCGGAGGACTCAGGGGGAGCGCCGGTGATATCCAGATTCAGCTTTTCCGTAGCATGTGCGGTGCTGCTGGTCCGTTGCGCCGCGCTCGGCGGCGAGCCCAGGAAACCCGAGACGCCTCTTGAGAAGACCAAACGTTTGGCCGCGTCGGAGGAGAAGAAGGACCGCGTTCAGGCCCTCAGGTGGTTCAGAGCCCTCGGAAAGCCGGGCACGGCCAGGGGCGACGAGGCCCTGTTCCGCTACGCAGAGCTTTGCCTGCGCTTTCATGCGGAGGGCGAGAAGGGAACGCTGGCCGAGGCCCGGCGGGCCTACGGGGAACTCAAGACGAAATCTCGCAGCAAGTGGGGCATCAGGGGAAAGATCGGGCTTTGCAGGTGCGCGGCGCTGGAAGGCCGGCGCCTCGAAGCCATGCTGGAACTCGACCAGTTCCTGCTCAAGCAAGGCAGGGAAGATGTGTTCGTCGATGCGGCGTACTATCTCGGATGCATGTCGGCGCAAGACAAGGAGAACCTCAAGGGCCTGAAGCGCGCCCGTGTCGCCTTCAACTATGCGCTGAAGCTCCGCCGGGCCCGGGGCAAGTACTATGTCGGGCTGGTAACCGAAAGGGACATCCGGCACAGATGGCGTTCCTTGAAGCATGACATCGACCGTCTTGCATTGGGTGAAGATTTCCTGCTCTACCGCAGGGCGGAATCGCTGCGGCGGAGCGGTCGTGGTTTCAAGAAGGCACTGGAGCTGTACCGGGTCGTTATCAAGAAACATCCAGCTAACATCTACGCGGAAGCGTCGAGGCTGTACGCCCCGCTTTGCCTTGTAGGGCTCAAGAAGCTCGACGGGGCTCAACGGGATCTGTGGGCTTTCTACCAGAAGGACAAGAACGGGCTTTACCGGGGCGAGGCCCTGTTGGAACTCGGCAGGATTGAGTTGGAGCATCGGGTGCGTCCCTTGGAGGCCCGGAAGTATTTTGGTCTGCTCAACAAGTGGTTTGAACGTGCTCGCAAGGAAGTTCCCGACAATAAAATGCGAATCAAACCTGCCGCGCGAAGGCTGACAGCCCCGCCCAAGGCCGAAAAGAAGGCCGATCACTGGGGCAACATCAACAAGCAACGAATAAGGCCCGGCCAGCTGGTTAATCGGCGCACCTGCGGTTGGTATCTGGACGATCTGGAGGAGCAGTGCGCCGGTTTCAGGGGATTCATATACTTCGTGGAGGGCAAGAAGGAACAAGCCCTCAAGTGCTACGAGAAGATACTGAAATATGACAGACAGACCAAGCGGATGCAGAAAGCGGGGGTTTGGAACGATTACGCGCGCCTCAAATGGGGCGCTGAGCACGGATACTTGTATGCATATCCCGAGGACTTGCGGCTTTACCGGGGCCGCCAGCGGTTCGTCATCCTGCTTGCCGACTTCTATTACTGCACCGAGCGGTTCGACAAGGCACGGGACTTGGCGGAACGACTTCTGGCGAACGAATTCGGCAATCTGCGAACGGAGCAGAAGATTTATCCGCACGTCCTAATCGGGAGCGCCCTCTATCGGACCAAGGGGCGGAAGGCGGCGTTTCTTGCCTTCGAGAAAGGCTTGAAGGCAAAGCGGATATGTTTTTCCCGGGATCGTCTTGCGCTTATAGCGGTCAGCGTCTCGGCGCGGGTTCGCGACATAGACGTCCATCTTCGGGGACATGAGTGCCTGAAGAAGCTGGCGTTTTCAGGCAGGAGGAACAGGTTCGTCTACGAGGCGATGATTGAATTCGGCCTGCGTATGTTTTACGTGGGCCGCGATGCCGAGGGTAAGAAGATGCTTTTGTCTCTGCCGAGGCAGTCAGGCGGATATAGAGAACTGGCGAAGTTTTACCTGAAGGAACATGAGGAAAAGCGCAAACAGAAGGAGGTCGGACCGGATGAATCATAAACGGATGGGAGTCGGATTTATCGCGGCGATCCTGCTCGCGGCGTTCGCGTGTCCGGTGCAGGCGGCGGAGCAGGTGGACGCCTATGATCGTTCGCAGCGAAAAACCAAAACGATCGAGCGCGACGGGGACCGGGAAAGCAAAAAGGAGAAGCGGGTCAGCCCGGATAGAGTAACGCTGCTGCCGGGTAAAAAGAAGACCCGCATCAGGAAATCGTTTGCGAATCCCCGTGGATTCCGGTTTCGTCCGTTTCGGGCCGGAGAGTTGAAGCCGCTGGACCCGAAGCGCTACGTGGCCCTGCCCAAATGGGCGGACATTTTCGAGAACATCGGTTACCTCGCCTCGAAGCTCATGGAGATCAACCCGGGCGAGACCGAGATCACGGCCCGTGGCGATTTCACCAAGGCCGACCACGCGGGCCATTATCCCATGTATTGCGAGGGCAACCTGAAACGTCCTCCCGGCAAGCCCGGCAAGCCTGGCAAACCCGGCAAGCCCCAAGAATACCACTGGGCGGCCAAAGTGCTGGATGTCAAAGTCGAAATGCAGATTAACAACACTGCTGCCGATGACGATGACATTATTTGCCGCAAGTCCGACAGTCCCGCCGGAAGACCCACCATTCCATGCAGGATAAGAACCCTTTCTAAAAGCACGCTAAAGGTGGTGCTGATAAACAAAACGGGAGGTGGAGATGTCCGTTTCCCCAAAAAGAAGGACACGACGATCAAGTTGACGCTTCCCGCGTCCGGGACCTGGGTGAAATTCAAGATATCCGGTCAGGTAGAAAGCGCCAAGATGAACGATGCCGTTATTGAGGCGCGTCTTGGTTCAGTATCCGGCTACATCCTTTGCGAAGAAGACGTGACAGTGCTGTGGGTTGAGATGGCCGGGCGAAAGACAGGGTTCCGACGCCGCGCTCCCGTGTATGAGGACGCTCGCCGCGCCTGGGGAAAAACCTGGACTGACAGCTACGGCGTCATAATCGACCCCTCTGGGATAGGATATGCACGAGCAGTGGTCGAAATACGGGGTAGGATCCATCCGAAGGATTTCAACGTTGGCGCTATCCCCGGGCCACCCATCAGAGAGGTCCAATCTAACGATGCCGTTGGTGCAGCAGCCAGGGTATCCGTAGGCCTGGGGTTCGTAATAAACAGGGAACTGAACGGCAGGCGACATTACCTTGATGGTAGGGTCGTGCCCAAGTGGAATTGTGGTCCCGGCGGGAAAGCTGAGGACGATAGCTATCTGAGATATCAGGACATTACTCCCGATGTTGATGCCCTGGACAAAGACCCTAAGGACAATAAGCCACATCTCGTCATTATTGATGAGGATGGGCCCACTTCGCTGATTCTCCATCCGCCGAAGCGACCACCTGACCCTGAGAACAACCCACGTGCCAAGGATGCACGCACTAGGTTGGATTTTACGCAGTGGACCACGTTCACCTACAAAGTGGACGGTGTGAGGACCGTTGTGCGATGCTCTAATGATTACAAGTGGGCGACAAGAATGCGCATTGTGAGGAGACTCGGCAATAATCTGTCGAGGCTGTGGTCCGGTGGCGGTGACAATCCCAACGACGGCAAGGGTGAAAATGAGATACTACTCGGCAAGCACAACAAGAACTTGAACCCGTGAGGAGATTTGCAATGAAATCATTCTTACTTGCCTTAGCCGTGGCCGCTTCCACCATGGCGGGTTGTACGCTCGCCGCGGAGCCGGACCTCGGTTCCAGTGACGCGACGAAGCGGAAGGCTGCAATTGAAGCTGAGATCCGGCGTCGCAAGCGGACAATCCGGATTTCAATGGAGGGTCTTGCGCGGGAGTTCAAGAAGAAGTACGCGGACAGGAACCACGAGAGAATCAGGGACCTGCTTCGCCTGTTGAAGGAGTTTCGCGCGAGTGAAGCCGTGGGCCTGCTTTGCCAGAACATTGAGTATGTGGATCCCAAGTACCCAATTGCGGGGGGATCAATGCAGCCCCGGGAGTTGAGTTATCCGGTCACAGCCGTTCTCGAATCCATAGGGAATCCCGCGAGGAAGGACCTGATCAAGCGGCTGGGCAAGGCAAAATGGGCGTCGGGCAAAGTCGTGCTGTTAACGACCCTGGTTAATATCATGGGAGAAAACGCAGTCAGGGCGGAGATCGAAAAGGGCTCCCTGCGAAAAGCGAAGGAAGCTAAGGAGTTGAAGAGACTCCTGGACCTGATGCATCCAACCGCGCCGGTTTCGCCCGTTCGGAAATGACCCCTCGGGAGGCATTCAGGCGGAAATCCGGTGAGGAGCGTTTCCGACTGCATGAACGGTATTGCGCCTGCTCCTCAGCGTCCCACGAACTCCAGGAAGTTCCCTGAGAAGAGGCGTTCGACCTCGCGCCTGATCTCTTCGCGCGTCACCGGCCAGCCGGACTTGAAGAGGTCCGCGAACTTGTCGGCCAGCACTTTCCCGATGACCGCCCGCGAGTGCCGCCACTTGTAAACCAACTGGTCGAGCACCCGGGCGTCGGAGTGCTGGGGCACGAAGCTCGTCCCCAGGAGCTCCATCCGCTGGGCGGTCATCATCTCGATTATCGAGGGGTCGTTGAGGAACCACCAGCAGCCGAAGGGCATCAAGTTGCCGAACTTGCGCGCGGCGACGCAGAGCCCGTGCTGGTTCTCGCGGGCCAGCAGCGTAACCAGGAACTTCACCCCCGGCCACTCGCGGCAGAGCGCCTCTACGGCCTCGACCCGTGAACGCCCCACGCCGTCGCCGGCCAGCCTCAGCCGGGGATTTACGCCCAAGCGCGCGCCGATCATCAGCGCCAGGGGCAGATCACGCTCCTCGGCGAATGGCAGCAGGCACTTATTGAGCACTTGGCAGCAGGCGTCGCGCCCCGGATAGTCGAACTCCGGCGGCAGCGAGGCGGCCATGTATACCGGGCGCATCTTGCTGGTCCAGTCGTTCAGGAAGCGCGTGACTTCCCGGGCGCCCCTGGCGTCCGGCCCCTTGGCGGCGCCCGAGGCCCGGTAGCCCATCGAGCGGAGCTTGCGCGCGGCGGCCGGCCAGTCGCGAAGCAGGTTGTCTATGCGCAGCGCGGGGATGAAGCGGCGGTCGCGGCTGCCTCCCCGGGCCCACAGGGGGCGTTCCTGGTCGTCGAAGGGGTTGTTGGTCATTACGACGTGCGAAACACCGCTCAGCTTGAAGACGGTGTTCACGTAATCTTTCAGCTTCCGGCCGGCGAAGTACTTGCGGGCGGCGACCAGCGCCTTGGGGCCGGGCCTGATGCCGATGGCCTGGAGGCAGGTTACGATGCCGCGGCAGGCCTCGCTGACCGGGGCGCGCTCGACGAAGAGCGCCTGCCAGATGAGATCGGCCTGCTTCGGCTTGCTGAGCTTCCAGAAGTGTTCCGGCGTGAGCTTCGGCCCGGTGCGGAAGAGCTCGGCGACCAGGTAGTGATAGGTCACCAGCTCGTCGACGCCCCACAGCAGGAGCCCGCCGAAGCGCGGCTCGCAGAGGTGGGTGTGCATGTCCACGACGGGGGCGGCGGCCGCCGCTTTCCTGACGGCCGCGCGGACGGCGCTTTCGGTCTTGAGCTTCATGAGTCTTCTCCCCTCAGGTGTTCCTGCCGATTATTTGCCGCCGGGCGAGGATGTCAAATGGTTCGGGGGACCGCGCTGCTCTGGGCTTGCGTGGCCGCCCGCCGACCGCTAGAATCCTGCCGTCGGGAAAGGGGAGTGGCCGTGCTTTTCGGGCGCAAGCAGCGGATACTGGTGGTCGACGACGACGCGGACCTCCGCGCGACCATCGACCTGCGCTTCTCGATGGCGGGTTTCGAGGTCCACCAGGCGGCCAGTGGCGAAGAGGGCCTGGCGATGGCCGCCAAGGTCCGGCCCCTGGCGATCATCCTGGACGTCAACATGCCGGGCATCGACGGCTTCGAGACCTGTCGACGCCTGCGCGCCTCGCGCCGTACCCGGAACATCCCGGTGATCATGCTCACCGCCTGCAAGCGGGTGGGCGAGCTGGAGGAGGGCCTGGAGGCCGGCGCGGACACCTACCTCACCAAGCCCTTCGACGGGCCGGAGCTGGTCAACGAGGTCAAGGAGATCGTCGCCGGCAGCAGGATAAAGAAGGCCAGCACCCGCAAGCTCAAGGTGGCCCGCAGCACGGCCATCGAGGACGCCATTGAGAAGCTCAGGGCCGCTCCCCGGTGCCTGGGCGACGTGGCCAGAGCCGTGCCCGGCGTACTCCTGGGCCGCCGGGACGACAGGCTGCTCTCGAAGGAGCGGGTCAGCGAGAAGCACCGGGCCATCCTCTTCGAGGAGGACGTTCTGCCCCTGGCCGCCCGCCCGCCGTGCTGCTTCCTGAAGTTCAGCGAGGGCGTGGCCCGCTCGCTGTGCCCGGACGCCTCGGTGTTCGACGCGCCCCGCAAGGTGATCCTGCGGCGCACCGCTCCGCCGCTGGTGGTCGCGCTGGACACCCAGAAGCGCCTGGTCGACAAGGCGGTGATCTGCGTGGTGCCCCGAGACCGGCGGGTCAAGGCCGAGTTCCTGCTGGGGGTGCTGGCCAGCCGGGTGGCGGGCTTCGCACTGGAGCAGGTGATTGAGCGCGCGCGAGAGGGGCTGCTGCCCTGAGTCAGCCCCGCTGAGATCGAGAGAATGCCCCTGCCTGGTCCGGCGGGGCTCGCCGGGCTGGAGTATCAGGAGGAGATCGCCTCGCTGGCCGCGGACCTGGTCAGAAGGGCGGGCATCGGCTCATCCGGGCCGGATCCCAAGCTGCTGGGCAGGCTGGATCGGGCGGTCGCGCAGGGCTTCGGATTGGACCGTGAGCAGCTGAAGAATCTTGTGTCCTAGCCCCGTCGTCAGTGGTTATATAGGTGCACAGCGGGCGTTTACGGTAGTCAGCCCAAGCTGAGGAGAACACGGATGAGACTTCAGCCCATCAGGCTTTTCCGCGTCCTGGGAGCGTTGCTGGTCTTGGCCCTCTGGGGCAGCGCGACACAGGCCGGGGAAAAGGCTGCTGATCCCGCCAAGAAGATGCTGGACGAGGTCGCGCCGCCCAAGACGACTCCACCGGCGAAGACCAGCAAGGAAAAGCCGGTGAAGCCCAAGGTCCGCGGGATCACCCCCAAGGAGGCCGCCAGGCTGCGGACCCGGCTCCGGGCGGTGACCGACCGGATGTACCGCGACGCCAAGGCCTTCTACTGGCAGGACAACTGGGACCTGTGCATCGACAAGTGCGGCCAGATACTCAAGCGGGATCCCGGCAACTTCAAGGCTCAGAAGCTCAAGTACGAGGCCGAGAAGACCAAGATCGAGCACCGCCTCAAGATGCTCGACCAGGAACGGAAGATGAAGGACAAGGAGGCCATTGCCGACGTTGACGATGCCTCCAACTTCCCGGACCGCAAGCCTCCGCTGCCCCGGCCCGTGAAGAAGCGTCTGATCGCCCCGCTGCCCCTGCGCGTCGCCAAGCCCGCCAAGAGCGAGAAGATGCTGGCCATGGAGCAGAAGCTCAACCAGCGGGTGGACCTCAACCTCATGGACGTGGACCTGGACTTCCTGCTCTCCACGCTCCAGCGCATCTCCGGGGTGAACGTCATCGCCGACCAGAACGCGCTCACCGACAAGAAGCTGACCGTCCTGGTCGAGAACATGCCCCTCAAGGAGATCCTCAAGTTCATCGTCAGGAACGTTGACGACATCGCCTACACGGTCACCGAGGAGGCAATCTGGGTCACCCAGAAGGGCGAGGCGCATCCCGGCATGGAGGTGCGCATCCACCCGCTCAACGTCGGCCTGGTGATGGCCACGCCCATGAAGGTCAGTCGGGCTCGCAGCGGCCCGCGCGGCGGGGGGGGGAGTAGCGGTCGCGGGGCGGTTCTGCCCGGGGGCGCCGCCGGCCCTGCTGCTCCTGCTGCATCCCCGAAGACCTACCTCGAGGACGTGATTGACTGGATGTCGACCTGGCCCGACTGGCCCAGCGGCTCGGAGATGCACATCGACAAGCTGACCAGTTCGCTGATGGTGCTGACCACCCCGCAGATGCACGAGCGCCTCTCCGAGATGCTGGAGATGATGGACCGTCCGCCTATCCAGGTGCTGATCAGCACCCGGTTCATCACCATCAGCGTGGACGACCTCTCTGACCTGGGTCTGGACTTCTCGATGAACACCAAGCCGGGCCAGGACATCGGGCTGAGCGTCGGTTCGGGCAGCGACCTGGGAGTCACCGGGGGCACCGGGCTCACCGCCATGGTCACGGGCTCGGACACCGACCCGCTCTTCGCCATGACCCTGCGCGCCCTGCAGCAGAAGGGCCGCGCCAAGATCCTCAGCGCCCCGCAGATCATCACCCTCAACAACCAGAAGGGCGTCATCGATATCAGTACCCAGTTCAACTACGTCAGCGACTGGCGCGAGGTCTCCACCGTGGACGTGACCAACGAGGGTCAACAGATCGAGCGGGTCAGCAACTACGTCCCGGTGCTCCAGCAGCAGCGGATTGGCTTCCTGCTGGAGGTAACCCCCAGCGTGGGCCGCGACCTGCGGCACATCATCCTCGAGCTGCACCCCAAGATCAGCGATGTCAGCGGCGGGACCAAGCAGTTCGAGAGCGTGCAGGTGCTCCAACTCCGCGAGGACGAGCCGGTCCCGGCAACCCCGCAGCCGATCTTCAACGACAAGGAGCTCCTGACCCGCATGGTGGTGCAGGACGGTGACCTGGTGGTCATCGGCGGGCTGATGAGCCAGGAGACCAGCCGGACCACCACCAAGGTGCCCATCCTCGGAGACATCCCGCTGCTGGGCGCGCTCTTCCGGCACGAGGTGGATACCGTGGGCAAGAGTCACCTGGTCATAGTGGTCAAGGCCCAGATCATCCATCCCAGCGGCCGGCACTACGTCGACGGCAACGGGGCCGACAGTCCCGCGGGCACCGGCGGCAGGAAGCGGGCCATCGAGGGGCCCTGGTTCAGCTACCCCGAGCCCGGGGCCGCCAACGGCCTGGGGAAGTAGGGCCCGGGGGCAATCGGGAGGGTTCCGGCGTGTCCCAGGCGGTGACCGGCGCGGACATCGGCGCGAGCGGCATCCGAGCCGTGCGCCTGACGCAGCGCTCGGGCCAGCTCGAGCTGGTCGCCGGGGCCTCCACGGACCTGCCGCTCAGGGCCGGGGCCGCCCGTGGTCGCCGCGACAGCGAGCGCGTAACCGAGAGCCCCGAGCAGCTCAAGGAGATTCGCACCAACCTGGCCTCGCTGCTCAGGCGCGGGCCCTTCCGTTCCGGGCTCTCCGTGCTGGGCCTGAGCGGCAGCGCCGGACTGATTCGCTATCTGCAAGTTCCCCCGGTGCCTCCCTGGAAAATGGAAATGATGATGAAGTACGAGGTCGAGGAGCAAAGCGCCGCGCAGGAGCCCTCGGCCTTCGACTACCGCATCCTGGACCTGCCCGACGTGGGCGGGCAGCTCACGGTCATGCTGGCCATGGTCCAGGAGCGCCAGTTGCGCGGGCGCATCGACACGGCGCGCAGGGCGGGGCTGCCCCGCGGCGACGTGGATCTCAACACCCTGGGCCTGTTCAACGCCTACCTTCACGGCCACGGGGCCGAGCTTGATCGCACCGTCCTGCTGGTGGACATCGGCGCGGACACTCTGGGCGTCGTGGTGGTCCGCGACGGCCTGCTCTACTTCGCGCGCAGCGTGCCCGGCGGCGGGGCGCGCTTCAGCGCCGCGGTGGCCGAGGCCGCGGGGCTCAGTTCCGAGGAGGCCGAGGTCCTCAAGCGCGAGAAGGGCTGCATACTGCCCCCGGGAGAGGGCGAGGACGCGGACCTGCCCGCAGTCCAGAAGAAGATTTCCGCGGCGCTGGCCCGCGAGATGGGCGCCCTGGCGGGGGGCATCGAGAGTTCACTGATGTACTGCCGGGCCCAGACCAAGCAGGCCAAGCTGCGGCCCGAGGAGATGTTGGTCACCGGCGGCGGGTCGATGCTGCCGGGGCTGACCGAGGCCCTGGCCCGGCGCATGCGCATGCGCGTCGCTCCCCTGGAGCCCTTCCGGCAGGTGAGCCTGGGTGGGCTCTCGGCCAAGGACGTCTCAGAGATATCCGCGGAGGCCCCGCGCTACTCGGTGGCGCTGGGCCTGGCCGCCTCGCGCCTGGTGCCTGGCTCGGTGACCATGTCCATGGTCCCGGAGGACGTCAAGGCCCGCCGGCGCTTCCTGGACGCCGGCCTGTGGATGTGGTACGCCGCCGGTTGCATATTCCTCGTCGCCGGGCTGCTGACCTGGGTGACCGGGCGCAACCGCAGCGTCTACGCCGACGAGCACGGGCGCATCGAGAAGCTGCTGGCCGACGCCAAGAAGGACCGCAAGCAGTTCGGCACGCTGTTTAAGGACACCCGGCAGCGCCGGGACGAGGTCAAGGCCTTGGAGGAGCGCGTCCACTCCGGTCGGGACATAGTCCAGGTGCTGAGCCTCCTCAAGAAGTGCACCGGCGGGAAATTCGAGAAGAGCGTGGTGCTGGTCGAGACCGGCAACCGTCCGCCCGCGGTGGCCGGGCCGGCCGCGAAGGAGCGTACCCAGAGCCTGCAGCAGGCGCGCCGGGTCTACATCCGGGGCTTCGCCACCGCCAAGGTGAAGGGCTCGGTGACCGAGGACGCCGCGCGGGCCGCCGCGGCCAGGGCGGTGATGGACCTCATTGAGGATTACCGCCTGGCCCTCCAGCGCAAGGGCTCCCAGCTGAAGATCGTCAGCGAGGTTATCCCCCGCTTCATGCAGTACGATCCTGACAAGAAGTTCCTGGAGGAGAAAGGCAAGGCCCGGCACGAGTTCGTTCTGGAGATAGTGCTGGCCCAACCGGGAGCGGGAGCAGTCGACCGGCTGGCCTCCGGGAGCAGGAAGCGATGAGCTTCTGGGAGAAGCACCGCAGCGCAATCATGGTCGGGGGGGCGGTGTTGTTCCTGTTCCTGCTGGTCCACTTCGCCTGGGCCCGGAGCGCGGCCGAGGAGTCCCGCGAGCACGCCGAGAAAATCGGGTCCCTCAGGGGCCAGTTGGGCAAGATGTATCCGGAGGTCAATATCAAGGAAAAACCCAATGGCGTTTTTCTGCCCCTGCTGGCGGAGGTTCGCAGGGACTGCCAGCAGCGCAAGGGGGATTACGAGGGGCAGCTGAAGGATCTCACCAACCGGCTGCGCTTCCCCTTCAAGAAGGACTTCCCCTGGGTGGAGGTGCCCAAGGACGCCAAGGGCCAGCCCCTGCAGATCCCCGGCGTGTATCTGGCCCAGCGCTACCAGATAGTCGCCGAGAACGTCGACAAGTACCGCGTGAACAATCCCAAGGGCTCGCACACCAAGCTGGCCGAGAGATGGCTGGGCTTCAAGCCCGATGCGCGGCCGGACAGGGTCAAGCTGGCCAGGGCCGAGGACGAGCTGCGCAAGCTGGCCCTGGCCGACCGCATCACCAAGCTGGCCATTGACCAGGGGGTCAGTTGGGTGCTGGAGGTCAAGCCCGAGAAGGTCAGCTACGAGGCTGCCTACGGAAAGGTGCGCAATCCCAAGAGGGGCCGGGGCCAGCCCAAGGTGATCTGGGGGCCCTACAAGAACAAGTTCATCAAGAACTACCCGGTGAGCATCAAGGTGATCGGTTCGGTGGACTCGGTGATGAAGTTCTTCCACGGCATGCGCGGCCAGCGTCACTTCCTGGTGATTCGCGCCTTCAAGATGGACAGCGCCGCCGGTTCGGTGTCCAGCGACCACAGCGACATGATGCGTCCCGGCGAGGTGCTGCTGACCATCTCCGCGGCCTGCATGGACTTCACGAAGGGGAAAGCTTCCAGCAGGAAGCCAAAGGGCCCGGCCTACGTCCCGTCCCGTCGGCCGCTGAGCGGCTGGGGGTTGCCGGAGTGATTCTCAAGGGCGCCTGGCTCAACCGCGAGAAGCTGATCTTCTTCGGCGTGGCCGGCGTGCTGATATTGGCCGGGGGCTACTCGGTGATTTCCGAACCATCCTTCGCGGAGGTCGGCCAGCACCGGGTGAAGAGCGGCGCGCCCGGGCCGCTGATCGTCAACCTGTACAGGTCGCGGCCCGGCGAACTGGAGCGCTCCCTGGCCGGCGCGCGGCCCAATCCCTTCGCCGCCTGGGTTCCCCCGCGGACGGTCAAGCCGCCCAAGCCTCCTGTCCGGCCGGTGGTGGGGCCCAACCCCCCCAAGCCGCCCAGGCCTCCCAGGCCTCCCAGGCCGCCGCGCCCGCCCAAGCCGCCCAAGCCGCCGCCGACACCCAAGCCGCCGCGGCCGACGGCTCCCAAGGCCTACGAGGTGCCGGTCAACTTCAAGGGCATCCAGCGCACTCCCGACGGGAAGATATACGTGCTGCTCAAGGTCAAGCAGACTGGCGAGAACCGCTACCTCAGCGAGGGCGACATCTGGCCGGAGACCGGCCTGACCATCAAGAAAGTCACCTTGACCAGCGTGCTGCTGGAGAACGATAAGGGCGAGCGTTTCCTGATGCGCGACCTGTACGGGAAGAAGGCGAAACCGGGCGAAACCGGGTAAGAGCGGCGAGGCCTGATTGGCGGGTGAGATTATGAGGCGCCTGAACCGCGAGAAACTGGTCTTTCTGGGCAGTGCCCTGGGCCTTTGCATGGCCTGTGCCTACGCTTTGGTGGGCCGGCCCGCGTTCGAGGGACACGGCGAGCACCGCGTTATCTGCCAGGTGCCCGGGAGCGTGCGGGTCAGCCTCCCGAACGACGAGGGCCCCCCGGACCTCGCCGGCCGAAATCCGTTCGCGGCCTGGCGAGAGCGGCGGGAGAAGCGCGGAACACTGGCCGACGACAAACGAGGAGGCGCGAAGGAGAAGACCGGGCGGGACGAGAAGGGCCGAATTCCCGACCAGAAGCAACTTGATGAGCTGATAAATAGGCTGAAGGACAAGCAGGGGACGAAAGCGAAGCAACGCGTCCCGGAAGTCTACGAGGTCCCCGCCGACTTCATCGGGGTCCATCGTCCCTCCGGCGGCAGGTGGCGTGTAGTACTCAAGGCCAAGCAGGACGGCGAGAACCGCGGGCTGGACGCCGGTGACGTCTGGCCGAACTTGAATTTGCGCATCATCCGGATAACCTCTCACAGCGTGCTGCTGGAAAACAAGAGGGGGAAACGCTTCCTGATGCGCGATCTCTACGGCCGCCGCGCCGCGAGCCGTGACTCCGCGCGAGCGGGGTCCGGCGATTGAAGGCCTATCTCCAGCTGATCCGCGCCCCCAACCTGTTCACCGCCGCCAGCAACGTGGTGACCGGTTTCGTGCTCATGGCCGCGGTGGACGGCACTCTGGGCCGGGCCAGATGGCATCACCTGCTGGCGCTGATATTCATTTCCGTCGCGCTCTACGCTTCGGGCGCGATATTCAACGACTGTCTGGACCTGGAGCACGACGTCCGCTTCCGCCCCGAGCGGCCACTGCCCAGCGGGGCGGTGCCGCTGGGACGGGCCTACGCGCTGGGCCTCTTCCTGGTGCTGGCCGCGCTGGGGATGGCCGTGCTGCTCGGAAGCGCCACCACCGTGCTGGTCACCGGGCTGCTGGTCACCGCTATATGGCTGTACAACGGGCTGTTCAAACGCTTCATGATACTGGGCGCGCTGGCCATGGGCCTTTGCCGGTTCCTCAACGTACTGCTGGGCATGACCACGGGGATGAGCCTGACCTCCTTCCGGGTCAACCAGGTGCTGATCTGGGCGCCGTTGCTCATGGGCCTGTACGTGGTGATCGTCACCGTCGCGAGCCACTACGAGGACCGGCCGGCCGGCGGCGCCGGGCCCTGGGTGCTCTTCGGGGCCGCCGCCGGGCTGCCCCTGGTGCTGTTCGCGGCGTCGTTCAAGGTGCTCGACGGACCGCTGTCCTGGGGTCTGGTGCTGGGCCGGGGCCTGTTGATCCTGTTGATATTCGCGACCGCGGCCGCCTTCATCCTGACCCTCATGAAAGTGACCTTCGCCTCGGTGCGCCGGGCGGTGGGCGCCTCGGTGATCCTGATAATCGTCTTCGATGCCGCCATTGTCATCGGCCAGTGGCGGGCGGGGGGGCCCGGTGTGCCTCTGTGGCTGGGGCTGGGTACGCTGGCCGCGCTGATCCCGGCCGGCCTCATGGCGCGCGTCCTGTCGCCGAGCTAGCAGGCTGAGCGATGAAAGAGCCCGACAAGCCCACAGCAGCGTCGCCGCTGCTCGATCACGTGCGCCTGGCGGTGCTGCTGCTGCTGGTCCTCTCGGTGCCGCTGGGCGGGTGGCTGCGCATACCCATTCCAGGGACCAGGTTCCAGCACAATCGGGCCACGCTGGCCCTCTTCGATGTACTGCTGTGGCCCGCGCTGGGGCTGGTACTGATCTGCCGCTGCCGGGCCGAAGGCTGGCGCGCGGCGCTGAAGTCGCTGGGGCATGCGCCGGCCGCGGGATGGTTCCTGGTGATCCTGGCGTTCTGGTCGGGGCTGGTCTGGCAGCGGGCTGCGGGCACCGCGCCCTTGAGTTACACCGCAGTCGGCAAGAAGCTGATGCCCCTGGTGGAATATGGGATAGTGGGCTTCATCGTTTTCGCGGAGCTGCTCCGCGGCGGGCGAGCCAGGAAGTGGGCGCTGGTCGCGCTCTCGGCAGCTTTCGGAACCGCGCTCGTCTTCGGGGCCGGCCAATATTTCGGCGGCGGGCACGACTTCGGAGTGGGATCCTTCATGCGGAACCGCAACGGGCTGGGCGCCTTTCTCGCGGTGGCGGTGCCTTTCTTTGCGGTGATGGCCGTCTCGTCGCGCACCTGGGAGTGGCGGACCGCCTACGGCGTGCTGGCCTGGGCGGGCGCGCTGCTGGCCATTACCGGGGGTGCGGTGCTGGGCATCGTCTGCGGCGTGCTGGCCGGGACGGCGCTGGCCGGCCGGCGGCGCTGCGCGATAGCCGCCGCCGCGCTGCTGGCGGTCTTCGCGCTCGGACAACTCCTGCCGCGGGGTAACCTCGGCGCGGCGCTGGATTCCGTGCGGGTGGTCCGCAAGGACGAGGAGGGCAACCGCTACCTGGCAATGCGCTATTTGCGCTGCGGATACGAGGTCAACATCCTGCGTGCCGGGCTGCGCGCCGGCAATGGCGACATGAAGAAGTACTTCTTCGGTCTGGGGCCCGGAGGCTACCGTCGCGACTGGGGCCGCTTCCGCCCCAGCTTGGATGACCGCGACACCGGCGCGACCAACGAGGTCCGCAATTACGATGTCCTGGCCGACGAGCCGGGGACGTTTAACCTGTTCGGGGTGGCCGGCGTCGAACTGGGCCTGCTGGGCGTCGTGGGCTTCCTGTGGCTCTTTGCCTTCTGCTGCCGAAGCACGCTGAATG
Organism: uncultured bacterium; assembly: GCA_965370045.1. Taxonomy (GTDB): domain Bacteria; phylum Planctomycetota; class SZUA-567; order JAKLDR01; family JAKLDR01; genus CAZONU01. Next base: position 7,625 of record CBDUSI010000054.1, on the reverse strand, counting down.
CCTGGCGCAGGGCCCCGCAGGGAGGGCTCGACCGCGCTCTGGCCCTGGCGGCCTTTGCCGCCGTGGTGGGCGCGCTCGCGGCCTGTCCGCTGTCGTCAGTGTGGATAAGAGGGGCCGGTCCGCTGCTCGTGCTGCTGGTAAGCTTCGGGTTGGCGGCTGCTGTAACAGACGCGGATAGGCCGGGTAGGGTGGATATGCCCTTGCCGCTGGATACTGCTCCCAGAGAACGTACTTGACTCCAGTGTTGCCATAAGTACCAGCTTCATCTGAAGCGCCGGGACGGGCGCAGTTGGCCCTGCTTCCTGACGTCGCAGAGGGTGGCCGGGAAACTCCGCGTGGCTGGCTTTTGCGCTGGACTTGCCCGGTCGCATGAGGTATAGTGCGGCGTCGCCGGAAACCCAAGTGAGAATGGAGGAAACAAAAGTGGCTCGCAAGGCTCGCAAGGCTAAACTTCGTAAGGTGGGAAATGTCGCTCGGCAGGTTGGCGATTTCAACCGCAAGATCGGCGGCACAGTGCGCGAACTGGCCAAGGCGCGCGGCGCCACCACCATCACGCTGGCCGCGGCCATCGGAGTCAGCCAGGCACAGATTTCCCGCCTGGAGAACGGACTCCAGGGCTTCCGGAGCGCCACGCTGTTCAAGATCGCGATGGCTCTGGGCGTGAAGCCCCAGGAATTGCTGCCCTAGCGCTATTCCACCAGATTTGGTGTCGCAGTTCTTTCCCGCCGCCGAACCTGACCATCGGCTGGGCGCTGTTTCGCGCCCGGCGAGGGGCGCTTCTAGGGGCCGAGCCCTTCCGGAGTGAAAAGGGCCGGGGCCGGCTGCTTCCTGGCGGCGAAAGTTTCCACCAGCTTGGGATCGGCCTTCCAGTCGCTGTCGAAGTAACCCGCCAGGACGGCGGGGGGTTCGCCTTCGCCTTCCTGCCCCGAGGTGAAGACGATGAAGTCGGGGACCAGGTCCAGCTTGTGGTTCTCGGCGGCGTCCTCGCCGTAGAAGAGCCCCGTGCATACCACCAGGTAGCGGTCCTTGGCCGGCGCCCAGGGGCTGGGCCGGGTGAGGACCAGACCGCGGTCTCCCTCCAGGCTGGCTTTTCTGCCGGCAATCCGGAACTCCTTGTCGGTTATCCTGCATTCCAGCGTGGGCGCGGCTTCGCGGAGAAGCGCGCTGCTGGACGCTGAGCAGAACAGGATGATGCTCTTGGTCTTCTTGTCCTCCTTGGAGAGCTCTTTCTCGCTCCTGACCGGGGGCAGGCCCTTGGCGAAGGCCTGCCATTCGGTGGCGAAGCGCAGGGCCCTGGTGCGGTTGTCGGCGGTCTGCTCCTTGGTGCCGGCCGCTCCGTAAACCACCACGAAGGGCGTGTTGCAGGCCTCCTTCATTGGTCCGGCCAGCTTGGCCGTCTTGCGCCAGCGGCCCTCCTTGGGGGCGCGCTTGAGCCGGCCGCGGACGTCCCAGACCCCGGGCTTGCGCTGGATGGCGTTGATGTCGAATTCCTTCTCGAACTTCCTGGAGCCGCTGATCTTCAGGCCCTTGGGGGCGGAGATCTGCGAAAGCAGGAACTCGCGCACGTTGCGGACCGTGACCCTGACGTGCCCCCCACCGTCCTCGGTGGCCTGGATCTCGGCGGGGGCGGTCCACTTCTCAATGGCGGTGATGCGTACCCAGTGTGACTTGCCGAAGCGCGGCGAGAAGGTCCGCAGCTTGACCGATTTGGGGCGCTTGGGCCGCTTGTGCTTCAGCATCCACATGACCGGTTCGGGGCTGGCCATGACGTCGAAGCCCGTGAAGTGGTCGCCCTTGATCTCGACGTAGTTCACCGGAGCGCCGGACTCCTTGAGCCGCTCGGCCATCCTCTTGGCGCCGGCCGCCGGGACCTGCCCGTCGCCCTGGGCGTGGTAGATCAGGGTGGGGGCGTGGCCCAGGTTGGCGGCGAGCTCCAGGGGGGTGTCGACGTCCAGGCAGTATCCCTTGTAGCGCGGCTGCTTGTCGCGGGGCAGGCCGGCCATGGCCTGCTGCTCTATGTAGTAAGGCTCCGGGCGTCCGGCCAGCACCACCGTGGCCGCGAAGCGGTCCGGGAAGTGCGTCGCGACCGCGTAGGCGCCGTAGCCGCCCATGGAGTAGCCATAGAGATACACGCGGTCCGGGTCCACCGGGTAACGCTTGCAGGTCTCGTCAATCGCCCGCAGCACGTCGACCTCGCCAACGGACACGAAGTCGGTATTGGAGCGGCCGAAGGGCATGAGCAGGATGCATCCCAGCTTTTCCATCACCGCGTTCATCTCGCGCATGTCGCGCTCTTCCACCCAGTAGTGCTTGTCGTACTCCGGGACCCAGCCGTGCAGATACACCACCAGCGGCAACTTGCCGGCCTGGCGCTCGGCCGGATCGGCCAGCCGCGTGGGAACGTAGAGGCGGTAGGGCTGGGCGGACTCGTCTATCCGGCTCCAGTAGGCGCGTTCGACCCAGCCGAGGCGGCCCGCCAGCGGGTCGCGGCCCTTCTTGATGGCGGCCAGCGCCTCCATGCCGGCGTCCAACTCCTCCATCGCTGCTCGCGCCTGGCCCGCGCCGGGACCGGGATTGGCCAGGAAGAGCCGGGCCTTCTCGGCCTTGAGCAGCGGCAGGGCTACTTTCTCCATGCCCAGGCGCTTGGCGGCCTCGCGGGCGTCGGCTTCAATAGTCACCACCGCCGCGCGCATTCCCTGGACCGAGAAGAGCTGGTGGGTCAGCGTGGCCAGCAGCTTGCCAGTGGCCGGGTCGGTCAGCTCCGCGACGCACTCCAGCTTCATGTACTTGCCGGCCGGCGCCTTCAGCGTCAGGTCCAGGGGCTTGCTCAGGAGCTTCGCAGCGGAGAGCTTGCGGGTCTTGCCGGGCACCGGCTTGCCGTTGTCCGGTCGGGCGATCAGCTTCACCTGCAGCTGGCCGGGCAGGCGCGGCGCCGAACTGCCCCGGACCAGCCGCAGCTCTATGGTGTCGCCGGGTTCGGCCCATGCTCCGGCCATGTCTCTCTTGAGACGCAGGCTGGCGGCGAAGAGCTTGGCGAGATTGCCCCGCGAAGCCGCGGCCAGGCGGAGCCCCATGGGCTCCGTGGCCTCTTCGTCGCCCTCGCGCAGGGCAAGGAAGAGCGCCGCGCCGTTCTCGCCGGCCCGGGTCTCGACGAGCAGGTGATTTCGGCCGGCCTTGAGCTTGGCGGTCAGTTCGGCGACGTGAGCGCCGAACTGCATGCTGGCCCGGCTGGCGCCGAGGAGCTTGCCGTTCAGCCACAGCCGGGACTTGCCGTTCGCCACGAACAGTATCGTGCGGGCGCCGCCAGCCTTGCTCTCCAGCGCCCCCGAAGCGTAATAGATGCCGCCTGCCTCTTTGGATATCTCTAGACGGCTCTCTGTAGAGACCATCAGTCGCCAGGGCTCTCCGCCGAGCTTCTTGCCCTCAGTGGCCGAGGGTACCTTGCCGGGCGCGGCCAGGGCTTTCGGGAGAGGTCCGGCCACCAGCCAAGCGGTATGGTAGCCGCCCGGAGGGGGAAGAAACTGCGTGATCTTCGGCGCCGGTTTCGGCGGCGGGGGCGGAGGAGGGGGCTTGACTCCGTTCCGAGACGGCTGCCAGAGTGTGACTGCAATTACCACGCCCAGCCCGATGAGGGCCAGCAGCGCCGCGAGGGCGGCCACCAGTTTGGGTTTCTTCATAGCTCCATCTCCAAGAGAGCGGGCGTCGGGCGCCTGAGGTTTACCCCCGGGCCTTCAAGACATCGGGCTGCTGCCGCGGCGGCGGTGACGAGTTCGCCGCCGGACCCCCGGCGGACCACCGCGGCCCAGCCGTCGGTTGTGAACTCCCCGAAGCGGACGAGGTCACGCTCGGCGTCATGGGTTCCCCAGCGCAGGAAGATGAGGTCGCTGCGTCCGTCGGGGAAGCAGCACTCTAGCGCCGAGCAGCCCTCCGGCGCCTCGGCCGGGCGGACCTCGACCTCGGCGGCGGTGCGCCCGACGAAGGGTACCAACAGCCAGGCCGCACGCCAGGGCAGCGCCGTGCGGATCTCGTAGACGGCCGTCGGGGCCGGTACGCTCTCGCCGTTGTCGTGGCCGCCGCTCCCGACCCGGCCTGGCCTGCCCGGCGCAACGCTGGCTCGCACCCCCTGGACCACCCAGCCCTGCACCGGCTCGCGCCGGCCGGTAACCAGGCGCGGCCTGGCGAGCGGGCCCACCGGAGCTGGCACGATTTCCAGGTTGGGCCTGTTCAGCCGCTCGGAGCGCACCCGCCCGGTCTCCGGCTCGGCGGCGACCTGCATGGGCGCAAAGTGGAAGAGCGCCGCGAGGTCGTGCTCGCCCTCGCCCTCCACCTCGTCGGTCACCAGCCAGTAGTCGGGACGCAGGAAGAGCACCCGCCGGCGGTGGACGAACTCGCCGTCGAGTCCCCGGTAGCCCGCGCGGTACTCCGAGCCCGCGGCGTCCAGCACGCGGCCGGTCGCCCAGAGGTTCTCGCCACGGACCGAGCGGGACTGCTCGGCCTTGCTCTGGCGGCCCAGGCGGTCCTGCCCGGCGCCGTCGACCATGATCGTGTTGTGCGCGGAGGTGAACTTGTAGAAGTCCGTCCAGGCGTCGCGCATGTAGCTGGCTATTCCCGGATCGACCAGGAAGCGTGTGCCGTGGGCGCAGAGGTCGAAGGAGAGCTTGTCCTCGTGCTGGTGGCTGAAGCCCAGAGGGCCGCCGTCGAACATCATCCAGCGGGCCTCGCGCTCCCAGGAGCTGCGCATGACGTAGTAGCCGGCGTCCGCGAACGCCCGGCTGGTGAACTCCGGGGGCCGGCCCTCGGCCCCGCCGGTGGCGCCCCACAGGAGATGCTCGTCGTCGAAGAGCCGCGCGCCGTGGGCCAGCCAGGCGTACTGGCCGGCGTCCAGCGCGCCGGAGTCGTTGAAGGCCGGGACGGTCCCGTCCGGGCGGCCGATGGCCAGTGAGAACTGGAACGCGCTCTTGACCCGCTCCTCGTAGGCTTTGGGCAGCTCGATGCCGTTGGCGCGGGCCAGCTCCAGCGGCTCGGCGAAGCCGCGCGCGGCCATGGCGTGGTAGCTGGGAGAAAGCTCCCAGTTGGCCCCGTCCGGGAATATCTGGCGCTCTACCTCCGCGGTCAGCCGCGCGAAGCCCTCCCGCCGCCAGGTTTCAGCGTCGCGGAACTCCGGGAAGAGCAGGCCGATGGTGGCCAGCGCCTGACTCTCGACCACCAGCCAGTTATTGCCACCGACCACCGAGTGATGCAGGAGGTGCTCGGCGTGTGAGCAGATGCTCTTGAGCATTGCCAGTCGCGTGGCGTCGCTGAAGTCGCTGCTCCTCAGCGTTCCGAAGAAGACGTCCAGCCACGAGCCGTATATCCGGCAGGCGGTGGAGAGCGTCTCCCAGGCGGGGTCGCCGCCGCCGTTGGTCCTGACCGGCGCGGGACTGGCCGCGATCCAGGTGCGAAGCCACTCGTCGAGCTTGGCCGCGTAGCGCTCCTCGCCGGTTGCCTGGTAAGCTGCCAGTGCGCCGCGGAAGAAGAAGTGACGGTTGAAGGCGTGGCGCCACTCCAGGTAGCCGAAGGGGTTGGCCCGCCAGTCGACCGGGCCGCCGAAGGCATGGCCCGTGATCTCGTCGTCGAGGAGCCTGTCCAGTTCGTCGGGGGAGGGCACCGCCAGCTTGCGCGGGTAGAAGTGCCGCGGCTCGGTGCGGGCACGGAAGTGGTCGGAGAGCGTGCGGGCGGCCAGGGGCAGCTGGGCGGACGAGACGGCTCGGGCCACGTCGGCCATCTCGGGCCGTTCGAGGTCCAGGGCCGCGAAGAGACCGGCGTCGGAGAGCCGCGGTCCCGGCGGACGCTGGCGGCGGCGGGCGGTGACGCGGCCGATCAGCAGTTCGGTTGCGGCATCTTTGGCCAGCCTGACTTTCTCCACGGATTGCCAGGTGATCGGCCTGCCGTAGAAGTGGCAGTCCTCAAGGTCGAAGCGGGCCTCCTGCGCGCCGAAGACCGGTTCGCGGGCGGCGGTTCCCAGGCACGCCCAGTCCCAGCAGGAGTCGTCCTCGCCCATGCCCGGCGTGCGCGTGGCCATGTCCAGGTTGAGGTAGAGCTTGGTCCCGGCGCCCTCGGCGAGGCGGCACGCGACCGCGATCTCATCGAAGTCGGCCAGGTCCAGTGGGCAGGGGAATTCGAGTTCCCTGGCGCCCGCCGGCCACTTGAAAAGCGCGTTCCCGGCGGGCTCCAGCCCGGCCGCGGCCAGGTCCTGGGGGCCGAAGAGCGCTTGCTCGGCGATGACTTCGTCGAGGGCGTAGCTGGAGGACACTGTATCAGTTCCCGGTGGAGCCCGGCTTCCTACGGCAGGAGCTTGGCGACGAGGTCCCCGACCTCGGCCGTGGAGTGACCCATCTGGCCGGCGCCCATGCCCTTGAGCTTCTCGGCGGTGACCATTGTGATGGCCTTCTCGACGCCGTCAGCGGCCTCTTTCAGTCCCAGGTGGGCGAGCATCATCTGCATGGCGGAGATGGCCGCCAGGGGGTTGATGACCCCCTGGCCGGTGTACTTGGGCGCAGAGCCCCCGATGGGCTCGAACATGCTTACGCCCTCGGGGTTGATGTTCCCGCCGGCGGCGATGCCCATGCCGCCCTGGGTCATGGCGCCCAAGTCGGTGATGATGTCCCCGAACATGTTCCCGGTGACGATCACGTCGAACCACTCGGGGTTCTTGATCATCCACATGCAGGTGGCGTCGACGTGGTAGTACTCGCGCTCGACGTCCGGGTAATCGGCCGCGCCCACCTCGTGGAAGACGCGCTCCCAGAGGTCGTAGACGTAGGTGAGCACGTTGGTCTTGCCGCAGAGCGCCAGGGTGTTCTTCTTGCCCTTGCCTCTCGACTTCTTGCCGTGCTTGCGGGCGTACTCGAACGCGTACCTGAGGCAGCGCTCGACTTGGTGCCGGTTGTAGACCATGCTCTGGGCGGCGATCTCGTGGGCCGTGTCCTTCATGCTGAAGCCGCCGATCCCCGTGTAGAGCCCGCCGGTGTTCTCGCGGACCACCACGTAGTCGATGTCCTCAGGCCCCTTGCCGACCAGCGGGCAGGGCACGCCGGGATAGAGCTTCACCGGGCGCAGGTTGATGTACTGGTCCAGCGCGAACCTGAGCTTGAGCAAGAGCCCCTTCTCGAGGATGCCGGGCTTGACGTCGGGATGGCCGATGGCCCCCAGCATGATGGCGTCGAAGCCGCGCAGTTCCTCGACGACGGAGTCCGGGCAGATGTCCCCGGTCTTCTTGTAGCGCTCGCCGCCCAGGTCGTACTCGGTCTTCTCGGTCTTGAAGCCGTACTTGTCCGCGGCGGCGTCCAGCACCTTGACGGCCTCGGCGGTGACCTCCGGCCCGGTGCCGTCACCGGGCAGGACGGCGATCTTGAAGGTCTGCGGCATGTGCGCTCCCAACGATGAAAAGGCTTGGCCGCACTCCCCGCGGCCTGACTGTCGGGAGATTCTAGTGGGGGAGGGCAGGGGAATCAAGGCGCCGAAGGCGGCGGGCGGTGAGGGGCGGTCCCACGTCCTCTTCGGTTTCGCGCCGGGGGGGGGGGGCCGCAGGACGTCGGGGTTGTCCGGACTGACCCCCCGCGACACATAAACCCGCGTGAGGCCCC
>CBDUSI010000053.1:0-28944 GCA_965370045.1 uncultured bacterium | reverse complement strand
TGGCTGGTTACAAAACTCCGGCTACGGAGTTACTCAATGCTAAAATGCTCTAGCGAACGTTGACGGGCACTTCCTTCTCGGCGGCGTAACCCAGCTTGACCCGCACCACCCGGTAGCGCAGGTAATCCGCCACGTAGCAGGCACGGTCGCTGACCGCCACCTGGGTACCCCAGCCCAACTCGACGCCGCTCTTGTCAGGCTTCCCGCGCCGGCCGAAGAAGAGGATGGTGTTGCCGTTGCTATCGATGACCTCCACGCGCCCGTACATGGCGTCGGGGACGAACAGCCGTCCGAAGTCGTCCAGGTCGAAGCGGCCGTTGCGGCAGGAGCAGCCCGGTCCTCCCCGACTGTCCGAGATGCGCGAGAGCATCGGAGAGAAGCCGGGGTGGACCCACTGGGCTCCCTGGGCAGTGTAGGGTAGCATGCCCTTGCCGCCCGGGCAGACCAGCTTGCCTTTGGGGTTGGGCTTGACTATGCCGCCGGCCGGGCCGAACTTGACTATCGAGCCGTAGACCCGTGGGTGCTTGGCGCGAAGCTCCTTCGGGAGCTTCGCGGCCCAGTCCGGTGGCGGCAGCGCCCCCGGCGGCTGGATCGTGCAGCCCACGTAGACGTTGCCCTGGCGGTCGACGCGGACGCCGGCGGCCGATGTCCTGATCTCGATGAAGCCGAAGTCCTTGATCCGGCCGTCGCTGGCGATGCGCGTGACCTGGTTCTTGGGGGAGTAGTGCGGTATGTAGTGATGAATCTTGTAGAGGTCACCGTCGGGCCCCGCGCAGATGCCCCGGTGGGGGTTGCTGTGCGCGCCCCAGAACTCAGGTATGAAGTTCCGGCCCAGCGCCGGGAACGGCGCGGGCTTTCCGCCCCGATCGAAGCGCCATATCTCGTTGCTGCCCCCGATGTAGACCAGCCCGTCGGGTCCCACGGAGACCTCGCCGTTGCTGACCGGGCGCCCGCGTGACCCGGCGGGCATGTTCTTCCGGGTCTTGAAATCGCGGAGCATCTTTCCGGTCTCGCCGTTGAAGACGTAGCGCTGCTGGACGTAGACTTCCTCCCTCTGCCGGTCGACGGCCAGGTAGTTGACTCCCCCGAAGGCGTAGCCTCTGTGGTTCGGCGGCCACGCTTTCTTGGCGTCGGAGACCTTGGGCAGGTTCTCGACGTCCAGCCCCTTGGGCCACTTGTCGTGATCCACCCACGCCTTCTTCAAGTCGATCGCGTGGTGAAACTTGGGCTCCAGGCCGAGCGAGACCCTCACCTTGTAGGCGCCCGGCTTGACCGGCTTGCCGTCATCGTCCTTGCGGTCCCAGACCAGCGCCTGATCGAGCCCCGGCTTCAGCGGTTTCGGGGGGTTGTCTCCCAGCACGCCGGCGGCCAGGTGGCGGACGATCCTGCCTTTCCCGTCCAGGACGACCACGGTCACGTCGGTGCGCGCGGCGGCCTTGAAAGCGATCCTGACCCCGCCGCCGGCCTCGCTGACGGCCGGCTTGGACGCGAAGCTGGCGGCCCCGCCCGGCTCACGGACGGGCTTGGTGAGCACCACCTTGGGCTCGCCAGCGGGGTGCTCGGGGCGCAGATCCTCCCAGGCCTCCATGCGCGGGGCGTCGAAGGCCTTGGCCAGCCCGTCGAACTTCCGCACGTCCCAACCGGCGCGGGCGTAGAGGTGACCGATGAGCTTCTTGCCCTGTCCGGTGACCAGCTTGTTGTCAATCTTGCCGGCTTCGAAATCCAGGTGTCCGAAGCTCTCCGGGAATACGAGCTGCACCCAGCCGCGGCCGCAGGCGTAGGAGGCGCTGTAGGTCGGGTAGAGTTTCGGAAACAGCGGCTTCCAGGTGGCCATGTGGTCGTACTGGGGGTGCATGTTCTTGCCGCTCACGTTGGCCATTCCCGTCCAGTAGACCGAGAACTTGTGCTTGCCGCGGTCGTCCGCCCACTGCAGGCGGCGAAGGTCAAGGCCCAGCGTCTTGGGCAAGCCGTCGGCCGGGTGGCGCAGGAGATCCTTCAACGGGATCTTCAGCTCCGCGGTCCAGCACTTCTTGGCTTTATCCACCTTGGCCGCGGCCGAGGCCTCGGGCAGCCCGCGCTTGTTGAGCACCAGGTCGTAGCGGTGCGGCCAGGTGAAGCACTTGTAGAGCTCGCCCTTGGCGTTGATGAAGAACATGTAATACTGGTAGAGGCCCCACCGGCCCATGTCCAACGCCACCGCGACGTAGTCCCCGCCCATGACGTGCGCGTTCCCGCGGCTCTTGAACTTCGCGTCCTCGAACACCCAGGGGCCCTCGGGGCGGCTCTCGGCGCAGCGGAAGGAGACGTAGAGGTTCTCCCGGTCGGTGAGCAGCCTGACCTCGGTGGCGTCCTTGGGCTTCTCGTCCTTCTTGCGGCGCTCGGCGTCGCAGTAGCCGCCCAACTTGAGCGGCAAGGCCTGCTTCCAGGCCGGGTCCGAGAGGTCGCCGTCCACGGCGGGTCCCTTCTCGGCGGCGGGAACCTTGGGCAGGGCGGCCCTCTTCCCCGGGACCTTGGGTTCACCCGCTGCCGCCGCGCCGCTCACCAGCATTATCATTATCCCCGCGAGGACTATCACGCTTCTCTGCATGGCCAAACCCTCCCTTTTCGCCCCAGCCTAGCAGGCTCTCAACGGCTTTCAAGTGAGGGCCTCGGCCGCCGTGCAGGGCGGCCGGCCGGTGCTTTTCGGGCCCGCTGCCCACTCCAAGCGGCCGGGCAACACTGTACGGGTCCCAAAAGAGCAAAGGACTGGGAAAAGCTGAAAGATACTGCGTTTGAGCCCCAAAGTATACAAGGGGGGCGGGCTCCATCGGACCGACAGAATATGGTCCTGGAGAGTGGGGAGCGCTGTGGCGGATAGCAAGTCGGAACCCCCGGTTCCACGTTCAGGCCGGTCCAGGTGGCTGGCCCTTCTCATTCTGAATCTGCTGGGCCTGGCGGTCATCGTCTGGCGCATAGAAGCCCAGCAACCGCCGGACTCGACAATGCCGCTCGCCGGATATCGGCCGTACGGGGAGGTCCGGGCCGAGCAGGTCAACGAGGTCGCCGTGGAGCTGGGTGTCGCCCTGGATCCGGCCACGGTCAGGCCTGACGCCGTGCGGCTCATCCCTCCGGTGCCGGGCAAGACGGAGTTGAGAGAGGGCCGCACGCTGGTCTTCAAGCCCGCCGCGAAGCTCAGAAACGCGACTCGCTACGAAATCAAGCTGGATCCTGCCCTCCGGGGCGAAAGCGGCCAGCCGCCCCCGAGGACCCCCATGGGCTTTGCCACCGGGCGGCTTGCCGTGCTGGGCGTTTCCCAGGCTACGCTGGAGGCGGACGGAACGTGCATCCTGGAGTTCGAGTTCTCCGGTCCCGTTGACCCGGACGAGCTGGTCAAGCACCTGAAGCTGACCTACCCCGACAAGAAGTCCACAGCCTTCCAGCGTGTGGGTGGGAGACCGTCCTCCCGCGTGCGCATTCGCTGTCCCCGTCCCAAGCATGACACTTTGCATATCGAGGTTAGCAAGGGGTTGGCTGGCACGGAGGGCCCGCTGGGCATCGAGAACGCCTACCGGTCGCAGGTCAAGGTCTCCGGCGAACTGAAGCTGGTGGGCATATACGCCGATTTCGCGGGCAGCCGCGGTGGGAGCAGCCGCGGCCGGATTCGCGTCAAGATGAACGCCCCGGTGGAAACCGCCAGTGCCAAGCAGTTCGTGACCCTGGTGCCGCCGGTGGACTTCACCATAGATCCGGACTCCCGGGGCTTCAAAATACTCGGCGAATTCAAGTGCGGCGAGCGCTATCGCGTCAAGCTCAAGCCGGGACTGAGCGCCGGCGTGGTCCGCTCGCTGGGCACGGAGCTGACCCGCACGGTGTGGTTCCCCGACAAGCCCAAGCGCTTTCACTTCTCCGCCAGCGGAGGATACCTCAGACCCACGGGATTGCTCAAGGTGCCCATGGTCTCCACCAATGTGGAGAGCGTTCACCTCTCGGTGGAGCGGCTGTACGCCAGCAATCTGGTCGCGCACGTCCTGGGCCGAAGCGAATGGAGGATCGGGGACCTTGGCACCAAGGCGTTCCGCAAGAAGATCAAGATCAAGGGGGAGCGCAACGAGGACATAGAGACGCTCCTGGATATCCGGGAGATCGCCAAGGGCGATCCTCGCGGCGTCTACCGCCTGGCGCTCAAGAGCAGCGAAACCGACTACTGGGATAGCGACTCCACCATGGTGGTGGTCACCGGCCTGGGGGCCACCGCCCGCCTGTGGGCCGGTCACGCGATGATCTGGGTTACTACCCTGGCGGATGCCAGGCCCGCCGAGGGCGTCAAGGCGACGATCTACTCCGACCGTCGACAGCCGTTGGGCTCGGCAATCACCGACCGCGACGGCTTGGCCATGGTGAGTCTCGCCCAAACCCCGCAGGGCGAGAAGCCGGCGATGGTCGTCCTCCAGCGCGGCAAGGAACTCAGCTATCTCAACTTCTCGGGAACGGAGAAGGCGTACGGCTCCGGGTGTTACCGCGGCCGGCCGTTCCTGTCCAAGGGCTACGAGGTCTTCGCCTTCACCGAACGCGGCGCCTATCGGCCGGGGGACAGAGTGCGCCTTTCGGCCTTCCTGCGCGCGCCCGGGTGTTCCGCGCCGCCCGAGATCCCCCTGGAGGTGGCGGTCTTCAAGCCCGGGGGTCGCAAGCTTCTCAAGAGAGTCGTGAAGGTCGACGTCGCCGGGCGCGCCTCACTGGTCGTGGAGATTCCAAGGGGAGCGCCCACCGGCCGGTATCGAGCCGAGTGGCGGCTGCCCGCATCCAAGCGTTCCCTGGGCGAGGCGCGCTTCCGGGTGGCCGACTACATTCCGCGGACGCTGCGCATGAAGCTGGTGTGCGCCGGCAAGAGGTATCCCGCCGGCAAGCCCTTCACGGTGAGCGTGTCCGCCGAGCACCTGTTCGGGGACCCGGCGAAGGGGCTGAGCACCCACTGCCGAGTCAGGTTCTTCGCGAGCGCCTTCTCGCACCAGGACTGGAAGGGGTACTCGTTCGGCGATTCACGCCGCAATCACGGCCGCTCCGACGTCACGGAACTGGTCCAGAAGCTGGGGGCGGACGGGAAGGCGACTTTCCAGCTCAGAGCGCCGAAGCTGGAAACCCCGGCGGCGCTCACCGCCCACGTGGAGGTCGAGGTTCAGGAGGCGGGCGGCCGGGCCATCTCCGAGCGGATAGCTGTAGACCTGGACTCCTGGCAGTGTTACCTGGGCGTGAAGCTGCCCGAGGAGTCACCGACCTGTCTGCAGCCGGCCGTCTTCCAGTTGGCCGCAGTGGCCCCTGACGGAAAGGCTCGGGCGGAGGCCCGCCGGTTCAAGGCTCGGCTCTATCGCGTCACCTGGAGCAACGTCCTGCGCAGGACGGGAGATGGCCGCCTGCAATACGACTGGACTCGCCGCGAGGAGCTGGTCACCGCCGCCGAGGGCGCGTTCGCGAAGGGCCGTGCCCGGATCACGTTTACGCCTGAGCACGCCGGGACGCACCGGCTCGTGGTGGAGTCCGGAGGAGCATGTCCGTCGGTCGTTGATCTCTACGTGCAGGGCCCGGGCGCCGGTTGGGCCACCGAGGATCCCGAGAAGCTGCTGCTGACGCTCGACAAGTCCGCCTACCGTCCCGGCGAGACGGTCAAGCTGACCATACGCGGCCCCTTCGGCGGCACCGCGCTGGTGTGCGTCGAGACTGACCGGGTGATCGAGAAGCGCATCGTCGAGATGAGCGCCGGCCAGAGCGCTCTGGATTTTACCGTGGCAGAGTCCTGGCGGCCCAATGTCTACATCACCGCGGCGGTGGTCCGGCCGGTCCAGCCCGAGAAGGACTGGCGCCCGCACCGGGCCAGTGGCGCCGTGTGTCTGAAAGTCGACAACCGCGACCGCCGGCTGAAGCTGGACCTGCTCGCGCCGAAAGAAGTGCGCCCGGGCGCTGACCTGGAACTGGCGGTAAGGGTCTCTGCCGGCGGCGAAGTGCAGTCCGGAGTTGCGGTGGTCCTGGCCGCCGTGGACGAGGGGGTGCTTTCCCTCACTAACTTCCGCGGTCCCGACCCATGGCGGTTCTTCTACGCGGCTCGCCGTCTGGGCGTGCGCAGTTTCGACATGTATGGCCGGTTGGCGCCGGAGCTTTCCGCGTGGCGACTGGGCAAGGCGGCGGCGCCGGGAGGCGACCGGGCTCCGGAACTCGGAGCGGAGCTTTCCCGCCGGCTCAACCCGGTTGACGCCAAGCGCGTCAAGACCGCCGTGCTGTGGGCCGGGACGCTGTTGACCGGCGATGACGGCATCGCGCGCGCCAAGTTCCGGGTGCCGGAATACGTGGGCGAGCTGCGCGTCATGGCCACCGTTGCCGGCGGCCGGCGCTTCGGATCGCTCTCCAAGCCGCTCAAGGTCCGAAGCCCGCTCATGGCCCGGCCGTCGTGGCCGCGCTTCCTGGCGCCCGGCGACGAGTTCGACCTGCCGGTGACCGTCTTCAACAAGACCGGCGCCGGCGGTCGGGTCAAGCTGAACCTCGCCTTCACCGGGCCGCTGCAAGCGGTGGTCAAGTTGCCCGTCAGCGTGGAGGTACCCGCCGGCGGCGAGAAGACCGCTCACCTCCGCCTGCGAGCCACCGGCGTCGGCAAGGCGGGAGCCAGGCTTTCGGCAAGGCTTGGCGCCGAGTCCTATTTCGAAACAGTGGAGTTGGCCGTGCGACCCGCGTGCTCGTTCACGAGAAGCGCCGGGAGCGTTGTCGTGGAGGCCGGCAAGGAGACGCGCATCGAGGTCGCCGGCGACTTCTGGCCGGGGACAGGCAAGGGCACGCTGGTGGTCGCCGCCAGCCCCACCGTGGAACTGGCCGGCGCTGCCTCTTACCTGTTAAGGTATCCTTACGGCTGCGTCGAGCAGACCACCTCGCGGTTGGTGCCGCTCATCTATCTCCGCGAGATCGCCTCCGGCGCAGTCGGGGCAGAGGAGGTTGAGGAGATTCTGCGCGCCGGCTTCCTGCGCTTGAGGATGATGCAGACCCACGGCGGAGGGCTGGCCATGTGGCCCGGCGGAGGTACGCCCTACGCCTGCGGCAGCATCTACACGGCTGACGTTCTGACCGAGGCGCGCAAGGCCGGCCACGACGTGCCCAAGGATGTTCTTGATCCACTGCTCGCGTACCTGCAGCGCAATCTCGAAAGCTGGACGACGGCGGGAGACAAATGGAAACGCAGCCAGGCCGCCTACGCCTGCTACGTGCTGGCCCGCAGCGGCAAGCCTCCCCACGCCTGGCTGGCCCGCCTTGAGGAGAAGCTCAAGGGCAAGGACGTCCCGGTGACCGCCAGGTTCCATCTGGGAGCCGCGATGCTCGCTGCGGGACAGCCCAAGGTCGCCAGGGAGTTCATCGGGGACGCCCGGCCGGGCTGCAAGATCCGCCAGAGCGGCGGGTACCTCGACTCGCCGGTGCGCGAGGCCGCGGTCATGCTCCTGGTGCTGCTCGACGTCGACCCTGAGTCTGCCCAGGTGCCCGCGCTGGCGGAGCGCCTGCGCAAGTCGGTCAAGCTCGGCCGCTGGGGAACCACTCAGGACAACTCCTTCGCCCTCATGGCCCTGGGCAAGTACGCCCGGCGACAGAAGACGGCGGCGGACATCAAGGCGACCGCAACGCTGCCTGACGGCTCGACGCGCAGCTTCACGTCGAAGGAGGGCCTGTCCCTGAGAGACCTGAAGCCCGGGCAGTCGGTGCTCATCAAGGCCGAAGGCAAGGGCAAGTTGCGGGCCTTCTGGAGCGCCGAGGGCGTGCCCCGCGGCGGCAAGGTCAAGGAGGAAGACTCGGGCTTCAGCGTACGCCGGACCATCCTGGACATGAAGGGCAGGCCGATTATCTCCGGCAAGCTGGTCCAGGGCCGGCTCTATCGCATCAAGCTGACGGTGAAGTCCCAGCGGGCCCTGGAGAACTTAGTGATTACCGACCTGCTGCCCGCGGGCCTGGAAATAGAGAACCCTGATCTGCGCGGCTCGGCGCGGCTCAATACCGGCACGACCCAGGGCCACTGGCGCGTGCGCCACGTTGAGCGCCGTGACGACCGGATGCTCATCTTCGCGGACATCTGGTATTGGACGGGGGAGTACAACTACGTGGTCCGGGCGGTCACCTGCGGGAAGTTCACTCTGCCGGCGGTGGACGCCGCCTGCATGTACGACCCCGGCGTCTACAGCGTCCACGGCGCCGGCAAGCTGGAGGTGGGGCGGTGAAGTTCAGGCGGGCGGTCCGCCGGCTGGCGCGCCGCGCGCTCATCACCGGCGCGGTCCTGGGCCTCGTCGGGACGCTGGCTGCAGTCGCGCTGAACATCGCGTTTCCGTTTCCCTCCGCACGCCTCGAAGAGGCGGGCCGCGGCGGTTCGGCACTGCTGCTCGATCGGGACGGCGGAGTCATCGCCTGGCGGGTCGACTCCCGCGAGAACTGGCGCCTGCCGGTGTCCCTTGAGAAAGTCTCGCCGTGGCTGGTGATGGCCACGGTGGCGGCCGAGGACAAGCGCTTCTTCTCGCATCCCGGCGTGGACCCCGCGGCGCTGGCTCGGGCGCTGGGCCAGAATATCACCGGGGGGCGGCGCGTGTCGGGGGCCTCCACCATCACGATGCAGGCGGTACGCCTGCTGCGTCCGCGTCTGCGGACTTACACGGCCAAGGCGGTGGAGTCCTTCCGGGCCGTGCAGATGGAGCGCCTGGCCGGCAAGGAGGGGATCATAGCGCTGTACCTCAACCTGGCGCCCTACGGCGGCAACGTAGTGGGCGCGGAGGCCGCCGCGAGGCTCTACTTCAACAAGAGCGCCTCCGAACTCACCCTGGGCGAGGCCGCGCTTCTGGCCGGGCTCCCCCAGCGCCCGGCACGCTTCAATCCGCGCAAGCACCTGGCCGCCGCGCTCAAGAGAAGAGAGTACGTCTTCCTCCGCATGCGGGAGTTGGAACTGATCACTGCGGGTGAACTTGCCGCGGCTCGTCGGGAAGTGATTGTTCTGAAGGGGCGGCAGACTCTCTGTGACGCGGCGCGCTTCGCCGACTGGGTGATCGCCGGGCAGGGGTCCGACTGCGGCGTCGTGCGCACAACGCTCGCCCCCGAGATCCAGGCCACCGTGCGCGCGATCGTCCGCCGCTGCGGCGGGGAACTCGCCACGCTGGGCATTGACGGGCTGGCCGCGGTGGTTATTGACGTGAAACGCTCGGAACTCCTGGCCATGGTCGGCTCGGCCGATCCGGCTGCCCCGCTCACCGGCCACGTGAACGCGGCGACGAGCCCGCGTCAGCCGGGCTCGCTGCTCAAGCCTTTCATCTACGCCCGGGCCTTCGACTCGGGGATGCTCACCCCCAAATCGGTCGTCTTCGACGTGCCCACTTCCTGGCGCGGTTACAGTCCCGAGAACATCGACCGGAAGTTCCGGGGGCCCATTTCAGCGCGGCGGGCGCTGGCTGAGAGCCGCAACGTCCCGGCGGTCAGGCTCCTCGACCGGCTGGCCCCGGAGGTCCTGGCCCGGGACATGGCGGCGCTGGGCATTCCGGTGGATTCAGCCGTAGAGCGCTGCGGCTTGAGCCTGGCGCTGGGCACCGCCGAGGTGCGCCTGGTGGACATGGCCAACGCGTATGCGGCCCTGGCCCGCCTGGGTGAGTGGCGACCCTTGCGGGCGACGCGGGACGGCCCCGAGACTGAGAAGCGGCAAGTGTACTCCCGGGGAGCAAGCTACCTGGCGCTGCGCAGCCTGGACGCAGGGAGTCCCGGGAGGGAGCCGCGCCTGGCCTGGAAGACGGGCACTTCCTGGAACCACCGGGACGCGTGGGCCGTGGTCATGACCCCCTCGCACGTTGTGGCCGTGTGGTGCGGCCGGCTTTCCGGAGAGGGCCATCCTCAACTGGTTGGGGCACGCAGCGCGCTGCCAATTGCGCTGCAACTTGCCGAGGACATCTCCGGGGCGGAAGCCTGGCGGCGCCCCGGTGCGGTGCGCCTGCGCCGGGTCTGCGCCCTCAGCGGCGCGCCACGCGGCCCCTGCTGTCCCAATGCCGTGGACGGCGAGTTCCTGCCGGGCATCAGTTCCGAGGTGCCCTGCCGGGTCCACCGTGCCGCCGGACGGGGAGTTGCAGGACGTATAGTTGAGGTCTGGCCAACGGAGGTCGCCTCCTGGCTGGCTTCTCGTGAAGCCGGCGGTGGAGGACGGCCGGAGCGTCGCGCGCCGGAACCGAAGCTGGCCATACTTTCTCCTCGTGCCGGGGCCGAGTACGTGCTGACCAGGGACGGCCTTTCGTCGAACTCGCTGCGCCTGGAAGCTCAAGCCGCCCCCGGCACCACAAAAGTATACTGGTTCATCGATGGGGAGTTCCTGCGGTGTTCGAAGCCGGGCGAGGCCGTCTCCTGGTCTCTCCGCCCGGGAAGGCACGAAGTCCTGGCGTCAGACGGCCGCCATGCCAGTGCGGCCACAAGGTTCCGCGTAATCAGGCCGGGGCCGTGAGGCAGTATTCAGAAGAAATATCCCGGAAGCCCGAGCGGCTGCACGTAAACCGCCATTATACGCGTGTTACGATAATATGCGCTATTCTGGCGATTTGTGTATATTCTGCTTGACATTCGGGTCAGTTCGGTGTATAATACATGCAGGTGACGATGATGAACGATATGACGCGAGAGCAATACGAGGCCCTGGCACTGGACCGCCTGGCCGAGCTGGCCCGCAGCGAGAACGAGAGAATCGCGCTGGAAGCCGCGCGGACCATGCTGGCGCACCTGCGGCTTACTTCACCACCAAGACACCAAGACACGAAGGAAGAGTGTTCAGAGCTCAGTGTTCAGTGTTCAGGAGTCCCGAAAACTGAAAACCGAGAACTGAAAACAGACTTGCCTTCTTCGTGCCTTGGTGACTTGGTGGTTGATAAGGACGTTGAAAGAGCCCGCGAGCACGTCCTGCGGGCGATGGACAGGTGCGCGGGGCTCTTGGATCATGAAAACCCCTTCGTAGTGCTGCGCGCGGCGCGGGAGATATTGCAGCATTATCGCCATCTGTGCCGCGAGCGGTTCAAGTGGGTGGCCTGGAGTGAGGTGAGAGAACGCAGCGACAAGAAGCGGCGGGGCGCGGCCGCGCTCGCCAAGGTCGCCAGCCTGACGCGCGACTTGGCGGGGATTCGCGGGGCCATCGACCGGGAAGAAGACTCCGAGGGCGCGGAGGAATACCGGGTCTGTCCGCCGCCTCCGATTGACTGGGACGCGCCGGAAGCCGATCAAGCCGACGACCCCGACGAACGTGGCCCTCCGTAAGTTGGTTGGCGGCAGGCATGGAGGGAAATGGGAACAAGCCATGGTGAGCAATAACGATGGGTGTCACCGGAATGACCCAAAGGAGGGGTGGTCAGCGAATGACCTAAAGGAAGGGGCGGCTGTTGAGAAGAAAGTGCGTGAATTCCTCCGCTCTAAGTGATACGAAAGGGGCCATGCACGTGGCTGGAACTGAGGATCGCGATAAGCGCGAGGGCGCAAGAGGCACCACGAGATCGACAGTTCTCAAGGTCTGTTTGTGTCTGTTCGCAGGGCTAGTACTGGCTACGGCGGTGTTGCTCATCCTAAGACTAGCTGCTACATGGAGCGTCAGGGAATTCGAGCGAGATCTTCGCAGGTCAACTGATCCAAGCTACGCATTTGCGAATGCATCTTCTCTTGCTGACCTTGGTGACAAGGGTGTTCCGGCTCTCGTTGCCGCGCTTGAGGACGAGAAGGCCGTGGTCAGACTGGCGGCCGTAAGAACACTGGCTAGATTCAAGAATAGCCGTAGCACGCCTGAAATCGCACAAGCGATACTCCGCATGGCGGCTGGTGAATCTCAGGCGAATGTGCGCGCTGACGCAGGTTGGACGCTCTATGCACTCGGATATCAGGAAGAGAGCTTTCCTTTTGTGATGTCAATCTTGGCGGTCCATCCGAATGACCTCGGCTACACCAGTAGGGGTAGGTTCGTATCGACATTCCGAATCAGAGAAGGGGTCACGAAGTTGATGGCAGAATTGAAGAACGCTGAAGGGTATGATGAACAGGCGGAGGTCCTCAGAAATCTATGCGTCGTCGTCGGAAACGAGATTGAGGCTATGCCAGGCCTCAAGTCTTGGGAACTCACAGAAGGAAAGCCTTCAGCGGAAATGAAAGCTATGATAGTCAGGGAGATGGAAATGTGGTGGAAAAGACATGCTAGTGAGTATAGGCGCTTGGATGACGTTCTGGGTGGCAAAGCACCGATTGTTCCTCCGAAGGTGAAAGGGCCCACCGATGCTGAACAGGAGGAATAGCCCCCGCTAGGCGCCGAATGCACACCGGTGTCTCTGTCAGCGGCGCCATGCTCCTGCACAGGTCATCTGAGCATTGCGCTAAACCATCGCCCTCAGCGCTCGCTTCACGCCCTGTCAGGACTTGCCCAGGCTGCTCATGAGCCGCCGGGCCTCGCTGTGGGTCTCGCCCTGGAAGCGCGGCCAGCGGCGCTTGAGTATCCTGTTGCACATCTTCCGGGCCTCCGTAGTCTTCTTCTGGGCCTTGAGGAAGCGTACCAGGTTAAGCCACGGCAGCGGGTCGTCCGCGAAATCCTTCATGGCCTGGCGGCAGGCCTTTTCGCCGTCAGTCCACAGCTTGGCGATCTTCTCCTCCTGCTTGAGCCGGCGATAGACCGAGGCCAACTCGTTGGCGATGTCGTGCCGGGTCGGCCGGTAGCGGATCGCCTTGCGCAGACCCACCGCGGCCTTCTTGTGCCGGCCGTGGCTCACGAGCTTCTTGGCGTACGCGCGATAGCCCTCGGACTCGCGGGGCCGCACTTCGGCCATGGTCGCCCAGGCCAGCATGGCCTCCTCGTCGCGGCCCAGCGACTTGTAGTAGTCGCCCAGGGCCCGGTATATCTCGATGTTCTGGCGGTCCATCTTGGCCCAGGAGAGGTAAGCCTTGATGACCGCCTCTTTGTCGCCGAGACGCTTGTAGCCGGTGATGACTTGTTGGCGGAGCTTCATGTCCTTGGGCAACAGGTCCGCGGCGATCTGGAGGTTATGAAGCATCTGCCGGGTCTTGCCGGCCTGACGGTAGGCTTCCGCGAAGGCGACGCGCAGTTGGGGCTTCTCCTGGCCGCCGGACTTCTTGACGGCCTTCTCGTAGCCGGCCACCGCCTCGTCCAGGACCCGCCCCTTGAGAAACTGCTTGAGGGCCGCGCTCCGGAAGGTCTTGTAACAGCTGGTGCAGTAGTCGCGGGGGATCACCGACAGGCCGCGCAGGTAGCAGGCCAGTGCCTCCTCGTTCCGCTTGTCCTGGGTGTAGCAGCGCGCCGCGTAGGTGTAGTAGTTGGTCAGCGCGTGGTAGTTGGCGCCCCCCCGGTAGGCGCGGTTGTAGGCCCGCAGGGCGCGGATGGCCAGCTCCCAGACCTCCGCTGCTGTGGCCCAGTCGCTGTAATTCTGGCAGTAGCCAGCCACGGTGCCCAGCCACGCGTGTCCGTAGCGCAAGGCACGGGGATCGTCGAGCAGACCGCGGCAGGCCTTGCGGGCCTCCTTCTTGCGGCCCAGCTGGTAGAGCAGGTATATCCGTTGGCTGAGGTAGGTCGGCTGCCTGTAGACGCCCAGCTCCAGGAGCTCCTCCAAGTACTTGAGGGCCTCGCCCTTCTGCTCCTTGCTGCCGTAGGCGTAGCACAGGTTGTAGAGATGCGGGAGGATGCTCCGCCGGTCCGCACCGGGCAGCCCCAGCGCGCGGGCGTAGAGCTTGGTGGCCTCCTTGCTCTTGCCGCGGGTGTGAAAGTACCGGGCGGCGTGCAGCACCCGGCCCGCCTCTGAACTCTCCCCGGCCTTGCGGGCCAACTCGTCGATCTTGGCTCGCAGGCCGAGCTTGTCGATGCAATTATGCCCGTAGGTGTACCAGTAGTCGTACCAGCGGCCGTACCGGGCACTGATCGCCGAGGCGTTCTCGAAATGCTTCTCCGTGGCGGACAGGACGGCCTTCTTTATCCGCTCGCGAGTGGCGGCGTCCAGGCCCGCGCGCACGACGGCGTCGTTCAGGGCGTAAATGCAGGTGTAACCGCACTGGGCGTAGAAGGCGCTGTCGCCCGAGTACCTGTCCAGGGCATCGATTGCCACCCGGGCGGCCTGGCGGTGCTTGCCCCGGCTGCGGTAGCCGGTGATCACCTGGCTCCAGGCGTTGTACAGCGTCTGGCTGCCGCTGCGGCCGGTTATCTTGCGCAGCTCGCGCTCGGCCCCCGACAAGTCATTGTCGGCGACCAGAACGTTGACGAGCTGCGCGCGGTCATGGTCCTCGTGGGCGTCCGGCCTGCGCAGGAGCTCGCGGTAGATGCCCCTGGCCCGGGACCGCTGGCCGCAGTTGTAGAACCAGGTGGCGGCGGCGCGCAGCAACTGCCGGCGGGACGCAGCCCCCAACTTCCCGGCGCTCCTCCGCGCGTAGCGCTCGGCCTCGTCGTGCCATCCACGGCGGATGAAGGCGCGGATCAGCACGCCGGCCGGGGCGGCGCAGTTGTCGTCGGAGAGCTTCACCTCGGCGGCCTTCTTCAAGATTGTCCGACCCTCACGGGCGTTGCCGGCCGCTTCCGTCTGCGACTGCAGGACGTGGAGGTAGGCCCTGCCGGGACCGCCCTTCCACGCGACCAGCGCCTTCTTCAGCCTGGCCTTGAACTCGATCCTGCCCCGGTTCTGGTTCCAGAGATTGGTCAGGTTGTCAATGGCCGACTGGGCGTGGGCGCCCCCCTCGGCCTCCAGCACCCGGAAGTAGAAGCCCATCGCCGCCTTGTTGCGGCCGAGATACTGGGCCGTGCTTCCGGCCATGTAAGCCGCGTAGCCGCTACGGGCGTGGGGACCTCGTTTGGCCAGGCGCTTCCAGGCTTCCAGCGCCCACTCGCGGCGATCGGCCCGGCGCTGCCACTGGCTGGCGTACTGCTGGAGCAGGTCGGGTCGAAGCTCCAGCGCATCCAGCGCCAGGTCGCGGTACCTCTTGGCGGCCCCCGCGTCCTTGAGCCGTACGCAGAGCGAGTGAAGCCGCAGGGCCAGCGCCGCGTCAGCGGGTGAGGACTCAAGGAGCCGTTCGCAGACCTTCCGAGCCTCCTTGAGCTTCCCGTTGCGGTAGTAGGCCGCGGCCAGCCGCCGGGACCAGCCCGGCTCGGCCGGCTCTGAAGCGGCCAGGCCGGCCAGCATCTTGAGGTGGGCGCCTTCGTCGGCCGCGGCCAGGAGACACGAGAGCGCCGCCTCCGTCCAGGGCCGCAGGATCGCGTCCTCTTTCCCGCGTCTGGCCGCAGCCTCGGCCAGGAAGGCCACGCGCAGCTCCGCGTCCTGGGCGGAGACCCGGCCCAGCAGGGAAATCAGGCTGGCGCGGCCGGCGGCGCGGTCGCGGGCGAGATCGGGCCGCTTGGCGATGCGCGCCGGCGCGCCCGCCAGGCGCCTGATTGACTTGCGCAGGAACTCGGCGGCGTCGGGGTACTTGCCGTCCCCGGCCAGTATCTTGGCGCGAGACGAGAGATACGCGACGTCCTCCGGGTACTTGGCGGCCAGGCGAATCACCAGCTTGTCGGCCTCGGCGGGCTTCATGCCGCGCTTGAAGCCGCGGAAAAGCTCCGCGCGCATGCGGGCCAACCGCCCACTCGCGTAAGCGTCGTACTCGCCGCCGGCCAGCTTGCGCGCGATCCTCTCGACCACGCCCGCGGCCCCCTCGAACTCCTTGGCGGCCATGCGCCGCCCGAAGACCTGCCAGCCGAAATGAACGGCCGCCGCGGGCCCCTCGGCCGCGTCGAAGGCCGCGGCCATGCGCCGCGCAGCCTCCTCCTTGCGGCCCAGCTTCTCCAGTGCGACGAACAGGATTTGCTGGAGTCCCAGGCGCTGCCGGGCACTCAGCTTCCGGCGGGCCAGCAGCCCTTCGGCGGCGCTCAGGGCTTCCCTGTGAAAGCCGCTGCCGCCCAGGACTTGGGCGGCGCCGATTGCCCGGGAGAGCTTGAGCGGGTCTCCGGGATCGACCAGCAGGGGAGTAAGCATTTCCGAAATGGGGCCGCTCTTGCCCGCGCGGATCGTGATGGTTCGCCGGCCGGCCGACACCAGGGCTCCGAACGCCGCCAGGCGCCCTCCGTCGGGAAAGCCCCCTCGGAGCGCGGCGGCCAGCGCGTCCAGCGTTTCGCCGGCCCTCATCGTCGGGTACGCGTGCATGGCCTGAGCGACGCCGGCCCGCTGGGCGCTGCCGGCGCGCGGACCGAGCAGCCGGACGGCCTCGCGCCGGGCGAACTTGGTGTGGCTCTCGGCCAGCGTGCCCAACACCGCGCTGACTTCCCTCGGCGACGTGGAGACCTTCAAGATCGCCCGGGCCTCGATGACCGCCTCCTGGCCCTGGCCGGCGCGGCGCAGCGCGCGGACCATCTCGTGGCCGCAGGCCTCGCCGCGGCCGCGCGCCAGGCCGAAGAGCTTCGCGGCCTCGGCCGGGCCGTCGCCGCTGGCCAGGTGCCAGCGCGCGGCGGCGGCCAGCACGCCTCCGTTCCGCGGCCACTTGGCGCCGAGCGCAGTCCACAGCTTGCGAGCCTGCCCGGCGCGGCCGGCGTTCCGGTAGCAGTCCGCCGCCGTCGCGGCCCAGCCCGCGCCCCCGGCCGGCTGGCGGGCGGCCAGCGCCGCCGCCCGGTAGAACTCGGCGGCGCTCACGTAATCAACGAACGCGGCCAGAATCTGCCCGATGCGCGCGCGCAGCGCGGGGCGGTCCTTTTCGGGAGTAAGCTTCAGGGCCTTCTTGAAGGCCGCGTCGGAGGCCTTCTTGTCCCTGGACCTGAGATGCAGCGAGCCGAGCTCCAGCCACAGGTCGGGGACCTCGGGCATCCTGGCGATGACCGGCTTCAAGGCCCTGGCGGCTTCGGCGAACTTGCCCTCCGCCTCGAGCGCCAGCGAGAGGTTGAGGCGGTCGGCCAGCTTGGCCTTGCCGATGGCAATGACGCGCTTGTAGACGGCCGATGAGCGCAGGGGCCTGTCGATTCTGAGCCCTACTACCTTTCTGTCAGTCAAGAGCGGAGAGACGTAACGGGATATCCGCCCCGGCCGCCGGTAGACCGGCCGGGGCGCCCTGACCACCGGCGCGGGCTCGGGCCGCGAGGCCCCGGGGGTGGTGTCGGTCATCGCATCGTCGCCGGCCTTGATGGGCGCCTTGCGCTCGACGATGGTGCCGCCGCTGAAGTTGTCCCACACGGTGGTTACCCGCACCTTGCCGACGTAGCGGTCGCCGCGGTGAATCAGGAAGATGAAGCCCTCCTTGATGCCCGATCTCTTGCCGGCGCCCAGGGCCACGTGGCCGGTGGACGGACGGATGTCGACGACCTTGGTGCGTACGTCGGGGATCAGACCCAGCGCGCTGGTGCCGACCATCTTGTGGACGCTGAAGCCCTTCTTGATCATGGTAGCGATAACGTACTCCGCCTGGGCCAACCGCTGGGCCGGGGTGCCGCCGGTCACCGCGGGCAGGGAATAGCCCTTGCCGCGCATGGTGTCGAGCACGTACTCGGCGTTGGCCAGCTCCTCGGCGACGCGTCTGCGGCCAGCGAACAACATGCCCAGGATGGGAACCTCCCCGAGAATCGGGACTCTGGTAGTTGCCCTCTCCCAGCCGTCGGGATAGACCAGCGTCCTGGAGTGAGGCACCGTGGCGTCCTCGATGCTCCGCATCAAGCGCTTGATTCCGTAATCCTTGTACCTCAACTTGTCGCCGAGGCGGCCCTTCGCGTCCCACTCGCGCCACTCCATGTCCTTGCGGGCCCGCGGGTCGTAGTCGAAGCCGCCATCGCTTTTGTATCTTTCCAGCTTGCGCTCTTCCTCGCGCCCGTCCCAGCTCTGATACTTCTCGTCGATGCGCCACCGGTCGCGGAAGGATCCGGACTTCGTGAACGCGCCCTTCATCGGCGGCTCAGGCATTGGGGTCATCGTGGGCCTCGGCCGCTTCGACGGCTTCGGGTCTCTGGGGTTATCCGAGGGGTCCATGCTCGGCCCGGGGAAGTCGGGGGGCCACTTCTTCTTCAGCCCCTCTCCACCGGTCGTCCCCCCCCCCGGCACCACCTGTCCGCCGCGCGCGGTGGAGGAAATCCCCTCCGCGTCGCCGTGCCAGTCCCACATCTTCTTGCGGCGCTTGATCTTGAACTTCTTGAAGTGGTCCTCGCCCTCCAGCACCAGGAAGGCGGTGAAGGGGCTCATAATTTGGTAATGGACAGACGTATCGATGATCCGCAGGCGGAGGCGCGAGTCCTCCGACGCGCCCGCCAGGCCCATCTGTGCAAACAGCGAGTCGATGTGCGCCTTGGCCCACAGCCGCGGCAGGAAGCGGTTGTTCTCCGGGTCGGCCTCCAGCTTCACGTCGTAGGTCTTGCGGAAGGCGCCCCCCGCGGTCTGGCCGGTGACGATCACCTTCCCGCGGCCGGTGCGGCCCGCGCGACCCAGGACTACGAGCGTGTCCCCGTCGGCCACCGTGACCGGCGCGTCCGGGTAGATGTCGTCGGCCTTCAGGCCCTCGACCCGCACCCGCACCCCGCGGATCAGCGGCTGGTAGAAGCTGTCCAGTATCTGGCCCACCGCGGCGTGCACGCCCGCGGCACCCTCAACCCTGACGAAGACCCCGCCGGTGGCCCCGGCCAGGCGCGAGAGCACCTGCCGGTCGTAGCTGGAGCCCACCGCCGCGCAGGAAATCTCGACGTCCAGCCCCTCGAAGAGCCCGGCGATGCGGTCGGCCAGCGCCGAGCCTTCGACTTCGCCGAGCGTCTCCACGCCGTCGCCCACGTAGACGATCTGCACGCGCTCGCCGGGCTTGATGACCTTGGCCGCGGCGCCGAAGGTGGCTAACAGGTCAGTGGCCCCCAGCGGAGGGCGACTACTCAGGAACTCGCGGACCTTGACGGACAGCCCCGGACCGGCGGCCACCAGGCCCTTGCCGAAGAGTTCCGGCTTCTGCCCGCCGCGCAGCACCCCGAACTGCCAGCCGGAGGTCATGTCCGCCACGGAGCTGGCGAACTCCCCGGCCACCGCGTAGTCCTGCGCGCCCGAGGAGGCCGAACCGTCCACGATCACCAGAATGCGCTGCGGCGCGCTCCGCGAGGGCAGCTTCGCCCGGGGACAGAGCTGGAGCATGAAGTAGTTATCGCCCTTGCCCTTCGGCCGATTGCCGAAGACCGCGCACTCCGGCGCATCGGGGACTTCGTACGTCACCGAGAAGTCCCGGGTCGGCGAGTAGTCCGTCGCCCGGAAGGCCAGCGCCCCGCGCAGGCCGTCCTTATCCAGCGCCCGGGCCACCCGGTGGCTGGGCGAGGTCAGCTTCCTGAGCCCGAAGGAGGAGAGCACCCGGAAGTCGATGGACAGGTCGTGCAGGGGGTTCTTGAGCAGCTTCTCGCTGACCAGCGGGTAGGAGTAGGTGACCTTGCCGTCCCGGCGGGCGAGAACCTGGGTGTAGCCCAGCTGGATGCGCTTGGTGCTGCGCGGCTCGATGGGGAAGATGCGCATCTTGAAGAGGTTCCCGCCGGCCCACTCCAGCAGCGCCGGGTCGCGCCGCTGGCGGACGATGTACTCGAATATCTGGCGGGCGCGCTTCTGCTCGATGACCTCGCCCTCGACGCGCTTGCCGTTGACGTACATGGCGAACTCGCTGACCGCCGCGTCGGGCGGGAGAGTATAGTAGAAGACGCCCTCCATCCGGCGATAGGTGTTGTTGACGAATACCTCATCGAGAAAGGTGCGGGCCACCTGGTCGACCACCGTGACGCTGACCTTGTGACTCTTGATCTCCAGGGGCTGCATGGGCGCGCTCTTGCCATCGACCGCCCGGGCCAGAAGCTCGCCGATGCCGTGGTCGGTGTCGACCCTGCCTTCCAGGATCTTGAGCCAGTCGACGTCACCGGCCGCCTTCGCGGGAACGACGGCGCCGGAGGTCAGCCGGCCGGATTTGCCGGCGGCCAGGACCAGCTTCTGGCCCTTCCCGCCGGCGAGGGCCACCTTGCCCTCGTCCACCCAGCAGAAGGTGGCGCGCTTCTCCCCCTTGGTCTGGACGCTGAGCAGGAACTCGGTGCCCAGCGCGCGGGCCGACCCGTCCGGAGTCGAGACCCGGAACTCGCCGAGGTCGGGGCGCTTGGCTACGTCAAAGAAGGCCCGTCCGCCGGCCAGGTGCCAGGCCCGCGGCCCCTCGAAGCGCAGCTCACCGCCCCAGGCCAGGGCCACCCGCGACCCCTCCGGTCCCAGGAGCCGCGCGCCGGAGTTGAGGCGCCTGGAGGTGCGCAGCGTGTCGCCGACCCTCAGCTCAGTGCCGCGGCCGGCCACCCGCCAACGCTCCTCGCCCTTGCGGCGGAGCATCACCAGACCGCCGGAGCGCAGGACTCGCGCGCGCCGAGCCGCGCCGGGCTTCTCGACGCTCTTGTCCTTGGTGACGCCGTGCGGTTTGACGGTCGGGAAATCTATCTTGGCGAAGGGGTCCTCGGCCTTGCCCGGCGCCTTGACATCTATCTGGATGGGATCGCCCTTGGTGATGTGGCCGTCATCGGGATCCGACCGCCCCCCCGAGCGCGGAGTCCTGGTGGCCACCACGACTCCGACGCAGAGCAGGACCACGGCCGCCGCGGCGACCGTGCGCAGGAGATACCAGGGCAACCCTCTCCGAGGACGCGCCCCGGCGGCCCGGACGCGGGCCAGCACGCGTTGGCGCTCTTCTTCGTTGGGAACTGCCCGGCGCGAGCGCACCAGGTCGGCGAAGTCCAGAAGTTCCTTGTTTTCGCCTTCGGGGACTTCCTCGCCCCCCGCGCGGCGATCAAACTCTTCCAGGAACGACATCTGACACCTCCTCGAGCATGGCACTCCGCAGCCGGCCCAGCGCGCGGTGCAGCACCACGCCCAGCCGGTTGGGGGTCACGCCCAGAATCTCCGCTATCTGCACATTGCTCAGGCCTTGAGTGAACTTGAAGGCGATCGCGTCCTTTTCCAGCTCGGAGAGGAATTGGTTCATCTTGGCGCGAAGTCGCTTGCGGAACTCCGCGTGGGTCAGGCGCTCCAGGGGAGAGAGGCTGCCCGGCGCGGCGCGTTCGCTGCGGTTGCGCTTCTCGGCGACAGCTCTCATTTCCGCCTCCCGCCTGCGGTAGTAGTCGGCGACCCTGCTGCGGGCCACCGAGAAGAGCCACGGGCCGACCTTCTCGCGGACCTCGCCACGACGCTGGATGGCACGCAGGAAGATTTCACCGACGACGTCTTCACAGTCCTTCTCCGGCACGCGCATGCGCACGTACCCGGCCACGCGCTCGTAGAATTCCTCGACCAGCCGCTCGCTGTCCAATTCGCTCTCATCTCCCCCGCAGGGACGCGCAGGCAACGGGATCATTACGGGAAATGTCGGCCTTTCCCGCCGGGTCCGCCGCCGATCCTGGTGGCATACGGATTAGACGCTTCTAAGGCGAGGCGGGGCCGCCGAAAATCCAACGTCGGTGTGCTTGTCCAGCGATTCATTACTCCGGCCTCGCTACTGTAACCATTTCTATCTACTACGCTTATGCCTCACTTCGAGCTTCCCGTCAAGCGTTCTCTGTCAGGCTGTAGAACCGTCGAAACCGCTGTCTTGGGCCGTTAGAGGTCCCTGATGGTCACCTTCGAGCCCATCACACTGCCTGCTTTGAACCTGCGACCGTCATGGAGGTGGTGGCAACGAGCGTGGAAGGCGTACGGCTTTCGGCCAAGGGTCCAGGGCGGGGAAATCGCTTGAGCGGAGGGGCAAGATAGAGAAGATGGCAGCCCGTGAGGGCCGCGCGGGCGGCCGGGCGGAGTCGTCCGGGAAATGTCGGCTCAAATGATACAGGGAGTACGAACGATGAGAGCGCGCAACGCACTGCTGATTGCCGGAGCGGTCCTCGTCGGCGTGATCAGCGCAGCCGCCGCCGGGGAACTGGCCGTCAAGGTGACCGTGGCCGAGCCGGCCGGGATCGCGCGCCGGGCCGAGCCGGCGGTCGGGGGCGTTCCCTTCAAGAAGGGGCAGGTGAAGGACGTCTCCGAGTTGGCGCTCTTCACGAAGGGAGGCCAACCGGTTCCCGCGCAGTTTTCCCGCCTGGCCGGCTACGAGGACGGCTCGGTGCAGTGGGCGCTCGTCGACGTGCCGGTGAACCTGCCCGCCGGGGGCAAGGCGGAATTCGTGGTCAAGAAGGGCCGGGCCGTTCCGCCGGGCAAGCCGCTGGTAATCAGGGAGACCGGCAACACCATGACCGTTGACACCGGCTCGGCCAAGTTCACGGTCGACCGAACCAAGCTGAGCTTGCTGGAATCCGTCGAACTGGGCGGCAAGAAGGTCGCCGGGCCCGGTTCGGCCCAGCTCATCGACCCCGCCGGTAAGGTCTTCAAGGCAGGTCGTCCCTCAAAGGTGTCATGGGAGTACAAAGGGCCGGTGCGGGCCACCCTGCGTCTGGACGGATCCTATGTGGATGGAACCGGCAAGGCGTTCATATTCTATACGACGCGGCTGACCTTCTTCGTGGGGCTCTCCACCGTACGCGTGAAGCACTCGCTGCGCAACTCCCTGGCCACTGCGGGCTTCGACGCCAAGATTAAGGAAGCTACGCTCTCGCTGAAGTTGGCCGTCAAGGGCGCCGAGCAGGGCAAGGGCCCCAACTGGGCGGCCGTTGGCGACGGGAAAGCCGGACTGCTCCTGGCCCAGCGCCACGCCGGCGGCTGCTTCCCCGGAGCCTCGACCTATCGCCGCGCGCGGAGCAAGACGCTCTACAAGCAGTCCCTGTCCGGCGGCGAGGCGACGGTCTTCGCCGTGCCCCCCGGGAACACCCCCCCGACCGGCGGCGGCAGGACGCTCTACGGCTACGATGCTGCCGGCAAGTTCTTCGTCCTGGGCGACTGCGCGCACAAGGACACCGAGATGTGGCTGGACTTCTATGCTGGGGCGCGCACCGCGGCGGCCAACGACTCCCGCCAGAAGGCGCTGCGCAGCTGGCTGCACGCTCTGGCCGACCCGGTCTGGATCAGCGAGACCGAGACCATGGGCTACGGGAAGTTCGGAACCCTGGCCGACGAAGTCGCCACCTACAAGAAGTGGGGCTGGAAGGGCTGGGACGACGAGAGCAAGCACCCCAAGATGCCGCACCAGCCGGACGCCTGCGTCCCCTACGAGCAGGTGCACTACGAGTCGGAGGCCGACTCGGCCGAATGCCTGCTGCTAATGTACCTGCGCACGGGCCAGCGCGGCTACCTCGACTGGGGCAGGGCCTGGGCCGAGTTCGGCAAAACCCACTACGCCTACCGCACCGACGGCTTCGAGTACCAGGGCCACACCAAGCGGGGCCGCAAGGGATCGAAGGGCCTGACCATCAGCTGGCGCGGCCCAAAGAAGTACGGATGGCTGGACAGCCGGTCGGAGTACTGCCACTTCTACGGGCGCGGCATCTTCGATTACTACTGCCTGACCGGGGACGTCGACGCTCTGGAGGCCGGCCGCGACCTGGTGGAGCAGGTCGCCGCCTGGGGTGGTCGCAAGAAGCCGGGCGTCGCCATCGGCTACTGGGGCTGCCGCGGCTTCGCGCGCATCTGGCTGGGCGCTCTGCGCCTGGCCCAGCTCACCCGCGAGCCCAAGGATCGCGCTCTCGCCGACCACATGGCCAAGGTCGTCCAGAAGGCCAAGGACTGGGACCCGCGCGGGTTCATCTACTGGGGCTCGGGCCCCGGTTACGTGGCCACCAAGAACCTCGCGCCTGACCTCTTGCCTCCCAAGCTCAAGGAATACATGAAAAAGAACGGGATAAAAATTTCCAAGAAGGGCGTGGTCACAGCCAAGGACGGGTCGAGTTGGACGGTGCGCTCCGACGGGGGCACCTGGCAACAAGTCACCATGCAGAGCGCCATGGAGCGCTACTGGCGGCTCTCCGGCAGCGAGGTGTTCAAGAAGCGCGCGGTGCAGATGGCCGACTTTGGCCGCAAGTACCAGATAAGCAAGAAATGCCAGCAGGCCTTCTACTACACGACCCTGGACTTCCCCGAGAAGAACCGGGTCTACGATCCCGGCGAGTGGCTGGACTCCCACAAGAACTGTCCCGGTCCCGGAGCGAAGCACAGCGGGCACTACACCCGGTTCTTCGCGGGGACCTTCGCCCGGGCCTACTCGCTTACCGGGGACAAGGAGTGGCTGAAGTGGGCCAAGCTGGCCTGGAACCGGGGCTCGAAGCGCGGCTACCAGGCGGTCAAGCCCTCGGCGGCCGACGACGAGGTCTACCGATACGCCTGGCACAATGCCCCCAAGGACGACGCGGTCCTGTCCACCGCCCGGATGTTCTACGAAGTGCCGCGGGCCAAGTGAGAAGCGGCCTCCTTTAGGATCGGAGTGAGGCATAAGCACAGTTGACAGAAACGGTTACAGCAACGATGCCGGAGCGGGAAATCGGCGGACCGGCACACCGCCCCCTCCTCCGGATTGCCCGGATTCTCCCCGAGGGCGCGACAAAAGGAACCGGTAAGAACGCCCCCCGCGGTGTATTACATATGTATGGAGGAAGCAGCGGACGGACACCGCTGCTGGAGGAGGATAAGATGCGCATCGGTACTTGGATGACATCAGCGTTTCTGATAGTGGCGGTGCTGGCCGGCTGCTCGCGCGGAGGCGAGGGCGAGGGCGAAGGCCGGCCCGCGTTCAAGCTCAGCCGCGACCACAAGTACTGGCGCGGCGAGTACGAGGCGAGCCCGGGACCCTTCCTGTGCGCCGAGCCGGCGGCCACCGACGTCTGGGTGACCTGCGACCGCTGGCCGGACACCAGCGACCTGCGCCAGTTCGGCCTGGACGCCTACCGCCTCTCAGGCGCCAAGACCAACCACGAGAAGTGCCTGGCGGTCTTCCGCTGGCTGCGCCGCTGCGTCATTAACGGCAACGCGCCCTACGAGCCCTTCGCCGAGGACAAATGCTGGGACGACTACTTCAAGTGGCTCAATGTTTACGGCGGACACTACTGCTCGGGCGTGAGTCGCTCCATGGAAATGTACTGGCGGGCCATGGGCTACCGGGGGTCCAAGGTGTACACCGGCCACACCGTGGTCGACGTCCACTTCACCGACTACGACGGGGTGGCTCGCTGGCACCACTTCGACGCCAACCGGGGCAGGTACATGCTCGACCGCTCGGCCCGGCGCCTGCTGGGTACCGACGACCTGACCATCGACTCCGTCTTCACGCGCACCGTTGCCGTCCACCGCTACCAGGGCGGGTGGTCCAAGCACCGCATGGGTCTGGCCCTGCGCCCCGGCGAGAAGCTCCTGCGCATATGGGGGAACTGGGGAAAGATCTACCAGTCGGTTGCCGACGAGGACGTGAAGATCAAGGGCCTGGACCTGAGCTGGTGGTGCGAGAAGTCCGAGCTCGGCCCTTACAGCGTCAAGCCCGGCAACGGCCGCTGGACCTATTCCCCGGACCTCGCGGACCCCGCGTGGCAGAAAGGCCTGGCCGCGCCGCCGGCAAACATGGCCAAGGGCAAGCTCCAGCCCGCGGCGGCCGGGGCGCCCGCGACGGCGGTCTGGCACTTCCGGACGCCTTACATCGTCTCCGACGCCAAGGTGGAGCTCAGCTTCGCGCGCAAGAGCGCGGACGACACGATTCGCCTGCACCTCTCGGTGGACGGCGGGAAGACCTGGAAGCCGGTCTGGGAATGCCCGGCCGATAAGGTCGGCGACCAGAAGCTGATCGCGAAGATCTGCAAGAAGTTCGACGTGAACGCGGCCAAGGCCAACGCCAGGAAGAAACCGATACCCCAGGACTTCAACTCTCCCTTCGGGCGCTACGCCTTCCGCCTGAAGCTGGAGCTGGTGGCCAAGAGAAATCCCGCGGACTGCCAGGTGAAGAGCATTGCCTTCCAGACCGACGTGCAGCAGAACAAGTTCGCGCTGCCCCAGCTCTGGCCCGGAAAGAACAAGATCACCGTGCGCGGCAAGCTGGCCAAGGGCGCGGCGCTGAAAGTGACTTACGTGTGGGACGACCCGCAGGGCAAGGGCCGCAAGAACGTCACCATCGTCGAGAAGGCCCCCTACACCTACGAGATCATCGCCGCCGGCAAGCAGTGGAAGGACTGCGTCTGCAAGGAACTGATCGTGGAGACCATACCGGCCACCGGGAAGGGCAACCGCACCGAGGTCAAGGAGAAGCCCAGCAAGATTCACAAGCTCCCGCCCATGAGCCCGCCGGGCGACAGCTGCGGGAGTTGGAGCCTGGGCAAGCGCGACCGGCCCATCAAGCTGCCGCCGCTGGAGGCGGTCCTGGCCAAGCTCAACGTCGACACCGACTATAAGGAGCTGAGGAACACGGTCCTCGCCCAGCTGATTGAGCACGGGAACCCCAAGGCCTACGATGCGACCAAGAAGTTCTTCTTCGAGTACGTCAAGAGCGGCAAGCGCCCCAAGGGTGTCAAGGGCAACACGATTGTGGCGCTCTACGTGATGGACCCGAAGCGGACCAAGATCCGGCCGTTCCTGCTGGAGGTCATCAAAGACCCCAAGCTCTGGGAGCGCTGCGACGCGATCATCGCCATCATGGCCAAGGTGAACGGCTGGAAGGAATTCGTCCCGCCGCTGGTGAAGGTGATGAACAGCGGGAAGGGCGCCTCGATAGCCATACTGAACACATTCAGCGTGATCGGCGACGAGAGCACCGCCGGGGTGGTGAAGAAGTACCTCAACGTCGACCACACCGGGCAGCAGTCCCTGGCCGCGTTGGCCGCCGGGCGCACCGGGGACCGCTCGCTGATCCCCCGCCTGCGCGAGATGATGCGTCGCAAGGTGCGCATAATAGAGAACTACCGGCCGGCGAAGATCAACGCGGTCCTGGCTCTGGGCATGCTCAAGGACCTCAAGAGCGCGCCGGAGATACGCGAGTATCTCAAGTACGTGCACCAGGAGGCCTGGCGTGCCAAGGCGGCCGAGTCGCTGGGGTACATGGGGGACAAGAAGTCCATTCCGGCGCTCAAGGCCGCGCTGGCCGTCGAGCCCCTGCCCTGGGTGCGCGAGGTGATGAAGGCGAGCCTGGACAAGTTGCGAGCGGAGTAGGATAGAACCGCTTCGTCCCATCCCCGCCGGAATCCGGAGGGCGCTTCAAGGGGCGTCAGGGGGCGCCCACAGAAACGCCCTCACACACACCCTCCGATTCACATGGGGCGGGCTCATAGCATCCTTTGTCGGCTGGCCATCTGAAGCATGAGACCTATCGGTATGCTCCGCGCAGGGGGTTTTCCGATTGAGCTGCCGCGCCGCGGGGCTAGACTGGGCGCGGAGGGACGATCATGACGCTGGAAGCCGGATTCGGTAAGGCCAAGATCACCCCGCCGCTGCGCACGCTCTGCGCCCAGGGGCTGGGTTTCGAGTGCCAGCGGATTCTGGACGATGTCTTCGTGCGCGCCATCGCCCTGCGCGATGGCGAGCGCGCGGCCTGCCTGGTCTCGGCGGACGTGCTCGGGCTGGACCGCCGGGACATCGAGGAGATGCGCACGGCGGTCCGGGCCGCGACCGGTCTGTCCCCGGACCGCGTGGTCTGCCACAGCACCCACAGCCACGAGAGCCCCGGCGCACGCTCGGGCTGCAGCGAGGCGCTGGCCCCCTACGGACTGGCCTTCCACTCCGAACATTTTCTGGCGCAGCTGGTGAGCGGCGCGGGGCAGGCCGCCGCCGAAGCGTTAGACAGCGCCCGGCCGGTCGAGGTCCGCTACGGGGAGGCCGAGGTGAAGGGCCTGGCCAGCAACCGGCGCTGCGGGGTCCTCCGCGACGACGACCCCTCGGTCCCCTGGATGCGCTCCAGCCGCGCGCGGCCGGAGCACCGGGCGCTTCCCGTGGGCGACATCGACCCGCTGGTCAGGACGCTGGCCTTCTTCGAAAGCGGCAAGCCCTTCGGCGTCATGATGAACTACGCCTGCCACGTGACCGTGGCCGGCGGGGACGAGGCGCCTTACGTCACCGCCGACTTCCCGGGCGAGGCCCTCAGGCGGCTGCTCGAAGAGGATGGCCTGGAGGGCGTCCACTTCACCGGCGCCGGCGGGGACATCAACCCCGGCAAGTTCACCGGTTCGGGCAACGCCATTGAAGAAAGGACCGCCGACGTAAAGCGCCTGGGCGGCGTTTACCTCGACGCGGTGCGCCAGGCGATATCCTCGGCCCAGCCGCTGGCCGCCGGCCCGCTTCTCTGGCGCGCCAAACCCGTTTTCCTGCCGCTCCGGGATGACTACCCCGCCCGCGCGGACCTGGCCGCGGGGGTGGCCGATGCGGTGGCCGCCTACGAGTCCGCCGGCCCCGAGGAAAAGATGCAGGCCGTCGGCCCGTTTCATCGCGACCTGCTTTACTCCGGCGCCGTCAAGCAGGTGGTCGGCGCGCACATGGCCACGGAAATAGCCGCGCTCCGCGTGGGCGACTTCGGGGCGGTCTTCCTGCCCGGTGAGTGCTTCCTGGATATTGACAGGCAGATTCGCGCGCGCGCGGGCCTGGCGAAGTTCATGACCACGGCCTACGGCGACCTGGCCATGGGCTACATCTGCTCGCGCCGGGCGCACGAAGAGGGCGGCTACGGCCCGGGGGCCTCGGCGCTCAGGCCGGAAGCGACGGACTTGCTGGTCGATGCGGCGGTTGAGTTGGTGGACAGCCTGTCAGCCTGATTGGGGTCAGGCCACCTCCATCAAACCGGTCAAATAGACAGGACAGGAGAATGAAGAAGTTCTATGTCTTCATGCTGGTAGCTTTCGCTGGCTTGGTTGCTGTCACCATAGCCATCTGTCTGCGTGCTACACGCCCGCAGATACTGGAGCCTAGCGCCGTCCTCTGGCACGAGGCTGGGAACGTTTCGGGAGAAGCTCTCCATATGTTACTCGCTGACGATGACGACAAGGAAACAGTGGTCGTCTTCAGCCGGTTTGAACTGCGCGCAAAGGTCGTTGATGGATACCTAGAGCATTTTAGCATTGAGTAACTCCGTAGCCGGAGTTTTGTAACCAGCCAA
>CBDUSI010000052.1:0-29225 GCA_965370045.1 uncultured bacterium | reverse complement strand
GGTAGTCCCGGTTTTGGATGTAGCCGTTCATCGCGCCCGAACTCCAGAGCTTCTTGCCGCTTCCCAGGTCCCAGGCGGTGACCGTGACGGTCTGCTTGCCGCGGGCATAGGCGTACCCGACAACCACCACCCGGGAGTCATCGACAGCCAGCAGCCGGTTGTAGTTCTGGCTGGCCGAGTTGCGCCACTTCAGCTTGCCCGTGGCGGTGTCGAAGCACTGGACGACGTTGTTGCTGCTCACCACCAGGAGATCGCCACGAACGGTCATCTGTCCCTTGGCAATCGTCCCGGTGAGCGGAGCGCTGAAACGCTTCGAGCCGTCGGCGATCTCGTAAGCGGTAATCGAGCTGCGCCGCCCTGTCTGGTCGTAGCCGGCCACGAACAGGGTGCCCTCGGCCATCAGCATGTCGGTCGTGCGGCCCTTCCAGGACTTGCTCGACCATATCTGCTTGCCGCTGTTCTCGTCGAGCACCACTACCCTGGACTTCTGGACATTGCGCCGCCCCTCGCGACTATAGTAGCACGGCGCCGCGGCCACCACCCCTTCGCCGGCGGCCAGGGGGCAGCCCTGATTGTAAAGCCGCGCCCCCTTGGCCGATTTCAGGATCTCCGACTCCCAGAGGGTCTGGCCGGTGGCCGGCGCCAGGGCGACCAGCTTGCTGCCGCTGCCCAGCACCACCGCGTTCGAACTGGCCAGGGAACTCATCATGTAGTTGTTCCCCCCGAAGGCGGAGAAGCCCCCCTTGGTCCAGATGGTCTTCCCGGTGGTCATGTCCACGGCGACGACCTCCCGGGCGTTCACTCTCAGGAAGATCGTGCCGGTCAAGTCGTGAATGCTGGCCTTGGGAATGAGCCGGGCGCCGGTCCGGCGCACCTGCCAGGCGGTGATCAGCGGCGCGCCCAGTTCCGGCAGGGGCGAGCTCCCGCCGAGCAGCTTGCCCTTGGGGATGTGGGCCTCGACGAAGGCCTTCACCGTCCAGGTCTTGCCGGCCATGTCGAAGCTCTGGTCCTTCCAGCTGCGCACCATCCGGCGCATCATGGACCGTGAGAGAGCCCCCATGCCCTGGGCCTTGTAGGCCAGGGCCAGCCTGGCGCGGACCTCCAGCTTGCGCGGCGACTTGGGACGCTTCCAGAGGTGCTCGCGCAGGCGCTGGGCGGCCTTGGCATGCGCCCCGGCCGCGGTCTGTATCTCGCTGAGCAGGACCAGCGCCGGGGACACCACCGCGCTGTTGGGGTAGACATCGATAATCCCAATGGCCGTCTTCGCGTTGCGGTTCTCCGTGGCCTTGCTGAGCAGCTCGCGGGCCTCGGCGTCGAAGCGCGCGTAGACCTCGCGGCCGTGGTCCTTGATCAGCCGGTCGATCTGGGCCTTGGCGAAGGGCCCGGACATCACCTTGATCTTGCCGGAGGGCCCGGTGTGCGTCTCCTGCCCGAAGCGGGCCAGCACCGTCTGGTACTCGGCCGCCGCGGCCGGCCACTCCTTGAGGCCCTTGCGGCAGCGGGCGAAGCGCATGTGCCCGGTCATCCGCTCGCGATCATTCTGGACGTACTTGTGGGCCTCGCGGAAGTCCTCCAGGGCCTGGGGGAACTTGCTCCCCTTCTCCAGCGCCTTGCCCAGGAGGGAGTGGCTCTTCCATATCTGGCGCTTGAGCATGGGGGCCAGGGCTATGCCGCGGATCTGTTCGCCGGGCTTGGCCCGGGCCAGGGCCGCCTTGAAGTAGGCCGACGCCTCGCGGTACTTCTCAGCGGAGAAGTGCACGCTGCCGAGCTTGCTTCGAGGCTCGGCGGCTTCGGGGGCCGCGGCGATCTGCTTGTTCAGCTTGCCGGTGATCTCGTCCCAGGAGTAATAGCCGCCAGCGGAGGTCTTGCCGACGCTGATCAGCACGTCATCGGAGATGACCAGGTTGCCTCTCTCGGAGGAGCCGCTCTTGAAGCGGTAGCTGGCCTTGAGCTTGCCGGTTTTCAGGTCAAAGCGCTGGAGGCGCGACGTCGAAGGGATCACCGCGAACCCCCGGCCGAGAAGGCCGAGCCCGGCCACCTGGTCGGCGAGCCGGTTGCGCCACAGGCGCTTGCCGGTCCGCGCCGAGAAGGCCACTACCTCCTTGCCGCCCGCGCATACCAGGGCGTCGCCGCTGATGCCCACCAGGTAGGTGAGCTTGCCCCGGGGGGACTTCCAGAGGACTTTGCCGGTGGTCAGCTCCAGAGCCAGCAGCTTCCGGGAGTCCTGGGGTGCCACGTAGAGCACGCCGTCCTTGATGATCGGCGCCGAGGGCGCCCACATGTTCACCTTGGTGGTCGTGGTCCGGCGGAAGCGGTTGTTGGAGGCCTTAGCTTCGATGCGATCGTAGAGGTATATCCACAACGGGTCTCCGCTGCCCGCGTCCATCACCCCCACGGCGCCCAGGTTGGTGGCGAAGGCCACCAGTCCCTGGCTTACGGCCGGGGGCAGGCTGTCCTCGGACACGCTCTGCGCGTTGTAGTAGTAGCCGGTCCGCAGCGGATAGCCGGCGCAGACGAAGGTCTTCCACACCAGGCGGCCGTCCGTCGCGTCGAAACAGAGCATGTAGGCGTCGCTGATCGATCCGCGCTTGACCGCCGTGCAGTAGACATAGCCGCCGTCGTAAACCGGCGTGGAGGCCAGGTCCACGCCGCGCAAGAACTCCTTGGTCTTGGCGCTCTCGTGATGGCCGCTTTCCCACTTGAGCTTGCCGCCGTTCGCGGCGTAGGCGCGC
Source organism: uncultured bacterium (assembly GCA_965370045.1). GTDB lineage: Bacteria > Planctomycetota > SZUA-567 > JAKLDR01 > JAKLDR01 > CAZONU01. The sequence continues at coordinate 26,493 of CBDUSI010000052.1, read as the reverse complement.
AGAGTCACCTTGGTCTTGAACGTGGTCTGCTGGCGTCCGAAGCGGCGGGCGGCCTGCTTCTGGGGGGCGCCCAGGGCCACGAAAACCTTGCCCCCGCCGATTGCCGGCAGGGTCATCCGGCTGACCGGCAGCTTGGGGTTGGGGCGGCCCTTGGAGGCCTGCCAGATAATCTGGCCGCTTTCGACCTGCACGGCCATAACGTCGGTGTCCCCGGCCAGGAAGATCAGCTCCCCGACCGAGACCGGATGCCGCCGCGGCACCGTGGAGGAAACAACGGTTGAGCGCCCGTAATTACGCCGCTTGTTGACCTTGGGCGTTCCGCCCAGGTTGAGCTTCCACTGGCGGACGCCGGCGTCGACCATGCGGGCGACGGGCTGGTCGTGGGCCGCTCCGCCGCCGATGGAGGGCCAGAAGCCCGCCTGGCCCTGGGCGGCCATCGCCGTACCGACGGACTTCAGACGCCTGGCAATCTCGTCGGCGACCAGCAGTTCCTTCGAGCCCACCCGCAGCCTGGCCAGTCCGCTGGTCTTCTTGAGCATCGCCAGCAACCGCTCGCCCTCGGCGCGACGGCCGGCGTCGGCGGCCACCAGGGCCGCGCGGGTCAGCAGGGACACCCGGCCCGCTTCGCTCCAGTCAGGGTACTCGACCATGAGGCGCTGCCAGTAGTAAATGGCCCGGCCGGCCTGGCCGCGCGCCCGGGACCACTCGCCGAGCAGGTAGATGGCCCGGGGCGCAGACGGCAGGCAGGGGTAGTTGATGGATATCTTCTCCATCTCCGTCCGCGAGCCCCGCGCCAGCGCGCGCCTGTAGGCCATCTCCGCTTCCCGGTTCTTGAGTATCTTGTAGAGGTTCTTGGCCTCTTTGGGGAGTCCGGCCAGCTCGCGCCGGACCATTACCTGCATGGGCAGGTAGAGGCGGTCGGTCTGGCGGTAGACGGTATGGCCGTAATCGCGGGCGACCTCCAGGTATTTCTCGATGGCCATGCGCCACTTGCCGTTTTCCCTGGCCAGCCAGGCGGCGCGCATGAGGCCCGAGGCTTCGTCCTCGGTTTCGAGGTACACGCGCGGGTCGAACTCCTCCTCTTCTTCCTTCTCTCTGGCAAGCGCGGGCACGGCCAGAGCGGCGAGGAGCAGCGCGAATCCCGCCGCGCGGAGCCCGAAGCGGGTGCGGCTGCCAGCTGCGAAGTGGTCCGTGATCACCATGGAGCCCCCCCCAACACAGAACAAGCCGCCCCCATTATAAGGAAAAGCGCAAATGACTCAGGAGAAGAGAAACCATGAGGGTTCTAGAACATCTATAATGCAGGACCGGTCACCGCGCAAAAAGCCGAAAAAAGGCCTTCGTAAACCGCTTATTTATCGGGCTTTACGTCGGGCTCCGGGTCCGATTCCGGGCTCTTGGCCGGGGCCAGCAACAGCACCGAGTCCGGAGTGGAAATCAGCAGCCCCCGGGCCGTGGCGCTGACCCGGCCGCCGCTCCGGCCCTGGTACCAGGTCCAGACCGGCTGGTTGCCCTTTCCCTCGATACGCTTGGTCTCGACCCACTCCCAGAGGGCCTTTCCGCCGTCGATGTCGAACACGCGCACCACGGTGCTGACCCGCATGGCCTTGACCTCAACCTGTTGCTGCCCGACGCCGACGACCCGGCCCCACCTGTTGGGCCGCCGTCGCACGATGACTTTCCCGTCCTTGTCCAGCTGCTCGACCTTCATGAAGGCGCAGGCCAGGTGCTTCCGGCCCGCCGCGCGGGTGTGCCCGGCGGGAACGAAGGGACTCTTCCAGAGAATCTTGCCGCTCTTCATGTCCCATACCTTCAGGTTGGCTCTGCGCTGCGCGTAGGGGTTGTAATAGGTGTAGCCGAGGTTCTCCGTCATGATCAGCCGGTCGGGCAGGATATCGGCGAGCCGCTGGCCGCCGTAGTAACTGCGAGAGTACCGACTGGTCTTCCCGGAGGAGTGCTTCCAGAGCAGCTTGCCTCCCCGCGCATCAATGGCGGCGATGTCCTGGCGGTAGACTCCCCCGGAGCGGACCTGGATGCTGACTATCAGCTTGCCCTGCCTATCGGAGGAGGCCAGCAGGTTCCAGCGCCCGGTGCCGATCCAGGCCTTCTTGCCGTCCAGGTTGAAGGCGACCATCTTCTGCTGCTGTGACCGGCAGATCAGCCGGTCACGGAAGAGGCCCACCGGCGATACGTCCTTGGCCTCGAAGCGCCGGGTGACCTTCCCGGTGGTCGCGTCGATGATCATGAAAGACGTCTTCTGCTTGGTCCGCTTGGGCCGGTGGGTCTGCGGCGTGTGGCCCCAGGCCGCCAGCCTCCCGTCTGCGGTGCGGCCCAGCCCGCCCGCGCCCCGGCCGTAGTAACGGCTCCTGCCGGTGTTCTCCTGCTTGGAGACCAACAGGGTCCAGAGCTCCTTGCCGTCGTCGACCGAAAGGGCCCGAATCAGCTTGCGCTGCTCGCCGTTGCCCAGCTGGTCCACCTTGCTGACCGACTCCCGGCAGGCCAGCACCCCGTCCGCGGCGGAGGAGCCCCCGCGTCCCTTCCCCGTGTACTGGCCCCCGTAGTAACGCCGGGTCTGGTCGGTGCGCACCTCGGTCTTCCAGCGCAGCTTGCCGGTGGTCCGGTCCAGCGCGGCGCGCTGACGGCCTATGGAGATTATGACCGCGTCGCCGTCGATACGCATCTGCTCCCGGCCGGGGTACTGGTAGGGGTTGAGCGCGCCGAGCCCGGCCTTGTCGGGCTCGAACTTCCACAGCATCTTGCCGCTCTCGGCGTCCACCGCGGTGATGCGGCCCGCCCCGATCAAGACCAGTTGCGAGTCCCCGGCGCAGCCGGGCACCAGGGAGGCCCCTTTCAGCTTAACCCGCCACTTCTCGACGAGCGGGGGGGTCGCCGCCGGGCGCGGGGGGGGCGCGAGTTCGGCGGGGTCGAGATCCTTCCCGTCTATGGTTAGCTTCCCGCCGGTGGCGGCCAGCTGGCGGGCTATCTGCCGGGCAGCGCCGAGGTAGCCCCGGCGGGCGTAGGCCAGCGCCAGCCGGGCGCGGGCCTCACCGACTTTCGGCCCGCCGCCCCGCAGGAAGATGTGCCTGCGCAGGCAGCGCAGCTCGACGTCGTACCTGCCGGCCTTGGCGGCCAGTTCCGCGGCCAGCAGCAACGCCTGGCCGGCCGACTTGCTGTTGGGGTAGAGCGCAACCAGCTTCTGGGCGAGCTCGCCCTTGCCCGACTCGCGGGCCTCGGCCAGGAGCTCTGCGGCGCGCTCCTCGTACTTGGCGTAGGCCTCCGGGCCGGACTTCTCGAGCAGGCGGGCTATCTCGCCCTTGGCCAGCAGCCAGGTCCGCAGGCGCGAGCCGTCGGGCCGCTCGCAGGGCGCCTCCGGATACTCGGCCAGGAGCTTCTGGTAGGTCTCCAGCGTTTCGGTGAGGCGGGCCAGCTTCTCCAGACAGCCCGCGCGGGCCAGCAGCGTGCGCGGCGCGTGCTCGGCGTCCGGCGCGCACTTCAGGGCGAAGTCCAGGTGCCTCAAGGCGGCCTCGTGCTTCTTCTTCCCGATGGCCTTCCGGGCGCCCTGCCAGTGACACTGCCAGAGCTTGCCGCGGATGGCTTTGGCCAGCGAGGCGCCCGCGTAGCGCTCCGCGGGCTTGACTCGCTCCAGGGCCGCTTCCAGCGTGGCGATGGCCTGCTCGCGTCGGCCGCCGGCCAGTTCGAGCGCGCCGGTGAGGAAGCGCGGCAGGGCCGCCCGGGGCTTCTTTCCGGCTTCGGCGACCAGGCGCCTGGTGATCTCGTCCAGGTCGCAGTAGGCGTTGATGTGCGTGGCGCTGACCGTGTAGACGTTCTCCCCGTGGACCAGCACGTTGCCGGCCTCGGTCTTGGGCTCCTTCCACTTGTACTGAAAGATCGGTTTGCCGCTCAGGTTCAGGACCTCGAGCGCCTTGGTGGTGCTGAGCGCCACGTAGTCCTTGCCCATCGCACCGTGACCCACCACCCGGCCGCCCAGCCGTCTGCGCCACAGGGCCCGGCCGTCGGCGGCGTCGCGGACCACCACCTGGTCGGCACCGCTGAGCACCACCTTGCCGTCGACCGCGCCGAGGAGCCGCCGGAGTCCCACGCGCGGGGCGCGCCAGACCAGCCGCCCGGTCTCCGCGTCGATGGCTAACAGATAGTCGCAATCCTGGGGCGCGGCGATCAGCAGCCCACCGGTCAGAACCGGGGCGCAGGGCTCCCACATGTTCGCAGTGCCCCGGTCCGGGGACTGGTAGCTGCTCCGTCCCATCCTCACGTTCCGGCGATCAACGACCTTCCCGTCGCTCGGCGAGTAGCGGGGATACAGGCGCAGCCACTTCAAGCGTCCGTCATCGGCGTCGGCGGCGGCCACCGCACCCAGGTTGGTGACCACGTAGATGGTCCGGCCGGCGACCGCCAGCGGCTGGCCGATCTCGGAAAGCGGCGCGCCCTGCCTGCCACCCCAACCCATGTTGGACGGCATGGCGCCTCTCACCGGCGCGGCCCCGCACAGGAAGACGCGCCACAGCAGCTTGCCGCTCTTGGGGTCAAAGGAGGCCAGCTCGTACTCCGGCTGGGTCGAGCTGCGGATCAGGCCGCAGTAGATCCGCCCCTCGGCCAGCACCGGCACGCTGGTGAACTGGGTGCGCTTCCCGGCCTGCCCGGCCTGCCCGGCGCGCATAAGCTGGGCCCGGACTGCGTCGGCTGCCGGCTCCCCTTCCTCCTGGTCTTCGTCCTTGGGGATCTCCAGCGGGGACTGGATGCGCTCCTTCTCGCCGAGCTTCTTGCCGGTCAGCGCTTCCAGCAGGAGCAGCCCGGAGGAAGAGGAGACGTTCCGGTAGCCGTAACCGCTGCCCATGACCAGGCGTCCCTGCCGGGCCACCAGCGCCCCGCCGGTCAGGGCCGGGCCGACCAGTCCGCAGCCGACCGCGACGCCCTTCTCGCCCTTGGGCGCGGACCAGGCGAGCTCGCCGTCGTGGGCCCGCAAGGCGGTGATGCCCATGTCCCCCGAAACGAAGACCAGCTCGCCGGCGGCGGCCGGATGGTAAGCCGGGAAGGGCCAAGCCTTGCTCTTCTTGATCTGCGTCCCGTAGCGCCGGAGGTACCGAAGCTGGGGATTGCCGGCCCAGCCGGCGGGCACCGGCAGCTGGCGCCTCCAGCGCAGCACGGTGGGCCGGACCAGGGACCGCGCCGGGCGGTTGTGAGTGGCGTCCCCGCCCAGGACGCTCCAGGCCGCAGGCCCGGAACCCGACACCGCAATCCCCGTGCGCCGCTCCGCGGCCGCCAGGCGCTTTTCGATTTCGTCGACCAGGCGCAGCGGCTTGCCCCCCGCGTTGACCTCGGCCAGCGCCGATTCCTTGCGGAGCCTGGCCAGGATGGCCCGCGCTTCGGTGCTCAGGCCGGCTTCGGCGGCCGCCAGCCCGGCCCGGCCCAGGACCTTGATGCGCGGATAGTCTCCGTCGGGGTACTCGCGCAGCAGCCGCCGCCAGGCGGCCACGGCCCCCGCGGCGTCGCCGCGGGCGTAGCGGGCCTCGCCCAGATAGAGGAGCGCCCGCGCGGCGAACTTCAGGCCGGCGAAGTCGCGGGCGATCCCGGCCAGCTCTTCGGGGTCGGAGCCGCGCGCGCAAGCCACCCGGACGCGGCTGCGGAAGCGGCCGAGCTTGAGCAGCCGCCAGAGTTCGCGGCCCTCTTTGGGTACGCTGGCCATCTCGCGACGGACGGCCACGCTCACGGAGAGGTAAAGCTCGCGGTCGCGACTGCCGGCCCGGGTCAGCCGTCCGCCGTAGAGGCGCATGCATTCCAGATACTTCTCCAGGCACAGCTTCCACTTGCGGCTCTCGGCGTAGCGGGCGGCAAGGCGCAGCAGGCGGTCGGCGTCCTCGTCTTCGTCCAGATAGACGTCGAAGTTCTCCTCGAACTCCTCGGCCGGTTGCTTCTTCTCGACGGGCTCGCCGGCGCCCGCGCCCGCCGCCGCAAGCATCCAGACGCATGCCGCGAACAGCAGCAGCAATAACCTGGAAGACGGGCGTCGGTCGAGGAATGTCATGGCCGTCCTCCCGCGCTACTTAACCAGAAGGTCGAAATCCTGGGGGTTGCTGATCTTCCCGGGCGGGCTCAGCGTCCCCCCGGAATCCATGGTAACCTCCGTGCCGGCCTTGACCTCCAGCCCCCCCGTCCCCAGGCGAACGCTGCCTTTCAGCATTGCGACGCGGATGCCGCCCTCGGGAGTTAGCTCGATCATCCCCACTGTAGGGTTGTGATCCCGGGGCAGCACCACTGTCCAGCGACCCGCCTCCCCCGCCTTCATGGGATAGCCCGATCCGTCGGCCATGGTGGCTTTCAAGTGAAAGACCAGCTTGCCCTCGAGCAGGCTCGGCGTAGGCTGGTTGATCTCGATCTGTCCAGGGCCCCGCAGGACCAGACGCAGCCGGGGGTCTTTTGCCGCCGGGATTTCCACCTGCGCGGCCGAGCCGCGACCGCACACGAGTTTCTGGCCGGCGTACAGCCGGCGGCGGCCTTCCACGCCGACCCGCGCCCCGTCCTCGACCACCACCTCGACCCGCCCTTCGGTCTGCACGCACTCGGCGGCCACCGTCCGGCCATCTCCGGAAGGCCCGCCCCGCCCCAGCAGCCAGACGACCAGGGCCGCGGCCCCGCCCAGCAGCAGCGCCCCGGCCAGCAGGGCCAACAGCACCAGGGGAAGGGTCTTCTTGCCTTCCTTGCGGGTGCCGGCCCTGCGCATCTTCTCCACCAGCTCGCGCCTGGTTTCCTCCGGGCTGCGTATGCCCTCCCAGTGCTTGACTATCCTGGAAAGCTGCCCGAAGATCGTGCTCTGCTCCGCGCAGTCCTTGCAGTCCTCCAGGTGCTCGGCGATGGCCGTCATTTCCTCGGGAGTCAGCTCCCGATCCAGGTAGGGGGAAAGCAGCTCCCTGGCTTCTTCGCAGTCCAATTCCCTAGTCCTCCATCACTTTGAGGCGTCCAGGAACTTGAGGGCCTCGCGAAGGTTCTCGCGGGCGCGCTTCACGCGCATCTTCACCGCGCTGACCGTCACGCCCAGTATCTCGGCGATGTCCTTGTAGGGCAGGTTCTGGCGCTCGACCAGGATCAGGGTGGTGCGCTGGTCGTCGGGCAGCGCGGAGATGGCCTCCTCGATAAGTCGGCCCGCCTCGCGACGCTCCGCGTTGGTCAGCGGTCCGGGATCGCCGCTGGCCATCTTCTCGACTATGCGGCTGGCCTCGGGGTCGTTGCCCACCGGCCCGTCGAGGGAAACGGTCTTGCGCAGCTTGGCCTTCTTGGCCTCGTTGATGCACAGGTTGGAGGCCACCCGGTAGAGCCAGGTGGTGAACTTGGCCACCGGCCGGTAGCTGGCGGCGTTGCGGAACACGCGCATGAAGATTTCCTGCGCGAGGTCCTGGGCCTTGTCCCGGTCGCGGCAGAAGGTGTAGGTGAAGGTGGTCACCGAGTTGAAATGGCGGTCGAGCAGAATCTCGAAAGCGTCGGCGTGGCCCCGGGCCACGCGGGACATGAGCGCCTCGTCCGTCTGGGTGTTGAGAATCTCGCTCTTGGCCCGACCCCCGCGCGCGGCCACCGCCTCCTCCGCCTAGTCCTTGTTCCCGGACGCGGCGAGCTTGCCGGCGACGTAAGGCATCAGGCCTCCGGCGTCGATAAGCCTGCGCATGGCGGGGGGATAGGGCGCGCCGGCGAATTCCTGGCCCCCGGACCGGAAGCGGCCGGCGGCCAGGTCAAGCTCGCCCGCCACTCCGTTGGCGATCTTCGCGGCCCCCGCGCACTCCAGGATGGGCAGGCCCACGTTGATGGCGTTCCGGAAGAAGATGCGCGCGAAGCTCTCGGCCACCACCGCGGCCACCCCGGCGGCCTTGATGGCCAGCGGGGCGTGCTCGCGGCTCGAACCGCAGCCGAAGTTGCTTCCGGCGACGATGAAGTCGCCGGGCTTCATCTTCTTGATGAAATCCGGGTCGGCATCTTCCATGCAGTGGGCGGCCAGCTCCGCCGGGTCGGAGGTGTTGAGGTACCGTGCCGGGATGATCTCGTCGGTATTGACGTCGTTACCGAAACGCCAGACTTTGCCGCCCAGGGTGCTCAAGGAACTCCCCTTTCCGGTCCACCGCGGAAAACGCTCTGTCGGAAGTTTAGCGGCCGCAACCCGCTCAGTCAAGGCAGACCACCCCCTGACCCCCAAGCCTCGGGGCCAACCGCGAGGGTTGTATAACCGCCGCGGGAGGCGCGCGGTCATCGGATTTCCGCAACGGTCTCGCCCGCCGGTGACGGGCGAGACCGTTTTCGTTGAACCCCTGGGGCCTAGTCAGCGAGGCCCTTGCGGACCGCTTCGTAAACCTCTTCCGCGTCGGGGCCGATGAGTATGGCCTTCTCCATGCCCACCAGACCCAGCAGCCGGTTGACCCGCTCGGTGGGCGCCACGATGGCCAGGATGCCTCCGCGCTTGGCCAGCTGCGTCCGCAGCGAGACCAGCGAAGGCAGCACCTTGCTGGGCAAGAATGTCACTTTCCTGAAGTCCAGGACCACCCCCCGTACCGGTTGGGTCGCGGCCTGGAGCAGCAGCGCGGCCAGTTCCCGGCCGGCGCCCTCGGTGCCCAGGTGGCCTTCGACCACCAGGACCAGGACTTCCCGGTCCAGCCACTGCCGGACCTTGATCCGGGTGTAGAAGTAGAGCTCGTCGAGCTCGCCTGACTCCCAGGGCACCGGCATTTCCCGCTCCTGTGTTCGTTCCGCGGTTCCTGGTGTTCTAACGCTTAACGCTTCCGCTTGGCCCGTTTATTCCCGCGGCGCCGGGGGGTTTTCTTCCGGCCCCGGGCCGTGGCGCGGTTGATGGCCTCGAGGTAGGCCCGCCCGCTGGCCTCCACGATGTCGGTGGAGAGCCCCCGGCCGTGCACGGTGAGGCCGCCGAAGTCCACGGTGAGGGTGACTTCGCCCATGGCGTCCTTGCCGCGGCTGACCGCGCGCAGCCCGTAGTCCAGGAGCTTGCCGGAGAACCCGGTCAGCCGCTCCATGGCCTTGTAGATGGCGTCCACCGGGCCGTCGCCGCAGGCCGCGTCGCGCAGTATCTCCTTCTCGTGGCGCAGGGTGACCGTGGCGGTGGGTATCACGCTGGTGCCGGCGGTCACCGACAGGTCCACCAGCTCGTAGACCTTGGGCGCCTCGGAGACCTCGCTCTCCAGCAGGGCCACGAGGTCCGCATCGTAGACCTCGTGCTTCTTGTCGGCCAGCTCCTTGAAGCGCACGAAGAGGTCGTCGAGCTCCGGCTTGCTGAGCGAGTAGCCCAGCTTGGCCGAGCGGCTCTTGAGCGCGTGCCGGCCGGAGTGCTTGTCCAGAACGATGGCGCTCTCGGCCACGCCCACGTCATGGGGATCGATGATCTCGTAGGTGCTGCGCTCCTTGAGCACCCCGTCCTGGTGGATGCCCGAGGAGTGCGCGAAGGCGTTCTCGCCGACTATTGCCTTGTTGCGCTGCACCGGCATGCCGGTGACGCTGGCCACCAGTCGGCTGATCCCGGCTATCTGCCGGGTGTTGATCCCGGTCTTGAACTTGCCCAGGAAGTCACTGCGGGTGGCCAGGGTCATGACCACCTCCTCCAGGGCGGCGTTGCCGGCGCGCTCGCCGATGCCGTTGACGGTGCACTCCACCTGCCGGGCGCCGGCGGACACCGCGGCCAGGCTGTTGGCGGTGGCCAGCCCCAGGTCGTTGTGGCAGTGCACGCTGATCACCGCCTCATTAACGTTGGGAACGTTGGCGATCAGGTGACTGATGACCCGCGAGAACTCCGCGGGCACGGTGTAGCCCACGGTATCGGGGATGTTGACGATGCTCGCGCCGGCGTCGATGACCGCCTCGACCACCTCGGCGAGGAAGTCCGGCTCGGTGCGGCTGGCGTCCTCCGGGCTGAACTCCACCTTCTTGCACATCGAGCGGGCGGTCTCCACGCCCTTGACCGCCAGGCGCAGGATTTCACGGCGGGCGCGGCGCAGCTTGTGCTCGCGGTGCAGCTTGCTGGTGGCCAGGAAGACGTGAATCAAGGGGTCTTCGGCGCGGCGCACCGCCTCCCAGGCGCGGGTGATATCCTTCTCCAGGCAGCGGGCCAGGGCCGCCACGGTAACGCCCTTGACCTCCTCGGACACGGCGCGCACGCCCTCGAAGTCACCCGGGCTGGAGATGGGGAACCCCGCCTCGATGATGTCGACGCCCAGCTTGGTCAGGGCGTTGGCCAGGGTCAGCTTCTCTTTCAGGTTCAGGCTCACTCCCGGGGACTGCTCGCCGTCCCGCAGGGTGGTGTCGAATATGTGGACGCGGTCAGCCCGACCGCCGGACTTACGTTTGGCAGGCCCGGACTTTCTTTTGGCAGGCATGGCAGAACCCTTTCTCCGGATTGCAGTGGGTGGGGAGGGGAATCAATCAGCCGATGGGGGTCCGGCGTGGCAGGGAACTGCCGGCGGTCGTCCGCGGAGGGCAGCAATCCCCCGCGCCGCCGCCCGGCGGCACCTCCCAGTGGGGCGCGTGTGCCCCGGCAGTTTTCGGTTCGGGCTTCACTTCTTTTCCTCTTCCTTGTCCTTCTCGTCCTTCTCGTCCTTCTCGTCCTTCTCGTTTTTCTCGTCGGGCTTCTCGTCGGGCTTCTCGTCGGGCTTCTCGCCGTCGCCGTCGCCGTCGGAGATCTTCTCAAGCGTGTCGTCCAGCACCGCGCCGGCCTTTCCGGTTCCGCCTTCGCCTTCGCGCAGTTCCAGGCGCAGGACTTCGTCGGCGCCGAAGGCGATCTCGTGGCTGTTGGTGGCCACGTCGGTGATGGTAACGCGGTCCACGGTCTTGCCGTCCAGGCGGGTGCCGTTGGAGGAGATGTTGACCAGTTCGATGGAGCCCAGGTTGTACATGGTGATCTCGAAGTGCTTGCCGCTCACCGTGCGGAAGGCGTGGTCGTTCTCCTGCTCTTCCTGGCTTTTCGACGCCCAGCTTTCCAGTCCAATCAGCGACCAGTCCGCCGAGCGGCTGCGGCCGATGACCACCTTCTTGCCGTATTCCAAGGGGTACACCGCGCCGTCGACGTGACCGGAGATGCCCACCAGTGTCGGGACTGCGTCCATGACTCTCCTCCCCCACAACTTCAGACGCAGCAATCATATCCCGGACGGCGGGGGGAGTCAAGGGGCGGGGGGGGAGGGGGGGCTGCGGGAGAACGGGTTGGAAAGCCTTGCCCGCGAGGGCTATTGAACCAGTCTCAAATATCCCTCTTCAAGATGTCCGTCGCAGTGTGTTGGGCCACTAGACTGTCAAGCATTCTATCGGTAACCGCTCTCGGATTGGCGACCCCCGGCTTCGCGGATTCCGAGGACAAGGCAGCTACTTCTTCCGACGCATTCCCTTGCGCGGGAGCCGGCTTGAGTCTTGACGGTACAGCCTGAGATCTGCGTCTGTAATGTCGTCAGCCGGAACCAGTCGGTAGTGTCTTTCCTGAACGACAACGACCTCGTCGTTGGACAGCGTCAGTTCGAAGAGCGCGATCACATCCCTGTCCATGAACTGAGCGGCAACGGAACGACAGGCAAGCTCAGGAAACCGCTCCTCGCAGAAGTGGAGGTCCTGGTCGGCCTGCACGACGCCGAGCAAGTCCTTGCCGCCCTTCGCCTGTACGGGGATGATGAAGTGAGTCCCGCTCTGGTCCACTCCCGCGTATACCTCGTCTATTTCAATCTGTCCTATCCCGGTTACCGTGGTCCGCAGGTGGTTCTGTAGAGAATAGGTTGTCAGCCCGAGGAAAACATCGATGAGCCGGTTGTAGCGGACCTTGGCGAGTAGTGCCTGTTCGTCGCTCATTGCGTACTTCGTGATGATCTCGGGAGTGGCGTCAGGGATTTTTACACAGAGGAGATTGTCGCGAGGCAGTATCCTGCTGTTGGTCACAAGACGAAATCTGTACTTCGCCTTGCCGGCGAGGAATATGACCCATTCCCGGCCTGCGGAGGCCGTCCGCGTGATGCTCCTTGGCAGTGACTTGCGGAAGCGGAAAGAATAGAGGACATCGCCGAAGTTTCGGGGAGGCTCTATCCCGAGCGTGACGCAGGTCTCGCCAATCTCGTCGCGGTCGAACAGGAACCGGTCGCGTCCCTTGCGATAGTGTTTCTTGAAAATGGCTTCCATGATGGCCGTATACCGAGCCGTCTTCCCATCCGCCATGTCGGGCTCCTGTCCACCTTCAGTGCTTGTTACCTGTCATCGGAGGTGCATGCCGTCGTTCTCGTACGGGAACCCATGATGCCAGGGTCGACCCCGTACCTCTCAGCTGCCTCGCGCATGTTTAACCGGAGAAGGGACTCGTTTCCCAGCGTCCCCTTCCTTCTCGGTTTCGTGGACCGGCACCCGCATGCGCGCATGACTTCTGCCGCCACCGCCCTCGCGAGCGGGGGCGGGACGGAGTTTCCGACCTGTCGGAATCCATGCCACTTCGTCGCGTGAAACCTGAACCAGTCGGGATAACCGTGAAGTCGCGCAGCTTCCCGCACGGTTATGCAACGCGGTGTGAAGGGGTGTATGGGTCTCGGAGAGGTAAATGCCCCCTTGTTGCTTCCCGTGCCAGCGCGAAGGGTGTTACACACGCCTCTGGGATCAAGCTTGTGGAAGCGGCTTACCAGCTCAGTTCCACCGTGCTTGGTAGCAGCAAATCTCCTGATAGAGCGTGGCGTGTGGACGGTGCGCAGGCTGGAGGTCATCTTCCGGCTGTCCCATGACCGCGGGTACGAGTGGAGCCCGCGGCCGTTACCGTCCCTGCGAAGTGCCCTCGCATAATCGCTGGCCCGCGAGTACTTCGCGATGATCCAGTCCCGCTTCAGAAGCTCTTCGTATTCCTCCACCTCTGGCAGATCCCCGATGGCATCGAACACGGTTGGCCCACTGGGTAGCGTCCGTCCGGATGCGCACATCCTCCCGCTGCTGCCCGCTGGCCGGGTAGTCGGTATCGGATACTGGGGCAGTTTCCGACCGCGCCTGCATCCCAGGAGGAAGAGCCTGCGTCGGTTCTGTGGAACGCCAAATTCGGCTGCGTTGAGCACTTGGTAGTCATGTTCGACAGTGTACCCGTTCTCGAAGAAGCTCGATATCAAATCCGTGAGGATACCCTTGTGTCTGCCTGTGACGAGACCGGGTACATTCTCCATGACGAAGAATTTCGGCCGGAGTTCCAGAACGAGCCTTAGGAAGTGGCGGACCAGGGAGTTCCGGGGGTCATCCAGTTCCCTCTTCCCGATCAGTGAGAATCCTTGGCATGGAGGCCCGCCAAAGACCACATCGATGTCTCGCTTCCCCAGCGCCACCCTCTGGCGGATATCCGCGCCCGATATTCCTGCAATATCAGCACAGATAACGGGCCAAAAGGGGAAATTGTATTCGTGAGTTGCACAGTGGATAGGGTCTATCTCTACGGAGGTCAACACATCAAAGCCTGCCTGCTCGAAACCAAGCGTCATGCCGCCGGCTCCCGAGAACAGATCGACTACGATGGGACGTGGCACCTTGCTCATTATCCTTCCTGCCCGCCGTGCTGGCAACACTCCCTATATACAACAGACGTAGCACCGATTCCCAAGCATGACTTGAGCATGGTTCCTTCCCCTCTTCGCCGTCAGAGCATAGCCGCGCGCGGGTCGGGAGGCAAGTGGGAAATCGTGGGCTCAATTGCCCGTTGCCGTGACTCTTACCGACTACCGCCTACCCGATCACGGAGGCGCGCGTTCGTCAGGGTGGGGTGGGGCGTCTTCCGCTTCGTCGGGTGAGGCAGACCCGGAAGGGCCGTCCTGAGGGGCATCCCAGTCAATCGGCGGAGGCGGACAGACCCGGTATTCCTCCCCGCCTTCAAACGCCTCTTCCCAGGGTTCGACGCCGCTTTCCTCCCGGTAGGCGGCCTTGCGAATCCCCGCCAGCTCGCGGCTGAGGTCTCTTGCTTCGGCCCGCGCCGCCGCGCCCCGGTGCTTCTTCTCGCTGCGCTCTCTCACCTCACTCCACGCCGTCCACCTGAACCGCTCGCGACACAGATGGCGGTAGTGCTGCAATATCTCCCGCGCGGCGCGCAGCACGACAAAGGGGTTCTGGTGATCCAAGAGCCCCGCGCACCTGTCCATCGCCGCCAGCACGTGCTCCCGCGCCCTCTCGATGTCGGGGTCTTGGGAACCACAATCCACAGATTTCACAGATGTCACAGATTTCTGTCCTACAAATTCCTGGCTCTGGTTCTCATCTGCGTAATCTGTGCAATCTGTGGATTCTCCTCTCTGTGGTGAGGTCAGGCGCAGGTGCGCCAGCATGGTCCGCGCGGCCTCCAGCGCGATTCTCTCGTTGTCGCTCCGGGCCAGCTCGGCCAGGCGCTCAAGGGCCAGGGTCTCGTATTGCTCCCGCGTCATATCGCTCATCATCATCACCTGCATGTATTATACACCGAACTAGCGCGAATGTCAAGCAGAATATACACAAATCGCCAGAATAGTGCTTATCGGTGCTATATAGCCTATGTTCAGTCGCTTACGAACAGGCTGTCCCCCTGCCAAAGATCGATTGTCGAATCTCTGGCAGCGGCCCGCCGCCCGCGCCGCCGCGCTGCGGTTGCCGCGCTTGACGCGCCGCCTATAATTGCCGGGTTACGCCGGGCGCGAAAAAGCGCCATGGAGAAACTGCATGTCCAAGTCCTTCATCCAGGTCCGCGGAGCGCGCACGCACAACTTGAAGAACATCGACGTGGACCTGCCCCGCGGGAAGCTGGTGGTGATCACCGGAGTCTCCGGCTCGGGCAAGAGTTCCCTGGCTTTCGATACCATTTACGCCGAGGGCCAGCGGCGATACATGGAAAGCCTCTCGGCCTACGCCCGCCAGTTCCTGGGGCAGATGGACAAGCCCGACGTCGAAGCCATCGAGGGGCTCACCCCCACCATCGCCATCGAGCAGCGCTCGGGCTCGGCAAGTCCGCGCTCGACTGTAGCCACCAGCACCGAGATCTACGACTACCTGCGCCTGCTCTACGCCCGCGCGGGCACGCCGCACTGCCCCAAGTGCGGCAAGGAAATCAGCCGGCAGACCGCCGAGGACATCGCCGCGCAGGCGCTCTCGCTGCCGGTCGGCACGCGCATCATGGTACTCGCGCCGCTGGTCCGCGGGCGCAAGGGCGAGAACCGCGAGGTTTTCGCGGCGCTTAAACGCGATGGCTACGTGCGCGCGCGCGTCGACGGCCGGCTCCTCGAGCTGGACGAGATGCCCAAGCTCAACAAGAACAAGCGCCACGAGATCATGGCCCTGGTCGACCGCCTGGCGGTGCGCCCGGCGGTGCGCACCCGGTTGATCGACTCGGTGGAAACCGCCCTGCGCCTGGCCGACGGCCTGGTGACGGTCAGCTGGCAGACGTCAGAAAAGGAGTGGGCCGAGACCACCAGCAGCGAGAAGTACGCCTGCGCGGACTGCGGCGTGTCGTTTGAGGAGTTGGAGCCGCGCTCCTTCAGCTTCAACAGCCCCTACGGCGCCTGCCCGGCCTGCGCCGGGCTGGGCAACCGCCAGGAGCTGGACCCCGAGCTCATCGTCCCCGACGAGTCGCTGACTCTCTCCGGCGGCGCGGTGGGCGCCTGGCGGCGGCACGGGGCGCGTTTTAATATATTCTACAACCGGGCCGTCCGCCGCTTCGGCCGGCACTTCAAGATATCCACCCGCGTGCCCTACCGCGAGCTCTCCGACGAGATCAAGCGCATCCTGCTCTACGGCACCGAGCCGGCGGACCGCGACAAGTACGGCAAAAAATGGGAAGGCGTGATACCCAACCTGATGCGCCGCTTCGGGAAGACCGCCAGCGACTTCGTCAAGCGGCGCATTCACGAGTACATGTCGGCGCTGCCCTGCCCGGACTGCAAGGGTGCGCGCCTGCGACCCGAGGCCCTGGCGGTGACTATCGGCGAGAAGAACGTCCACGAAGTAACCGGCATGACCGTGGCCGCGGCGCTGGAGTTCTTCACGAAGCTCAAGCTGGGTGGTGAACGCAAGCAGATCGCCGCCGCGCCGCTCAAGGAGGTCCGCGGAAGATTGTCCTTCCTGGCCGACGTGGGCCTGGAGTACCTGACGCTGGACCGCACCAGTTCTTCGCTGGCCGGCGGCGAGGCCCAGCGCATCAGGTTAGCGAGTCAGGTGGGTTCGCGGCTGGTGGGCGTCACTTACGTGTTAGACGAGCCGACTATAGGGCTGCACCAGCGCGACAACGCCCGGCTGCTGACCACGCTGCTCAAGCTCCGCGACCTGGGCAACAGCGTACTTGTCGTCGAGCACGACGAGGAAGTCATCCGCGCCGCCGATCACGTCGTCGACCTGGGCCCCGGCGCCGGCCGGCAGGGCGGCGAAATAGTCGGGGAGGGTCCGGCCAAGAGCCTGGGCGGCCAGCGCCGCAGCATCACCGGGCGTTATCTCTCCGGCGACGAGGAAATCCCCGTGCCCGCCAAGCGCCGGCGGATCTCGCGCACCCGGCAGCTGGTTATCAGCGGCGCGCGCGGCAACAACCTCAAGCGCATCACCGCGAGCTTCCCGCTGGGCTGCTTCACCTGCGTCACCGGGGTCTCCGGCTCGGGCAAGAGTTCCCTGGTCGGCGAGACGCTGCATCCCGCGCTGGCCCGGGCGCTGGGCGGCTCCCGCGAGAAGCCCCATCCATACGAAAAGCTTTCCGGCACGAAGTTCCTCTCCGGCGTGGTCAACATCAACCAGGCGCCCATCGGCCGGACCCCGCGGTCGAACCCCGCGACCTACACGGGGGTCTTCACCCACGTCCGCAAGCTCTTCTCCATGACCACCGAGGCCCGGATCCGCGGCTACGGGCCGGGGCGCTTCAGCTTCAACGTCAAGGGCGGGCGCTGCGAGCACTGCGAGGGCGACGGCACCCGGCGCATCGAGATGCACTTCCTGCCCGACGTTTACGTTCAGTGCCAGCACTGCGCCGGCCGGCGCTACAACTCCGAGACCCTGGAGGTCAAGTACCGCGGCCTGTCGGTCGCCGACGTCCTGGAGCTGCCCATCGCCGAGGCCGCGAACATTTTCAAGAACGTGCCCAAGCTCAAGCGCACGCTGGGCACCATGGTCGACGTGGGCCTGGGCTACGTGCAGTTGGGGCAGTCCAGCACCACGCTCTCCGGCGGGGAGGCCCAACGGGTGAAGCTGGCCTCGGAGCTCGGCCGCAGGAACACCGGCCGCACGGTTTACGTTCTCGACGAACCCACTACCGGGCTGCACATGGCGGACATCTCCAAGCTGCTGGAGGTCCTCGGCCGCCTGACCGACGCCGGCAACACGGTGATCGTCATCGAGCACAACATGGACGTGGTCAAGTGCGCCGACTGGGTCCTGGACCTGGGGCCGGAGGGCGGCGACGGCGGCGGGCGCATAGTCGCCCAGGGCCGGCCCGAGGAAGTGGCCCGCAAGCGCAGCAGCTATACCGGCAGGTATCTCAAGAAGGTGCTCAGGAAGGGCTGAGCGGATATAATGGCGGCGGGAGAAGAGCCTATGGCTGAGAACAGCACCGTAGAGAAGTCGCGCTCCAGGCGTGTCTACATTTATTGGGCAGTCGCACTCGGATTGCTTCTGGCGCTGGGCCTGGTCTGTTGGCTAGTGGTGGTGCCGGTGTGGCAGGTCCGGAAGGTTGCCGGGGACTACGTATACGGCCAGTGTCGACGTGAGGAGGCAATCGCCAAGCTTGGCGGCCGAGAGAGAGCCAACCCCAAGATTCGCCTCTTCCTGAAGTTGCCGGCTTCCCTCACGGACAGCGACAGGCTGGCACGACGCGGTGCGGCGGAGTTGCTGATGCTCTACAACAAGCCCCCGGTGAAATGGGTGGCTGAGCTGCTTGATGATGAAAACATTAGCGTGAGCTGTCTTGCCGCGAAGCACCTTAACTCAAAGGCGCGATGGGTAAACAACTGCGAACCTGGGTCAACGGCCGCACTGGAGACCAGGCGCGCCCTCGTCAGGTGCATGCCTGAGCTGAACGGTGCGCTGAAGAGCAGGTATCGGCTCGTCCGAATGAAGACTTGCCTGACTCTGGCCGAACTCGGAGCTGCCGCTCGTCCCGCTCTGCCTCGCCTGAGAGAACTCCTCCGGTCTGACGATGCTCGTGTGCTCAAGGCAGCCCTGTTTGCCGTGTATCGCATCAGTCCGGAGCGCGCGGAGATCGTGGCAAGTCTCACCACGGCGTTGAAGAATGGACCTAGTGATGTACAGGTGAAAGCGGTGAGCCTTCTGCAGGAGATGGGGGCGAACGCGAAGGCTGCGGTGCCCGCCCTGGAGGCAGCTCTTGATGATCCGGACGCATACGTACGCTTCCGGGCAGTCCACGCGTTGAGAGCGATCGGCGCCGATGCCAGCGGAGTTGTGCCTGCGTTGACGAAGGCCCTGGAGCATGAAGACCGCGACGTCCGCCGAGACGCCGCGGAAGGACTGGGAGAGTTTGGGGCAAATGCGAACGAAGCTGTGCCTTCTCTGGAAAAGTGTCTGGATGACAAGGAGTTCTCCGTCCGCGCCGCCGCCCGCAAAGCCTTGAAGAAGATCCGGGCCGCCCAGAAAGAGAAGAAACAGGCAATGCCAACCCCCATTACATTTACCCCCAAACGGCTGATTTCCCGCTAGTTAGGAGGCCACGCTTGCCCGGAACGATTTGCCGCCGGATTCCTGTCAAGAGATAACCCCACTGCCGTAACAGGAAGGACAGGAGAGTCCGGATGGATCAGCTAGTCAGGGAACGCAGCGACGCGGAGCTTCTTTCGGTCTGCGCGCGAGGCGGCCCGGAGGCCGACGGCGCCTTCGAGGCCCTGGTCTCGCGGCACGGCGGCATGGTCTACCACACCTGCCACCGGGTGCTGGGCGCGCGCGAGGCCGCCGAGGACGCCGCGCAGGCGGTCTTCCTGGTGCTGGCCCGGAAGGCGCGCTCGGTGCGCAAGGCTCCGGGCGCCTTCCTGCACGGCGTGGCCCTGCGCGTATCGCTTCGCGAGCGCCGCCGCCAGAAGGCCATCCGGGCGCGGGAGAAGGAGGCGACAAGGATGCTCGCACATCGGGACGTCTCCGGGGACGCGCCGGCTGACCCGGCCCGGGCGGAACTGCGCGCGAGGCTCGACCAGGCCGTGGAGAGCCTGCCCCGCGCGCAGCGCGAGGCCGTGGTGCTGCACTACCTGGAGGGCCGCAGCCACCGCCAGGTGGCCAAGTCCATGGGCGTCTCCGAGGGTGCGGTGGCCCGGCACGTGCATCGCGGCGTGGAGAAGCTCCGCGCGCGACTGGCGCGGACGGGGCTGGGACTGCCCGCCGCGACACTGGCGGGGATGCTCGCCGGGAGGAGCGCCGAGGCGGCCTGCCCGGAGTTCCTGCTGGCCGCTTCCGGGAAACTCTCCGCGGCGCTGGGCTCGGCGGCGGGACTCACCGCCGCGGGCGGGACCGCGGCAGTCATGGCGAAAGGAGCGTTGAAGATGATGTTCTGGGCGAAGGTGAAGATATGTGCCGCGGCGGTCGTGGCTTCGGCCGTGGTCTTCGGAGGCGGCGGACTGCTGGCCGCCGGGGTCGGAGGGTCCGGGAAGGCAAAGTCGGGGAAGAAGCCCAAGGCGATAACGCTCGACTGGAAGAAGATAAACGCCCAGGCGGCGAAGGAGTACCTGACGCCGCTTCGGCCCGGTGTTCCCGGCAAGCAGCCCTTCTGGAACCCGTACGCGAGGCGGTTCCTGTACGTTCCGGCCTTTGAGTTCAAACCCGTGAAAGGCGCCAAATATTACCGGTTCACGGTTGCCTCCAAGAAGGGCAGGAAGAAGCACGTCTTCGAGGCCCCGGAGCCCTGGGCGCCGTTGACGCCGGTATGGAAGGATATGAGCAGCGGCTGGTTCGGACTCAAGGTCGAAGGTCTCACGGCAAAGGGCGGCGCGGTGATGGGTACCGCCAGGATCACGGTCTACGGCAAACCTCGGCAGATGAAGCCTGCCAAGGACGTGGAGGAGCGGGTCTTCGAGAAGGCCGAGGTCTTCAAGGGCCCTTACGGCGAGACCCTGAGCAGTCGCGAGTATCGCGAAAGCGCCCTGCGCTGCCTGCGATTCATGCGGGAGTTCCCATATTACAGGCAGTTCAAGAAGACTGGAAAATACACAGTGAAATGCCCGAAGGGGTGGGTCACCAAACACGTAAGTGCCTGCGTGTCGGGGATGGCTTATCTGGCTAAGCACGCTTCAAATGCCAAGGAGAAGGAAGAAGCGCTGACCATGGCCAGGAACGCCGCCGACTATCTCCTCTCTATCAGTTTCCCCGAGGGGCAGGCGCTGGCCCACATCCCGCCCATGTCTCTGGGCGGGGCTGGGGATAAGTGGGTCAAGATGAACACACCCTACAAACCTGGGCATGCCTACCTGGACCTCTACGACGCCTGTAAAGACAAGAAGTACCTCCTGGCCGCCAAGCGGATAGCCGACGTTTACAAGAAGCTCCAGCTTCCCTCCGGCACATGGCATTACAAGATTGCGCCGGCGGACGGCAAGGCCGTGGCCAAAGAGGAGCTCCTGCCCGGAAATGCGGTGCGTTTTCTGGAGCGCCTGATCAAGCAATACGGCTGCAAGCAGTACCAGAAGACAGCGGAGGCGGCGGTAAAGTGGCTGCTGGAGAATCCCTTCAAGACCTATGACTGGAAGGGGCAGTTCGATGACATGCCCGCGGACCGGCCGCCCTACAGCAATCACGCGAGAGGCGCTCCGGTTCGAAGCGCCCAATGCCTCCTCAAACGAGCTGGCGCCAACCCTGAGTATGTCTCCATGGCCGAAGATGCCGTCCGCTTCGGAGAAGACCAGTTCACGTGGTGGAGTCGTAAGGGGCCGTTTGTCAGGGAACAGTACATCTGTTTTGCGGCGGTCAACGCGTCTTTGACGTCGATGATCCGCCCCTACCTGAGGCTCTACGAGGCCACCGGGAAGGAACCGTATCTCGCCAAGGCCATCGCCCTGGCCAACACCCTGGTGAAGACGCAGACGAAGGACGGCTGCTACCCGACCTGGGTCTTCAAGGGCGGGATCGACGGCTGGCCCAACTGCCCCACCCACACGGCGGTATTCATGCTCAAGTTCGCCGACTTCCTGGAAAAGGAGGAAAAGAAGCGCGCCGGCAAGTAGCGCCGCAAGGCCGGCACGCGAAAGCCCGGGGGGGGGGCCTGCGCCCGACGCGCGGGCCCCTCGCCCTTCGGCCGAGTACAACCCGCTGAACACACACGCTTTGCGCAAGGCCGCCGGCTTGGCTATAATGTCTTTGAGTCAACCCGCCTCCGCCGTACAACTCCCTGGCGGATGGAAGGTGGTGGTGCAGTGGAGCGCCTGACCGACAGAGAGGTCTTCGCCGAGTACCGACGCAAGGGCTCGCCCGATCTCTACGGCGAGATCGTCGCGAGGTACGCGAACACGGTCTTCGCGACTTGTCTTCGCGTTCTCGGAGACCGGCACACGGCGGAGGACGCGACCCAGGCGGCCTTCCTGGTCCTTCTGCGGAAGGGCCGGAAGCTGGCTTCGGGTACGGTCCTGGTCGACTGGTTGCACCGTGCCGCCAGGAACTGCGCGCGCAACCTCCGCAAGACGGAGGCGCGCCGTGCCAGGCACGAGCGGGAGGCAATGACCATGCGCCAGCGAACCGAACCCGGAGCTTCCTGGGAAGCAGCCCGCCCGCACCTCGACGCGGCGCTGGACTCCCTGCCGGCCAGGCAGCGCGAGGCCCTGGCCTTGCGTTACCTGCGCGGTCTCTCGCGCGCGGAGGTCGCGGCCGAACTCGGCTGCCCCGAGCGCACCGCCGAGAGCCGGCTGCGGCTGGGCATGGAAAAGCTCCGCGCCCGGCTGTCCCGTCGCGGGGCGGCCGTGCCCGCCGCGGCGCTGGCCGGCCTGCTGGGCGAACAGCTCCAGGCGCCCGCCACTCTGACCGCCTCCATCCAGGCGTTGAGTTTGGGGACGGCGACGGCCACGGCCGCCGCCACAGCTACAGCGGAGGCAATCATGAAGGCGATGTTCTGGGCGAAGGTGAAGATATGTGCCGCGGCGGTCGTGGCTTCGGCCGTGGTCTTCGGAGGCGGCGGACTGCTGGCCGCCGGGGTCGGAGGGTCCGGGAAGGCAAAGTCGGGGAAGAAGCCCAAGGCGATAACGCTCGACTGGAAGAAGATAAACGCCCAGGCGGCGAAGGAGTACCTGACGCCGCTTCGGCCCGGTGTTCCCGGCAAGCAGCTCTTCTGGAACCCGTACGCGAGGCGGTTCCTGTACGTTCCGGCCTTTGAGTTCAAGCCCGTGAAAGGCGCCAAGTATTACCGGTTCACGGTTTCAGCCAAAAAGGGCAGGAAGAAGCACGTTTTCGAGGCCCCGGAGCCCTGGGCGCCGTTGACACAGGTATGGAAGGATATGAGAGACGGCTGGTACGGACTCAAGGTCGAAGGCCTCACGGCCAAGGGCGGCGACGTGGTGGGGACCGCCAAGATCGCGAACTACGGTTCACCCAAAAAACCGAAACCGCCCAAGGACGTGGAGGAGCGGGTCTTAAGGAAGGCCGCAGGCTTCAAGGGCCCCCACGAGATCCTGACCAGCCGCGAGTATCGCGAAAGCGCCCTGCGCTGCCTGCGATTCATTCGGGAGTGCCCGTACTATAAGCAGTTCAAGGAAAAGGGGAAATACAAGTGCAGGCATTGGATTACCCATCACGTTAGCGCCTGCATATCGGGGATGTCATATCTGGCGAAGCATGCCGCGGAGGTCAAAGAGAAGGAAGAAGCGCTAACTATGGCCAGGAATGCCGCGGACTATCTCATCTCTATCAGTTTCCCCGAGGGGCAGGCACTGGCCCACATTTCGCCCATGTCCTCCAACCGGAAGTGGGTCAAGATGAACGCACCCAGCAAAGCCGGGCATGCCTATCTGGACCTCTACGACGCCTGCGAAGACGAGAAGTACCTCCTGGCCGCCAAGCAGATAGCGGACGTCTACAAGAAGCTCCAGCTCCCCTCCGGGACATGGCACTACGTCATCGCACCGGTGGACGGCAAGGCCACGGCTAAGGATGAGCTTCTTCCCGGAAAAACGGTGTATTTTTTGGACCGCTTGGTCAATCAATACGGCTGCAAGCAGTACGAAAAGACAGCAGCGGCAGCGATGAAGTGGCTGCTGGAGAATCCCTTCAAGACCTATGACTGGAAGGGGCAGTTCGCCGACGTGGGCGCGGACAGGCCGCCGTACAGCAATCAGACCAGGTACTGCGCAAGCCCGGCCGCCGAATGCCTGCTCAAACGGGTCAAGGCCCATCCCCAGTATCTGTCCCTGGCCGAAGACGCCATGCGCTTCGGAGAAGACCAGTTTACGTGGTGGGGTAAAACGCCGTTTGTCAGAGAACAGTACGTCTGCTTTACAGCGGTCAACGGGTCTATAGTGTCGATGGTCCGCGCCTACCTGAGGCTTTACGAGGCCACCGGGAAGGATCAATACCTGGCCAAGGCCATCGCCCTGGCCAACACCATAGTGAAAACCCAAACGGAAGATGGTTGCTATCCGACCTGGGTCTTCAAGGGCAAAATCGCCAGCTGGCCCAACTGCGTCACCGTGACGGCGGTCTTGATGATCCAGTTCGCCGACTTCATGGAGAAGGAAGAGAAAAAGCGCGCCGGCAAGTAGCGGTTCAGAATATCCCCGGCACCAGGCGCTTGACCCGCCGGCGGTATTCAGCAAAGGCGTCAAAGCGCCCGGCCATGGCGCGGTCCTCGAGCAGCGTGCGGACCAGGATAAGCACCCCGGCCAGCGCGTAGCCGGCCCAGCTCCAGAGGGCCCCGAGCATCAGCATGCCGCCCGCGCCCTGCACCAGGTAGGCGGCGTAAAGCGGATGGCGGACGACCGCGTAGATGCCCTCGGTGCACAGCGCGCCCGGCTCCTCGACCCAGGCGCGGGAGAGATGCCGGCTGGCGGCCGCGGCCAGGATTGTTCCGGCCGCGAAGAGCACCAGCCCGGCGGCGGCGTTGCCGGGACGCATCATCGCGAAAAAGCCTCCGCCCTCGGGCGCCGGCCCGATAAAGCCCAACGAGCGCAGACCGTACTCGACGCAGGGCCCCAGCTGCATCAGCGCCAGCGGCAGCAGGCAGAAGATCGCTCCCTGCCGGCGCTCCGGGCCGCTTCGGCCGGCGGCGCCATCACCAACCGCGCGCACGCACTCGCGGTGGCGAAATGCCAGGCGCGAGATGAAGATCAGCGCGAGGTAGGCGTAGAGCGGGTACTTGATCATGCCTCGATTCTAGCCGCTGCCCCGGCGCCGGCAACTCTTTCCTTGCGGATGATACGCTCACGAGGGCTTTCGGGGCGTATACGTCGCCGAACTGAGCGATCTGCTGGGCCCAAACCCGTAACCGTCTTTCAGACAGGGGCTTGTTGCGGCTTCCGGCCGGCCGGCCGCGGACCGGGTGCACGTTGTGCGCTTCCTTATTATATAATACCGTGAACCAAGACGGCGTTCTATCGTTAGCCCTCTCTGAGGGCCCCAAGGGCCCGATTCACAAGTGCAGGAGATTCAACATGGCAACTTCGACCGACCTTCGCTCGGCCATCGAGGAAGTCCAGAACCAGCTGCCCGACGAGCAGCTCGAGGCTGACGGCGCGCTTTACCAGTCCGACTGGACCACGCGCATGGAGCAGCGCGTCGGCGCGCTGCCCTGGTGGGTCATCAGCGCCGTGGTCCACTCGGTGATCTTCCTGCTGGCCACGCTCTTGACCGTGGCCCTGCCCGCGGCCCAGACCGACGAGGTGGTCATCACCTCCGACGTCGCCAAGGAACCCGAGAAGAAGTTCGACCCCGAGAAGAAGCGGGACATCTTCAAGAACCCCCGCGAAGTCAAAGCCGACACCAAGGTCGATAACCCGCTAGTAGTCCACGAGAAGCCCGAGGACATCACCCACAACGAGACCGAGAACGAGATGGACACCCAGACCGCGCGCGGCTCGGAGGACGCCATCAGCGACATCCCGCTGGGCGGGACCGGCACTACTGGCAGCATGGGAGTGGGCGGCGGAGGCATGGCCGGGGTCTTCGGCTATCGCGGCGGCGGCGGCCGCAAGCGGGCGGTGGCCCGCTTCGGGGGCTCGCCGGCCACCGAGAGCGCGGTGGAGGCGGCGCTGCGCTGGCTGGCCCGTCACCAGGAGGCCGACGGCCACTGGGACATCAAGAAGTACGCCGGCGGCCGCAGCGTCTCCGGAGCACGGGGCAACGACGCCGCGGTTACCGGGATGGCCGTCCTGGCCTTCCTCGGCGCGGGCCACACTCACAAAACCGGCAAGTACCGCGACAACGTCAACCGGGCGACCAAGTGGCTGGTCAAGGAACAGTTGCCCGGCGGGGACTGGACCAAACACTCCTACAAGGCCTAC
This sequence comes from uncultured bacterium, assembly GCA_965370045.1. Classification (GTDB taxonomy): domain Bacteria; phylum Planctomycetota; class SZUA-567; order JAKLDR01; family JAKLDR01; genus CAZONU01. The sequence goes on along the minus strand of CBDUSI010000052.1, from coordinate 1,087 downwards.
GCCGCCGGCCTCTGCACCCTGGCACTGGCCGAGGCCTACGGCATGACCAAGGACGCCGCCCTGCGCCCCGCCGCCCAGAAGGGCGTCGGCAACATTCTCAAGACCCAGGACAAGTATGCCGGCTGGCACCACGGCGGGCTGCGCTCCACCTCGGTAACCGGCTGGATGGTCATGGCCCTGAAGAGCGCCAAGATAGCCGGCCTCAGGGTCGACGGCGCCGGCTTCCAGGGGGCCACCAACTGGATCCAGAAAGTGACCGACCCCAAGACCGGCAAGATCGGCTACAACCGGCGCGGATACTCTCCCTGGGGCAAGACCTATCCGATGACCGCGGTGGGCACGGTCTGCCGGCAGTTCATGGGAGTGCGGCGCACCGACGCGATGATGCAGAAGCAGGCCACTCGCCTGCTCGAAGCGCTTCCCACCTGGGAGGCCAAGAACAATGTCCGGGCCAGCGCTCAGAACCCCTATTACTGGTACTACGGAACGCTGGCCATGTTCCAGATGGGCGGCAAGCACTGGGATACATGGAACGCGGCGCTCAAGAAGACCCTGCTGCCCAACCAGCGCAGGGGCGGCGACGCGGACGGCTCCTGGGACTGCGAGATGGGCTGGGCCCCGGCCGGCGGGCGCGTCTACAGCACGGCCATCAACGCGCTCAGCCTGGAGGTCTACTACCGCTATCTGCCGATGTACAGCAAGTAAGCGAGGGAGAAGCCAATGGCGACATCCACCGACCTGCGCTCGGCCATCGAGGAAGTCCAGAACCAGCTGCCCGACGAACAGCTCGAGGCCGAGGGCGCGCTTTACGAAGCGGACTGGTCCACGCGCGTGGAGCAGCGCGTCGGCGCGCTGCCCTGGTGGGTTATCAGCGCGGTGGTCCACTCCGTAATCTTCTTGCTGGCCACGCTCTTGACCGTGGCCCTGCCCGCGGCGCACACCGACGAGGTGGTCATCACCTCCGACGTCGTCAAGAAGCCCAAGGAGAAGTACGACCCCAAGAAGAAGCGCGACATCTTCAAGAACCCCCGGGAGGTCGAGGCCGAGACTGAGGTCACTAACCCGTTAGTAGTTCACGAGAAGGTCG
>CBDUSI010000051.1:0-29442 GCA_965370045.1 uncultured bacterium | reverse complement strand
TTTACAAGCCCATCAACCCCTCAAAGTGGTCCCCTTTTGCAGGCCCCCCACCAATACGCAAAGGCACCGCGCTTGAGAACTGCCAGTTGCCCACTTCCACGGCCTTCAAGGTCCTGGACCTCTTGACTGAAGACCTGTCTGCCAGAGAGGTGGCCCGGCGCACCGCGGTGGACAAGAACACCGTGTGCCGCCTGGCTCAGAAGGCCCGGGGCTTTGCCGAGAGCGTGGGCAGAACGTGGCCCGCCCCCGCCATGATGCAGACACTCGACCTGTGGCGCTCCATGCACAAGCCCACCTCCAGCCGGGAATGGGCCACCCTGGCGTTTATGATGCCTTTCGCCATGGGCGCCGCCTTCTGGGCTGTCAGGCCCCCCAGGTGGTGGAAGTCGCCGGAAGCCATCCCTGCGCCGAGACTGAATTCACCGCGGTAACCGATTCCCAAAAATAAATGCGACCCCGGGGACACACCCGGCCCGTGTCCCCATGGACCGACCTGGCAACAAGCTATCAGGGGATCGAAACTGTCTCTCTCACGTCCAGGTTGACCGGACACGCAGCCACGCATCGCCCACAGCCCACGCAGAAGGTCTCGCCGAAGTTCTCGACAGTGTAGCGGAACTTGTGCATGATGCGCTGCCGCATCCGCTCACCGCGTGCGCGCCGGGGGTTGTGCCCCGAGACCTCGAGGGTGAAGCCCGGGAACATGCAGGCATCCTGCACCCTGATGCACTTGCCCTTTGCTCCGGCGGTCTCGTCGTAGATGCCGAAGCAGTGGCAGGTCGGGCAAGAGTACGTGCACGCTCCGCAGTCCAGACACCTCTCGGTAAGCTCTGCCCATATGGGAGAATCGTAGCAGGCCTTGAGCTTCTCGGCCAGACCATCGATGTTGATCTTGGCGATCTTCTTGGCTGCGTCTGCGAGCTGCTTCTCCTTGGCCGTCTTCATCTCGGGTTTGGCATTCGCGAAGAGGCCCGCATGCACCTTCATGAAGGCTTCGCCCTTGGGGCTGACCGACTCGAAGAGCAAAGCGTCCCCCAGATCTGAAGCCAGGACGTCGGCGCCCTCCTTGCCGTGCGGCCCTCCCGTAACCGAAGTGCAGAAGCAGGTGGGCGCCGGAGCCCCGCAGGCCAGGGCGATGACCGTCGTGTTCTCTCGCCTGCGCTGGTAGTAGGGGTCCGCCGCCGGCTCGCCGAGCAGCACCTTGTCGAGCTGTAGCAGCGCGCGCGCGTCGCAGGGCCGCGCACCGAACACCACCACCTTTTCCTCGGGGAGCGGAAGCTTCCCGAGTTGGTCGCCATCGTAGGTGTAGAGCGCCTCGCTTTGCGGAAAGAAGAGCCGCTTGAGGGGCAGCGAACTGTTGGCCCGCTCGAAATCAACCTCTGTCTTGGAGTCGACTTCGGAGAAAAAGCTGTCGTCGCCCTTGACCGGCCCGAGGAAAGCGGCCTCCTTGCCGACGGCGGCGGCCAGCTTGCCGAAATCCTTCTTGCTGAGCGCGCCCTCAGCCATTTCCGGCCTCCTCCGGGTCGGTGATGAAGCTCTCGCTGTCCTCCTGCGTGAAGGTGCAAAGCGGCGGGAGATCGTCGGCGGACAGGCCCGGCACGTAGCCGAAGAGTTCCTCGACGTCCTTGCCTAACTTCTGGGTGAAGACCCGCAGGTCGATGCCCACAGGACAGGCTCGCACGCAGGCGTCGCACTCCACGCAGCGGCCAGCCTGGTGGAAAATGCGTCCGATGTGGTAAAGCATGGTGTCCGAGCGGTCGTCGCCCTTGCCCGCCCAACTGGGCTTGCTCTGGTCAATGAAGCACACCTTGCAGTAACAGTTCGGGCAGGCTTGGCGGCAGGCGTAGCACCTGATGCATTTGGAAGTCTCGTCGGCAAAGTACTGCCACCGCTCTTCGGGCGACTTGGCCTCGAACTCCTGCATCTTCGCGTACCGCTCGCCGGCGGTCGCCCTGGGCTGGCCCTCAACGGTCACGTCGGCCAGTTCCGTCGAGGAGTATCCGCACTCCAGACAGGCATCAGCGAGGACGTCAGCCGTCTTGAGTTTCTTCTTGCCGCCGGCCAGGTCGGTCACATCGAGCGTCCCGTCGCCATTCTCCTGGCCGCCAGCGATCCCGACGCCGTCCAGCGCGGCCGTCACCTTGGCGGTGTCAACGAGCCCCGGACAGGGGACCCCGACCATGACCAGCTTGTCCCTGGGGATCTGGTGCTCCTTGAGGAGCCCGGCCACGGATCGCGCGTCGCAGCCCTTGACGACGATGGCCACGGTGGGCGGCGCGTACTCCTGCCTGGGGTTCGCCGGCCTCTCGAAGAGGCGCGGCAGGTAGACCGCGAGGTTGTTCGAGCAGAAGGGATCCCACACCATGCGGTCGACCGCCTCGGCGCTCCTGAAGAAGGCCGGCCGGCTCCTGAGCGGCAGAGAACCCCGCTCGTAGCCGACAACCACATCGACCTTGCCCTCGGAGAGCAGGCCCCTCGCAGCGTCCTTGAGCTTGTTTTCTACGTCCTGCATCTCGGGCTACCCGGCCTCCTTCACCAGCTTCTTCGCGGGTCCCAGTTCCTTGATGTCGGCCACGACTTTCTTCATCAGCGCCGCGAAACGGGGGCCCTCGGACGCTGAGACCCAGGAGAACTGCACCCGGCCCGCCTCAATGCCCAGATACCCCAGGAAGTTCTTGAGCAGGGCGAACTTGCGCCGCGCGACCAGGTTGCCGCTGATGTAATGGCAGTCGCCGGGATGGCAGCCGGAGACCAGCACTCCGTCAGCGCCCTCCTGCAGGGCCTTGACCACGAACAGAGGGTTGATCCTTCCCGCGCATGGCACCCTCACAAGCCGGGCGTTCGCCGGGTAGCCACCCTCTTCCGCTCCCGCCAGATCGGCACTCAGGCTGGAGCACCAGCTGCAAACGAAAGCCGCCACCTTGGGCTCCCAGCCGCCTTTTCCTTGTTCCGCTTTGTCCAATTCAGGCCTCCCGGGCTGTCACACGGTGCTAAGCACGCTCAGCACCTGCGCGTTGCTGAAGCCGTCCAGGTCTATTGCCGACGAGCGGCAGGTCGCGGCGCAGATTCCGCAGCCTTGGCACCGAATTTCATTCACCACCGCAAGCTTCTTTTCGGGATCCAGTGAGATGGCGGAGTAGGGACAGACCGACACGCAACTGCCGCAACCGGAACAGAGGGCTGCATTGACCCGCGAGAGCGCCTCCGGGCGATACGCGGCCCCGCTCCACAGCAGAGATGAGGCGCGGGCCGCAGCGGCCTTCGCCTGGCAGATGGCTTCCTCGATGTGCATCGGTGCATTGCACATGCCGCAGAGGAACTTACCGCGGTCGGCCGCGTCCAGCGGAGCCGCCTTGGGATTGGCTTCGGCGAAAAACCCATCCAGCGTAAGCTTAAGGCCGGCCACCTCGACCAGTTCCCGATTGTCAGACGGATCAAGGCCAGTGCTCAGCACCACCAAGTCGGCATCAACTTCGATGTGATCGTCGACCAGTCCGTCCACGAACGAAACCTTGAGGCCCGCCCCGGAGGACGACACCTGCGGCTTATCCTCAACGTCGTAGCGGACGAAGATCACTCCCTTGCTCCGGGCCTCCTGGTAGAACCCCTCGTAGAACCCGTAGGTACGCATGTCCCGGTAAAGCACGTATATCTGCACGTCCGGGTTCTTTTCCTTGAGCTTCAGCGCGTTCTTGACCGCATGTACGCAACAGATCCGGCTGCACCACGGCCGCCCGTCCTCGCGAGAGCCTGCGCACTGGATCATCACCACGTTCCGCGCCTTGAGCGCCTTGGGGTCGTCCTGGGCCAACATGGCCTCAAAGTCCCTCTGGTCAATGACCCCGGGACTCTTGCCGCTGAGGTACTGGCCGGTGCGGGCCGGCTGCGCCCCGGTAGCGACGATGACCGCCCCGCAGACAACATCCTGCTTACGGCCGTCGACAGAAACCTCCGCGTGGTAGCTCCCCCAACTGCCTTCCAGCTTGATCAACTGAGCGTTCTTGAGCACCTCGACGCTGGGGTTGGCCTCCACGGCGGAAACCTTCTCCTCCACCAGAGTCTGGATGTTCCCTCCCCTAGCCGTGTAGTGAGAAAAGCGCGCGTTGCCACCTAGCTTGCCGCTTTTCTCCACGAGAGTCACATCCATGCCCTGCTCGGCCAGGGCCAAGCTGGCGGTCAGACCGGATATCCCCCCACCCATCACCAGGGTTCTGGTGGATATCTCCCGCTTGCCGAACTTCTGGGGCACGGCCAAGCGGGCTTTCCGCAACCCGGCTCGGATCATGTCCAGTGCCAGAGCATTGGCTACTTCCGGCTGGTTCCCGTGGGCATCGACGCACTGGGCGCCGATGTTGACCGACTCAAAGATTCCCACATAGGGCCCGACCGCCCCTCGGGTCCGGGCGGCCCTGGCCAACGCCAAGCTCCTGTAGCCAGCCAGCACCACCCGGTTGAGCCCTGCCTCACGGGCCTTCCGGTCGATGATCTCCAGCGCTTCCCATATCCGGCCGACGTCGACCTTCTCGACGCAGACCACGCCGCGCTCCTCGCCCGCCCGCTCGGCCAGCGCGGCCAAGTCGAGGATCCCGGACAACTTGCCCTTGAGTTCGCAAAGAAACACGCCCACTCGAGGCACGAAGTCACTGCTGAGATCGGCCGACGACGCCTCGGCCTCACCCACCGCCTTCTGCTCGAAACTGTCGAGCAGAGAGGATACGTCGGCGGCCGCGCTGCAACCGTCCACCACCGTCTCGGGTATGTCCCGCGGCCCGCGGAACGCACCGGCGACGAACACGCCGGGAACCGATGTCTGCGTGGGATCAAACTCGCTGGTAGCGCAGAAACCGAACTCGTTGAGTTTCACCCCCAGGCACCCGGCGGCATCCTTGACGCCCTCCGGCGGGGTGAACCCCAGAGAGAGCACCACCATGTCGAACTCTTCGGCCTTGATCTCGCCGCTCTCCAGGCCGTACTCAATCAGCAACCGGTTGCTGCGCTTGAGCTCCCGCACGGTCGAAACCGCGCTGCGGACGTAACGGACCCCGTAATCCGTCCTGGCCTGCTCGAAGTAGCGCTCGTAACCCTTGCCCACCGTGCGCATGTCCATGTAGAAAACGGTCGCGTCAACGCTCTTGTCCCGGCCCTTGGTGACCATGGCCTGCTTGGTGGCGTACATGCAGCAGACGCTGGAACAGTAGCCCTGATCGCAGGAAATGTCCCGCGAGCCCACGCACTGTATGAAGGCGACCTTCCGCGGCCTCTTGCCATCGGAGAAGCGTACCGGCAGCCCGCCCGCGGTGCTGCCCAGGCTCAGCATCCGCTCGTACTGGATTCCGGAGACCACATTGGGATAGCGACCCAGCCCGTACTCGCCCTTGTTCTCGGCCCGGAAAGGCTCGAAGCCAAAAGCCAGGACAATGGCTCCCACGTCCAGCGCGACCTCACCCGGCTTCTCATCGAGATCCACCGCTCCCGCCGGACAGACCTCGACGCACTTCCCGCACCGGGTGCAGCTATCCAGGTCGATCACGTAGGAACGGGGCACCGCGCGCGGAAACGGCAGATAGATAGCCTTGCGCTGCTCCACCCCCGCCCCGAGTTCGCGGCCCACCTCAACCGGGCAGGCATCGACGCACTTCCCGCACAGGGTGCATTTGTCGACGTCAACGCCGCGGGCCTTGCGGTGCAAGGCCACCTTGAACTCGCCGGCCTTCCCGCTGGCATCCTTCAGTTCGCAGTTGGTCAGTATGCGGATGTTCTCGTGGAACTCGCTTTCGTACACCGGGCAGACTGCCCGCGGCTTGGGGCTCATGAAGCACACGCCGCAGGAGTTGGTTGGGAACTGGCGGTCCAGCAGCGGGAAGAACCCGCCGATGGCCGGGGCGCTGTCCAGGAGGTGAACGCGGTGATCCTTCTCGGCCAGGAGCAACGCCGTCTGCATCCCGGCAATGCCGCCGCCGAGCACCAACACGTCTCTGTTCATTTCCTTAGCCACGTCTACGCTTCCACCCGTCTCAGGCCATTCCCAGGCGCCGGAGAAGCGGCCGGGGATTCACGATGTGCTTGTCCCACCACTCCTCGCGCCCCTCCAGGTCCATGGCCGCGCCCATCAGTTCCGTGAAGAAGAACACCGGCACCTTGCGCTCGTTCTTGCCGGTCTGCTTCATGTCCAGGTTGATCTGGCACAGGCCGCACGCGCAGATGATGCAGTCCGCGCCGGCCTCAATGGCCCAGCCGGTGAGCTTGTCGGCGATGTCCATGGCGATCTTGCCGTGGGTCATCGCCAGGTCGGCGCCGCAGCAGTCGGTCTTGTACGACCAGTCCGTGGGCTCGGCACCCAGAACGCCGGCAATGTCGTCGAGGAACATGGGGTTCTCCCAGTCCCCGCTTCGGACCACCTTGGGATTGCGCACCAGGGCGCATCCGTAGTAGGAAACCACCTTCAAGCCGGTCAGCGGCCGCTTCACGTGCGGCTTGACTTTCTCCAAGCCGATCATGTTAATGACCACGTCGTGCAGGGCCTTGACGTCCAGATCCCCACGGTACTGGAAGTCGATGATCTCCTCCAGGCGCTGCTTCATCTCGGGGTCGTTGGTCAACGCGTACTGGGCGCGCTTGACCGCGTTGAAGCAGCCCGCGCAGGGAATGACCAGGGGCAGATCCTGCTTCTGGGCCTGGGCGATGTTCCGGGCCGGCAGGGCCAGGCCCAGGAGGTTCGACATGCTGTGCGCCGCCGCGCCCCCGCAGCAGTTCCAGTCATCGATCTCGGAGAACTTCACGCCCAGCTTGTCGAATACCGCGCGGAGCGACAGGCTGTACTCTATGCCCGTCGAGTGGGCCGTGCAACCGGGGTAGAATGCAACCTCCACGCCTCTATTCCTTTCCCTTCAGTTGGCCCTTGGTCTTGTAGCCTTCCTTGTAGAGCTTCCAAATATCCTCGATGCCCCGTATCTGCTTGGGAATCATGGGCAGCTTGCCGCGTATAAACAGGGCCAGGCCCGAGCCCGCGTTGGAGAAGAGGTCCATGCTCCGCAGCATGTAGGGCATGAAGAAGGTGGCCTCGTGCAGCCGCCCCCACATCTTCACGTTCCGGACGAACTCCTCGTGGAGCAGCACCACGTTGCGCTCGACGCCGAGGGAGTGGCCGGCCTCCCGGGACATCTCCCGGAGGGTGTCGAATACCGAGCTCATGTCTATGTCGTTGGGGCAGCGTACCCCGCAGGTCATGCAGGAGACGCACAGCCAGATGGCGTGGCTGGTGAGCACCTTCTCGCGCTGGCCGTACTGGATCATGCGAATGACGCTGTTGGGATTGTAATCCATGTACTTCGAGACCGGGCAGCCAACGAAACACTTCAGGCACTGGTAGCAGAGCTTGATGTTCTGCCCGCTGCGCTCCTGGACTTCCGCTGCGAAGCTCTTGTCGGCCTTCATCCGCCACTCCAGCGCCGCGCCGACCATGTCGGCGATCTGCTTGGGCCGAAACCCAATTCTCTATTCGGGTGTGCGCCGAGTACTGAGGAGCCCCCCCGGTAAATCAATGCGGGAGGAGGGCCCGGCGATGAGCCCTTCCTCCCGCGCGATGTTCATTGCCAAGGTGCTTTCACTTGGACGTTCGCCTCTCGTGTCAGTGCCCTCTCCCGTGAGCGCCCGCCCGAGGGCGGGCGCTCCGGGAGTATTGCTTGTCGCGGAGATCTAGAACTTGTAGATCACCGAGAACTGGACGCGAGTGGCGTCGCCATCGTCATCGGTACCGTTGTACTTGGTCTCGAGCTGCAGGACTTCGACGCCCATGCTCACGCCGCCGCCCAGGCTGTAGATGGCGTTGCAGTACATGGCGAGGTTGCGCGAGCGGGCACCCGCTGCCAGGTCCTGGTTCTTGGGATCGTCGACGCCCACGCCGGCGTTGAACGTCCAGTCTTCGAGGGTCGGCGGGGTCAGGGTGGCGGTCACCCAGCCGCCCGTGGCCTGGATCTCGTCCTCTCCGGCGGCATTGATGCCCTGGCCGATGCCGCCAAAGAAGGTGTCCAGGTTCTTACCGCTGAAGAACTCGCCCTTGACCAGCAGCCAGTCGGTCACCGGCACGGTGAAGTCCACGCAGATCATGCTGCTGTCGTAGTCGGTGCTCTCGTCGTCGACATCGGTGTCGTACTCTTCACCGTGGACGCTGCCGGAGACTCCCAACACGGTGGACTTGTCGGTCAGCAGCTTGAACTTGACCGAGGCACGCGCCTGGAATCCGGGCGCCCCCTCGTCCTCGCCGCTGTCGCCGGGATCGAAGCCCGTGGCGCGACCAATGTTCCGGGTGGCGGCCACCGCGAACTCGATCCGCTCTACCGCACCTTCCAGGTTGAAGCCCTTGGTCAGGCGCAGCTGCGGGCGGCGGTAACCGATGTTGCCCTGCCACCACATCACAGTGTAGTTCAGCGTGGAGGGGAACAGCGGGCTGACCAGGTCGGAGGTCTGACCGGCGATCACAGAGAGATCGTACTCCTCCCAGTCCAGCTTGGCATAAGCATGGCGGACCAGAATGCGTGGCTTGTTCGGCGCCGTGCCGCCGCCGTAGAAATCGACCTCCACCTTGCCGCTTACCTTCATGCCCCCGGAATCCAGGCCGCCGAGCTTCAGGCCCAGGCGGGTCTGGTTGATGGTCATGTTGAACTCGGCGTCGTCCTCGGTAGTTGCATCCGACTCGGACAGAACGTAGTTGGCGAAGTCACCGTTTTCGAGCCGCGAACTATCGTAGGCGGCGTCCAGCTTGATGTACCCGTAGAACGTTACGGGCACGCTGCTCTCCATGTTGAAGAGCCGCCCCCCACCGACGGGAGCCTTGGCTTCACCGGCGAAAGCCGAGCCCGACCCGACGACGAGAGCCAACAACAACGAACACAATCCACCTCTCACTACTGCCATGAACTCATCTCCTCCCAAACAAAGGACCCGCATCACCGTTGCTCACATGCGAGCCAAGCCTACCCCCTTGGTCCGTCCCGCACTCCCGGACGGCTGTACACTTAGTTTTGATAGCCATCCTGAGAACTTTGTCAAGCATGTTTTGGACCGCTGTATTGCGTAAAGTGGATGAAGTCTGAAGCGGACATCACGAAGAGTGCCAGTCCCCGGCGAACGCCCCCTCTCATGAGCCAGCCAAACAGGCATTGCTCTTCCCTCGCCGCGGAGAAAGCGGTTAGATGGCCCTCGCCCCAGCAGGCCCTCAGTCCGAAAGAGCCGCCCATGGCTGCCTGAGCCTTCCTGGCCGAGGGCTATGAAGCTGAACCCAAGACCCTCAGCCTTGTACTGGAATGTGTTGAATGTTAAGCAGATACAGCTGGGGCGCCGCCGCCGAGGCCCTTCTTCAAGCTCGCGGCGCAGACCTTCAACTCGGGTATCTTGGCCACCGGGTCGAGCGCGTCGTTGGTCAGCACGTTGGCCGCGGCCTCCCGGAAGTGGAAGGACATGAAGATGGTCCCCCGCGGGGAGCGCCCGGTAAGCACCGCCCGGGCTTGAACCGTCCCCCGCCGGGTCGAGACCGCCACGAGGTCGCCTTCGGCAATGCCCTCCCCCGCGGCGTCTTCCGGGTTGATTTCGAAGGGCGCCGGGGGCGAGATCTCATCCAGCCCGGCCGTCCGCCGCGACATGGTCCCGGTGTGGAACTGGTGCAGCACCCGGCCGGTAGTCAGTATATAGGGATATTCCTCGTCGGGCAGTTCGGCCGAGTCCCGGAACTGGACAGCGTGGAACTTGCCGCGGCCGCGCTTGAACTCGCCCTTGTGCAGGAAAAGCGTGCCCGGGTGGCCCTTGTCCGGGCAGGGCCACTGCAGCCCTTCCCCCTCGATGCGCTCGAAGCTGATTCCCCCGTAGATGGGGGTGAGTTCCGCGATCTCGTCCATGATCGCGGCTGGACCGTCGTACTCCATGGACAAGCCGAGGCGGGCGGCCAGGTCGCAGATGATCTCCCAGTCCTGACGGGCCTCGCCGGGCGACTCCACGGCCTTGCGAACCCGCTGCACGCGCCGCTCGGTGTTGGTGAAACTGCCGTCCTTCTCGGCGAAGGCCGCGGCGGGCAGGACCACGTCGGCAAGCTCCGCGGTCTCCGTGAGGAAGATGTCCTGGACCACCAGGAACTCCAAGTCTTCCAGGGCCTTGCGGGTGCGGTTGCTGTTGGGATCCGACAGGATGGGGTTTTCACCCATTATATAGATAGCCCGAAGCTTCCCCTTCTCCCCGGCGTGGATCATCTCCATCACGGTGAGCCCTACCTCGCCGGAAAGCTCGACGCCCCAAGCGGCCTCGAACTTCTCCCGCGAGGCTTCGTCGGCCACTTTCTGATAGCCGGGGAAGACGTTGGGCAGCCCGCCGAGGTCGCAGGCGCCCTGCACGTTGTTCTGACCGCGCAGGGGGTTGACCCCGCTGGAGAGCTTGCCGACGTTGCCGGTGAGCATGGCCAGGCCCGCCAGGGCCAGCACGTTGTCGGTGCCGTGAGTGTGCTGGGTAATGCCCATGCTGTAGACGATCGCCGCGCGCTCGGCCTTCGCGTAGGTCCGCGCGGCCTTGCGGATGTCGTCAGCGGGAACGCCGGTGATGGCCTCAGCGCGCTCGGGAGTGAACTCGGCCACGGACTCCCGGAGCTCATCGAAGCCCTCGGTGCGCTCGCGGATGAACTCCTCGTCGTGCAGGTCCTCGGCGATGATCACGTTCATCATCGCGTTGACCAGTGCCACGTCGGTGCCCGAGCGCTGGCGCAGATGCAGCCCCGAGAAGCGGACCATGTCGATCCGCCGGGGATCGGCGACGATGATCGCCTTGCCCTTGGCGGCCGCGGCCTTGAGTCGCAGGGCCACTATGGGATGGGCCTCGGTGGTGTTCGAGCCGATGATCAGGATGCAGTCGGCGTCCTCCAACTCGCCAACCGAGTTGGTCATCGCCCCGCTGCCGAAGGAAGCCGCCAGACCGGCGACGGTCGAGGAGTGTCACAATCGGGCGCAGTGGTCGACGTTATTGGTGCCGACCGCCGCGCGCATGAACTTCTGAAAGAGATAATTCTCCTCGTTGGTGCACTTGGCCGAGGCCAGGCCGGCTATCGCGTCCGGGCCGGACTCGGACTTCATCTCCCCGAAACGCCGCGCGACCAGGTCCAGGGCCTCGTCCCAACCGGCCTCCTGAAGCTTGCCGTCCTTGCGGACCAGCGGCTTGGTCAGGCGGTCCTCGGCGGCCACGTAGTCCAGGCCGAAGCGCCCCTTGACGCACAGGCTGCCGTGACTCACCGGGTGATTGGCCTGGCCGCGCACGCGGACGATTTTCCCGCCGCGCACGCCCAGCAGCAGCCCGCAGCCGCAGCCGCAGTAGGGACAGACAGTCTGGACCTCGCGGGTGGGGGGCAGAATCTCATGCTTGGGCGCCAGCGCGCCCGTCGGGCAGGCCGCGACGCACTCACCGCAGCTCTCGCAGGTCGATTCCTTGAGAGGCATCTCCGCAAACGAAGCAACGCGGCTCTCGCTCCCTCGTCCGGCGAGGTCGATGGCCCCCACTCCCCGCAACTCGTGGCAGAGCCGCACGCAACGGCCGCAGAGGATGCACTTGCCTGAGTCCCGGGTGAAGAAGGGGTTGCTCTCGTCGCGAACCGCCTCGCGCCCGGTCTTCTCCAGGCGCTGCTGTCTGACGCCCAGGTGGGCAGCGACCTTCTGGAGCTCGCAGTTCTGGTTCGAGGAACAGCTCAGGCAGTCGGCGGGGTGGTCGGCGATGAGCATCTCGCAGATTGAACGCCGTACCTCATTGACCTCATCGGAATCGGTGGTGACGACCATCCCTTCGGTCGCCTCGGTGGTGCAGGCGGTGGGCAGGCCGCGCATCCCCTCGATCTCGACGATGCACATCCGGCAGGCGCCGTAGGGCTCCAGCTTATGGTAGTCGCACAGCTTGGGAATGTAGATGCCCGCGGCCGCTGCAGCTCTGAGCACCGTGGTGCCAGGAGCTACCGAGACCTCGCGGTCGTCGATCATCAGGCAGACTCCATGGGCGACCACTGATGCTGCGCTCCCTTCCTACTCCCGGATCACCGCGTCGGCCGGACAGACCTCCTGGCAGGTCCCGCACTTGATGCAGGCCTCCTGGTCTATCCTGAAGGGCTCTCCGGCCTTGCCCTTCTTCCTGTCCTCGTCGGTCGCCTTGGCGGGCGGCTTGCCGGCCTTGCCTGTGATGCAGTCCACCGGGCAAGCCTTGGCACACCGTGAGCAGCAAATGCACTTCCCGGCATCGATGGAGAAGTTGATCAGCGCCTGGCAGGTGCCGGCGGGGCAGCGCTTCTCGAGGATGTGCGCCTCGTACTCGTCGCGATAATTGCTGATGGTGGTCAGCACCGGGTTCGGTGCGGTCTGTCCCAGCCCGCACAGCGCGCCCTTCTTGACGGCCGAGCCGATTTCTCCGAGGAGGTCGAGGTCAGCGATCTCACCCTCTCCCGCGCATATCTTCTCGAGGATTCTGAGCATCTGTTTGGTGCCCAGCCTACAGGGCGCGCACTTGCCGCAGGACTCCTGTTGGGTGAACTCCAGGAAGTAGCGGGCTATGTCCACCATGCAGGTGTTCTCATCCATGACCACCATGCCGCCGGAGCCCATGATCGACCCGGCGGTCGCCAGTCGCTCGTAGTCCACCGGCAGGTCCAGCATGCTGGCGGGAATGCACCCGCCCGAAGGCCCTCCGGTCTGCACCGCCTTGAGGCCGCGGCCGCCAGGCACCCCTCCGCCTATCCCGTCGACGATCTCTCCAAGCGTGATGCCCAGCGGCACCTCGATGAGCCCGGTGCGTTCGATCTTGCCGGCCAGCGCAAACGTCTTGGTCCCGCGACTCTTCTCGGTACCGTACTGCGCGAACCAGTCGGCGCCCCTCTCGAGTATTGCCGGCACGTTGGCCAGAGTCTCGACGTTGTTGATGTTGGTCGGCTTGCCGAAGAGGCCCTTCTGGGCGGGGAAGGGCGGCCGAGGTCGGGGCATGCCTCGCCGGCCCTCGATGGAGGCCAGCAGGGCCGTTTCCTCTCCGCAGACGAAGGCTCCGGCGCCCTCTTTGATCTTGATGTGAAAACCGAATCCCGATCCGAGAATATCGTCACCGAGCAGGCCGTACTCTTCGGCCTTCCCGATGGCGCGTTCCAGCCGCCCCACGGCCAGCGGGTATTCGGCGCGAGCGTAAACGTAGCCGTGACCGGCGCCGATGGCCCAGGCGGCTATGATCATGCCCTCGAGAATGCTGTGCGGGTCGCTCTCCAGGACCGCCCGGTCCATGAAGGCCCCGGGGTCGCCCTCGTCTGCGTTGCAGACCATGTACTTGGTCTCTCCGGGGCTCTTGCGGCAGAAGCCCCACTTCACGCCCGTGGGAAAGCCCGCCCCGCCGCGCCCGCGCAGGCCGGACCTTTTGACCTCCTCAATGACCTCGTCGGGAGACATTGCCAACGCCTTGGCCAGGCCGGCATAGCCCCCGCGGGCGATGTAGTGATCGATGTTCTCCGGATCGATGACCCCGCAGTTGCGCGTGGCAATGCGCACCTGCCCCTTGATCATCGCCAGATCTGAAAAGCGGGGGATACCCTCGGCCGCAGCTTCGCCAGTGACGGCCAGGGCCATGTCGCTGCGCAGGTCGCCACTGGTGAAGACCGACTCAAGCAGCTCGCAGAGCTTATCCGCGGTCACGTCGCCGTAGAGGATCCGCGGTCCATCCGGAATGCCCAACTCGACGAGCGGCTCCGCATAGCACATGCCCAGGCACCCCACTTCGCAGATCGTTGCCTCTGGCGCCGATTCCCTCTTCCAACGCCCGGCGACTTCCAGCAACTCGTCGCCTCCCGCAGCACGGCCGCACGTCCCCGCACCAATCAGCACCAGCGGATCGCCGGGAGCCGTGAACCGCTCCCACGCTGCAGCGGCGCGTTTGCGGACCTCCTCGAACTTCACTTCAGCAGCTTCCTTACCCGCTGGGAGGTCATCTTCGCATAAACCTTGTCGTCGAGGACAACCACCGGCGCCAGGGCACATGAGCCGAAGCAGGCCACCCGCTCCACGCTGAATTCGTAATCGTCGGTCGTCCCGCCGGGCTCAATGCCCAGTTCCTCGCGCACCGCCTGGATGAGCCCCGGAGCTCCGCGAACGTGGCAAGCGGTGCCCTGGCATATCTTGATCCTGCGCTTGCCCTGGCGCGTCAGGTGGAACTGTGCGTAGAAGGTGGCCACTCCGTAGACCACGCTGTCCGGAACGCCCAGGAAGCGGGCCGCTTCGCTCATGGCCTCGCGGGGAAGGTAGCCCATCTCTTTCTGGATGTCCTGAAGGATGGGGATGAGCTCTCTGCGCTCCCCGGAGTAACGCGCGAAGATTTCCTGAAGCTCTTCCTGCATTTCGCGGCCCCGATGCGGTAATTGCCCGACTCAGGAGTCTATCATGCCCGTCATTTTCAACAAGCGCAAATCCCCGCGCATTCCAGCCCGGTGCTACCGCCGGGAAGCGGAAGCCACCGCGCGCGCGGCCCCGACCGCTCGGGCTATGTCCTCGTCGGTGTTGCCGAAGCCCGGCGAGAGGCGTACTGTCCCTTCGGGAAACGTCCCCAGGTGCCGGTGGGCGGCCGGCGCGCACTGCAGCCCCGGGCGGCAAAGTATGCCATGCTCGGCCTCAAAACGGCTGGCTACTTCGTCGGGGAGCATTCCCTCGACAGTGAAAGAGACCATCAGCGCGCCCCCGTCATCCGGCGACTGCAACTGCAGGCCGGGCAGCCCCTTGAGCCCTTCGATCAGCAGGCCGGTCAGGCGCCGCTTGTGCTCGCCGAGCAGCCCCTCCGAAGCGACGTGTTCGGCCGCGCCGCCGAAGCCGGCGATGCCGTGCAGGTTGAGGGTCCCGGCCTCGTAGCGGTCCGGCCTGAAATCCGGATGCCGGGTTTCCTCCGAGCGGCTGCCGGTGCCGCCCTCGATGAGCGGAGCCACCTCGTGTTTCGGGTCCAGGTAACAGAGGCCCACGCCGGTGGGGCCCAGGAGCCCTTTGTGCGCGGAGCAGGCCAGGAAGTCTATCCCCGCCCCCTGCACGTCGATGGGCAACACCCCCGCGGTCTGGGCGGCGTCGACCAGCAGGGCCGAATCGGGAAAGGCCCGCCGCAACCCGGGCAGATCCTGAACGATCCCGTTGACGTTCGAGGCGTGACTCACCACCAGCATGCGCGGCGATTTCCTCTCGCCCAGCCGGCGGGCAGCCTCGACGTCCACCCGGCCCAGAGGGTCGGCGGGCAGGACGCCCATGCGCACGCCGTTCTCGGCGGCCAGCCGGCTCAGCGGACGCATGACCGCGTTGTGCTCCATGGGCGAGACCAGCACCAGGTCGCCGGGCGCCAGGAAGCCCTTCAATACAAGGTTGATGCTCTCGGTGGTCCCGCGGGTAAAGACCAGGTCGCTGGAATCGGGAACGCCCAGCACCTCAGCCAGACGCTCGCGAGTCTCGAAGACCATCCGGGCCGAGCCCAAAGCGGCCTGGTGTCCGCTACGGCCGGCATTGGCAGCCACGTCGTCCATGAAGCTCTTGATGCTGCTGAGCACCTCGGCCGGCTTGGGCCAGGAGGTCGCGGCGTGGTCGAGGTAGACGACTTCAGTCTTCGAGTTCATGAATGCCTTCGATCTCGACGTGGAGTTCGCTTACTGCGGCGCGCACCGCTTCGGCGTCGGCAGGCTCGAAGCGCAGGGCCATGCCACAGTCCGAACTGAGCCGCCGCGGCGTAGGTATGGGCTCGACCTTCAGCCCGCGCTCTATCAGCCCCTTCTCGAGCTTGAGCAGGGCGTGGGTGGTGTGAAAAAGGACTACGCCTCTCGGCAACGCGAAAGCCCCCCTGTACCTCGGAATCCCGCTTCTGGCAGTAGCGTAGCGCCTCGCCCGCCCACTTGCAAGAACATCGGCCGCGCGTACTCAGATCGGGCTTTTGCGATTGACATCCCGACAGACGCCGTGTTACAGTTGCCGTCGCGGTGGAATACGGTGTTCGGAAGCCGCGGTTAAGGAGAGTGGCTGAAACGGATTGATGCGCGAACGAGACCGGTCCGGTAGCGTCCACCGCATCCAGAAGAGACTTCCCATGAAACTCGCCCTTCCCCCCCGCCCTATCCAGTCACCTCCGAACGCCCTTCTCTCGCCCATGCCCGCCGTGGCCCTCCGACCGGAGGAATGTCCGTGCCCGTAGACCTGTTCGAGATTGCCGCCGAGTGCGGCTGCGCGGCCAAGGTCCCGGCGGGCTCCCTGGCCTGCATGCTCAAGGGGCTCGACCTGCCCGCGAGCCCCAGGCTGCTGGTCGGCCCCCAGACGCTCGACGACGCCGGCGTATTCCAGATATCCGAGACGGAGTGCCTGGTGCTGACCGTGGACTACTTCCCGCCGGTGGCCCGCGATCCCTACACCTACGGGCAGATCGCCGCGGCCAACTCGCTCAGCGACGTCTACGCCATGGGCGGCGAACCGCTGACCGCGCTGGCGGTGGCCTGCGTTCCGGCCGAGTCGCTCGACCTCCAGATCATTCGGGAGATCACCCGCGGAGCGGTGGACAAGCTCAAGGAGGCCGGCGCGGTGCTGGCCGGGGGACACTCGGTGGTCGACCCCGCGCTGAAGTACGGTCTGTCGGTCACCGGCAGAGTCAGCCCCGATGAAATACTGGACAACGCCGGCGCGCGTCCGGGCGACGCCCTGGTGCTCACCAAGCCCCTGGGCACCGGCATCACCATCATGGCCGCCCGGGCGGGAATGGCCAGCGCCGAGCAGGAGGAAGCCGCCAACCGCTCGATGGCGACGCTCAATGCCGAGGCCGCGCGCCTGGCGCGCGAGTGCGGCGCGACCGCCTGCACCGACGTCACCGGCTTCGGGTTCCTGGGCCACGCGATGCAGATGGCCCGGGCCAGCAACGTCTCCCTGGAGATCTGCGGCGAGAACGTCCCCAAGCTGGACGGCGTTCTGGGCTTTGCGGCAATGGGCTTGCTGTCCGCGGCCACCTACTCCAACCGCAAGTACGTGGGCGAGGCCGTGGCCTTCGACGACGATGTCCCGATGGCCGAGCAGGACCTGCTCTTCGACCCGCAGACCTCCGGAGGCCTGCTGATCGCCTGCCCGGCCGAGAACGCCGAAAAGATGACATGCCTCGCCGAGAACAGGCTATTGACACCGTGCGCAATTGTGGGCAGGGTTATCCAGGCGGTGCCGGAACCCAAGCTCTTCGTCAAGAGAAAGGAGTCCGCAGCATGAAGCCAAGACTCTCACTGGCATGCGCCGTTCTCCTGGCCGCAGGGTGCAACAAGGCTGCCCTCAAGCCTCCCGCAGAGGGAAAAGCCGCGCCCGCCTTCACGCTCCGGGACCTCAACGGCAAGCGCGTATCGTTGGAGGACTTCTCCAAGTCGGGAGTAGCCTACGAGATGCGCGAGGGCAAGCTGGTCCACAAGCCCGTCAAGCCCAGGGTCGTCCTCCTGATGCTGGGCTGCATGACCTGCTACCTCAGCCTGAAGGAGGTACTCGAAATCGACGAACTGGCAGCCAACGTGGACAAGAGCCGCGTTGTCGTTCTGGCGGTGATGAGGGGCGAGAAGAAGGAAATCGCCGACTGGGTGAAGCTCAACGGCGTCACCCTGCCGGTCCTGGTGGACAAGGGCGGCCGGGTGCTGCAGCAGTACGCGGTGGAGACGACCCCTGACATCTACCTGATAGACGCCGCCGGGTCAGTGGCCTATCGCGGGGGAGGCGGGTTCCTGACGGCGGACTACCTGGAACTGCTGGTCGCAACCCTCGCGGCCGGAAAGAACCTGGATAACGTGCCCCCGCCCGAACCGGGCGGAGGGTGAGCGAACTGACCCGCCGGCAGGTCTGCCGGCCAGTCAGCCGCGAGAGCACGGAAGGAATCTGCCGGCTCCGGTCACGCGCGTGACCGTTGTCCTCAGACCCGTTCCTTCCGGGAAGTAGAGAAGGACCGAAGATCATGCCGGAAACAGTAGACGCCCGAGGACTGTCCTGCCCGGTGCCCGTAATCCGAACGAAAGCCGCCCTCGATAAGGCGGGCTCCGGCGAGGTCATAGTCCTGCTCGACGAGGATGTCGCCCGGGAGAACGTTTCGCGATTGGCCGGCAGCCTGGGCTGGGAGGTCCAGGTCACCGAGGACGCCGGGGAGTTCAAGCTGACCATTCGCAAGGGAGCCCGCGGTGAGTAGCGACGGCTCGAACTGGAAGGAGAAGTTCCCTCCGCTGGTGATCGTCAGCGGTTTGGTTGTCGGGCTGACCGCGAGCCTGCTGGTGTACTTCAAGAATCCCGGGAACATGGGCGTGTGCATGGCCTGCTTCGGGCGGGACATCGCCGGCGCGCTGGGCCTCCATCAGGTGGCCAAGCTGCAGTACCTCCGCCCGGAGATACTGGGCATGGTCTTGGGCGCGGCGCTGGCGGCGCTTTTCGGGAAGGAGCTCAAGCCGCGCTCGGGCTCCAGCCCGGCGACCAGGTTCGTCCTGGGCTTCTTCGTGATGATCGGCGCGCTGGTCTTCCTGGGCTGCCCCACGCGCATGGTCCTGCGCCTGGGCGGCGGCGACGGCAACGCGCTCCTGGGCCTGGCCGGATTCACCTCCGGTATTGCGGTGGGGACCATCTTCCTGACCAGGGGGACCTCGCTGGGCCGCGCGCGCGCCGAACCCTACCGCTGGTCGGCGCTGCTCATGCCCCTCCTGGCACTGACCGGCGTCGTGCTGCTCCTGACGGTCCCGCGCTTCAAGGACTCCACCGCAACGCACGCGCCCATGTACATCTCCCTGACCGCCGGTCTGCTCATCGGCGTCCTGGGACAGCGCTCGCGGCTGTGCTTCGCGGGCGGCATCCGCGACATGATCCTCTTCCGCTCGCCGCATCTCCTCTCCGGATTCGTCGCCGTGTTCGTCGGCGTCTTTGCCCTCAACCTGGCCTTCGGCTTCTTCAAGCCGGGGTTCGACGGCCAGCCCGCCGCCCACACCGTCCATCTCTGGAACTACCTGGGCATGGCCCTGGTGGGCCTGGGCTCGGTGCTGCTGGGCGGCTGCCCCTTCCGACAGGTGGTGCTGGCCTCGCAGGGCAACGGCGACTCGGTGGTGGCCCTCCTGGGCATGCTGGCCGGAGCGGCCACCGCGCACAACTTCGGCCTGAGCGCCTCCGGACGGGGCGTGCCGGAAGCGGGGATGATCGCCGTCGGCGCGGGCCTGGTGATCTGCCTGCTGATAGGACTGACGGCCAGGCCGAAAACGGCCTGAACTGGAGAAGGACCCTATGGAGTACGTCACCGACTCGCCCATCCGACCCGAAGAGATGTACGCCAAGATCGGCAAAACGAAGTCCGGCTCGGTGCTCCTGCACTACGCGGTGGTCCGGGAGCGCACCGCCGAGAAGATCACTGCCGGGATTCGTTTCGAGCGGGTCGGGGACGCCGAGGCCGAGTTGGCCGATATCGCCGGGGAGATCCGCGGCAAGTGGGACGTCGACGACGTGCTCCTGGTACGCAGAGTGGGCGAGCTTGGCGTCGGGGACATCATCGCCCTGATGGCGGTGAGCTGCCCGCGCAGCAAGGACGTCTTCGAAGCCTGCCAGTACGGGATAAGCCGCTTGAAGAAGATGACGGCGCTCAAGAAGGGCGAGGTCTTCGCCAAATAGGACGACTGTGCGTTGTGGGCTTGACTTTCGGGGCCGGGCGTGTTAGCCGTTGCGCCGGTTGGAGTGTGTGCCCGCAGCCGTGCGGCGGATCTCGGGCGGACGAAGAAGAGAACGTGGGAGTTGGGATCTCTTTTTTTTTGGACTGGCGATATGTCCCGCCGCACATATCGCCAGTCCTGCAACCCTGCGACGATTTTTTTTGGAGCGGCGATATGTCCATGTCTACATATCGCCGCTCCCAGGGAGGTGAAGATGGTCGGAACCTAGCGCACAGTAATTTGCCTTCGATTCTCTGCAAGGGGCAGAGAAGCAAGAGTCTGCGATCGCACTTGTCAACACAACGGAGAAAGCCTGCAATGAAGAACCTGTTTGCGCCGGTGATTGTCGGATTGGTCCTGTCAATTGGAGTAGCTCACGCCGGGGAAGTCAGCGAGGCGGCCAAGTTGAAAGAAGAAGTCAACAAGCTCAACGAGCGGGTCAAGGCATTGGAGAAGAAGGACCGCCTCTTCGATGGCGGTGAGTCCTGGGTCGACAGGATCACCATCAGCGGCGACTTCCGCTACCGTCACGAGACGATCATCGTCGACCCGTCCGACGGCAGGGAAAAGACGAGGCACCTCCACCCCATCCGCGTGCGCCTCGGGCTCAAGGCCAACGTGAACAGCGAGGTGTCAGTCGGACTGCGCGTGACCAGTGGCAACACCGACGCCGCGAATGCCACCATGCAGACCCTGGGGGACAACTTCTCCGGGAAGAACATCTGGCTCGACCGCGCCTACGTGACCTACAAGCCCGCCGCGCTGGGGAATTTCGGCGTGGAGATCAGCGCCGGGAAGGTTCCCAATCCCTTTTACCGTCCGGGCGGCTCGCAGCTGATCTGGGACACCGACGTCAATCCCGAAGGCGTTGCGGCCAAGGCCAAGCTGAAGATCGAACCGGTCGAAATATTCCTGGCCGGCGGCGGCTTCTGGGTCGGGGAGGACGCCGACCACGCCGACAACGGGCTCTTCGGACTGCAGACCGGGTTCAAGCTTCCGATTGCGGATACCGGCGTCACCGTGCTGGCGGGCATGTCCGGTTTCTGGTACACCCCCAGCGAAAATGAAGGGCCCTTCGCCGCGGCCAAGGGCAACAGCATCGACGCGGCGCTGGGCGGCTACGAGAACGAATTCAACTTGTTGGAAGTCTTCGGCGAAGTCCAGTTCAAGCTCGGCGAGATTCCCGTGAAGATAGCCGGGGACTACGTCAACAACACCGATATCGACGAGGAGGACACCGGCTGGCTGGTCGGAGTCATAGTCGGCACCAGGAAGGAGCAGTGGGACTGGAACTTCAAGTACTGCTACCGCGAACTCGAAAAGGACGCGGTGGTCGGCGCCTTCTGCGACTCAGTCTTCGGTGGCGGCGGGACCAACGCCAAAGGACATACCTTCGGCTTCGGCCTGCAGCTCGCGAAAGACGTTAACGTCTGCGTTACCTACTTCCTGAACGAGCAGAACATAGCAAGCGGCGAAGAGGAAGATGACTACCACCGCCTGCAGATCGACTTCAATTTCAAGTTCTGAAGCTCAGGAGGCCTGAGAGATGAATCCCCGGAGTTCCGTCGCCGCCGGTACCCGCACGCTCGGGAACGCGAGACCTCTGCGCCCGAGTCAACCCGGCGGCGGCGAGCTCCGCCGTCACTTGACGAACCCACAAGTGATGATACACTGATGTTGTGACATGTCGGGGCGTGCATAACCGCGGTGACGCGGTTTCTGCTTGGCCACCGATATGTCGCTCAGTGCGGAACCGCGGAGGGACCCAGCAGTGAATGCGGACAAACACGCGGAGATGCTCAAGGCCGTGCTGGCCGCCGTCAAGGAAGAAGGAAACAGGAAAACGCTGTCGTGCGCCCAAGCCCACCGGATCGCCGACGAACTCGGCGCCGAGATTCGCGCCGTTGGCGAGGCCTGCAACCGGGAGGGAATCCGAATAGCCGCCTGTCAGTTGGGGCTCTTCCCGTGAGAACCCTGAGCGGACTCCACCCCCGCTTCAAGCTCTGGCTGTCCTCCAGCCGGGCCGAGGGAGTCTTCGGCGACGGCAAGTGGCGGCTGCTGGCGGCCATTGAGCGCGAGGGTTCGCTCATGGCTGCCAGCCGGTCGCTGGGCATCAGCTACCGCAAGGCCTGGGGCGACCTCAAGAAGGCCGAGGAGTGCATGGGCATCGCCTTCATCCAGAAGCACCGCGGTGGCAGTGGCGGTGGAGACACCGTTCTCACCGAGGAAGGCACAAAGTGGACCGCCGCCTACTCGCGTTTCCGCGCCGACATCGAACGCGCGGCAGATCGGGCCTTCAAAACACACATTAAGAGACTATCTACCAAGAGGAGAAGAAAGTGAAGAAGACCACGGTCGCAGCAATCTTGGTTGCCTTCGGCGCATTGGTTGCAGTCATCATCGCCTTCAGCGGACAATTCACCGGGACCACTGACAATTCGGACACGGGAAAACTTTCCGGGGAATTGGTCATTTCCCACGCGGGCAGCCTGGCGGTGCCCTTCAAGGAAATCGCCAAGGCATTCAACAAAGAGCACCCGAACGTGAAGGTCCTTCGCGAGGCCGCCGGCAGCCGGGCCTGCGCGCGCAAGATCTCGGACCTGGGCAGGCGCTGCGACGTCATGGCCTCGGCGGATTACACGGTCATCGACACGCTGCTGGTCCCCGAGCACGCCCAGTGGAACATCAAATTCGCCACTAACGAGATGACCATCGTCTATCACGAAAAGTCGCGCGGCTCCGCGGACATCAGGGCCGACAACTGGCACCGGGTGCTCCTGCGCAATGACGTGGCCTTCGGGCGCTCGGACCCCAACGCCGATCCCTGCGGCTACCGCGCGGTGCTGACGGTGAAGCTCGCCGAGAAGCACTACCGGATCCCGGGGCTGGCCGCGAAGCTGCTGGCCAAGGACCGCAAGTACCTCCGGCCGAAAGAAACCGACCTGCTGGCCCTGCTGGAGGCCGGCGAGATCGACTACATCTTCCTCTACCGGTCGGTGGCCGAGCAGCACAAGCTCAAGCGATTGCTCCTGCCCGACGAGATCAATCTCAAGAAACCAGAGCTCAGCGGCTTCTACAAGACGGCAAGCGTGGAGATATCCGGCAAGAAGCCGGGCACCAAGATCACCAAGAAGGGCGCGCCGATGGTCTACGGGGTAACCATCCCCAGGAACGCGCCCAACCCGAGGGCGGCGCTGGCCTTCGTGGCGTTTCTTCTCGACGAAAAGAAGGGCATGGCCATCATGGCGAAGAATGGCCAGCCCTCGGCGGTGCCCTCCCCCACCGACACCTTTGACAAGATACCCCAGCCCCTCAGGAAGTTCGCCCGGGAGGCTGAATGAACGACGACCTCCCCGCTTCCCGACGCAAGTTCGAGCCACTGCACCTGGCCTTCGCGGCGCTTGGCGGGTTGGTGCTGCTCTTCATCATCGCGCCGCTGGCGGGGATATTCCTCAACTGTTCCGTTCCCCAACTCAAGACGGCGATGGACGCCGAAACCGCCGGGAGCATATGGCTGACGTTGTGGACCTCAATGGCCGCCACGCTGCTCATGGCGCTTGCCGCAGTGCCCTTCGCCTACCTGCTGGCCCGCAAGGAGTTTCCTCTCAAACGGCTGGTTACCGGGATAATCGACCTGCCCATCGTGATCCCCCACTCGGCGGCGGGCATTGCCATTCTGGGGGTGATTGCCCGCGAAAGCCTGGCCGGACGGGCCGCCGGCTCGCTGGGCCTCAAGCTGGTGGGCTCCCCCCTGGCCATAATGGCGGCGATGGCCTTCGTGAGCATTCCTTTCCTGATCAACGCCGCGCGGGACGGGTTCGCCGCGGTTCCCGTGCGCCTGGAGAAGACCGCCCTCAACCTGGGCGCCTCGCCGCTGCGGGTCTTCTTCACCATTTCGCTGCCCCTGGCTTGGCGTTCCGTGCTCTCGGGTCTGGTGCTGATGTGGGCCCGGGGACTCAGCGAGTTCGGCGCCGTGGTGATCGTCGCCTACCACCCGATGATAACCCCCGTGCTGATCTGGAAGCGTTTCGGAGAGTTCGGGCTCCCGTACGCGCGGCCCGTCGCGGCGGTGTTCATCGTCGTGTGCCTGCTGGTTTTCGTGCTGTTGAGACTGCTGGCCGCGGAGAAGAAGAGCTATGCTCAGCGTCAGTAATCTCAACAAACGCCTCGGCGAGTTCACCATGAAGGAAGTGTCCTTCGACGTCGCCGAGGGCGCTTACTTCGTGGTGCTGGGCGCCTCCGGAGTGGGCAAGACCGTGCTGCTCGAAACCATTGCCGGACTGCTGGACCCCGACGCCGGGCGGGTTACCCTCGACGGGCGGGAGATCACCAACGAGCGCATTCAGAAACGCAGGATGTCCCTGGTGTATCAGGACCGGGCGCTCTTCCCGCACCTCTCGGTCCGCGGGAACATCGATTACGGTCTGAGCCGCGAGGCCCCCCGGGCGGAACGCAGGCACACGGTCGGGAAGCTGGCCGAAGACGTGGGCGTAGCCCACCTGCTCGACAGGGCCCCCGAAACGCTCTCCGGCGGGGAGGCCCAGCGCGTGGCCCTGGCCCGGGCGCTGGGCACCGAGCCACGCTGCCTGCTGCTCGACGAGCCCATATCCGCGCTGGACACCAAGAGCCGCGGGGAAATGCGCGCCCTGCTCCGCAAGCTCAACCGCCAGGGGCACACCATGCTGCACGTCACCCACGATTACGAAGAGGCTATCTCCCTGGCCTCGCAAGTTGCGGTCATGGAGGAAGGCCGCATCACCCAGGTCGGCACCCCCGAGGAGGTGTTCCTCCACCCCAAGAGCGAGTTCGTGGCCAGGTTCGTGGGAATTCGGAACTTCTACCGGGGGGAGTTGCAGGGCTCCGCCGGCGACGGAGGGGCCAGGAAGTTCGCGACGCCCGGCTCGACCTTCTACATACTCTCTGACGCGGCCCAGGGCCCCGGCCACCTGATGCTGCGCTGCGAGGACGTGACCATCTCCAACTCCCGCCCCGAAAGCAGCGCGCTTAACACCTTTGAGGGCACGGTTGCCGACCTGGCCCCCGCCAGGCTGGGCGTCGAGGTAACCGTGGACATCGGCGTGGAGATATCCGCGCTGGTCACCGCACGCTCAGTGGACAAGCTGGATCTGAAATGCGGCCGCGAGGTCTTCGTGAGCGTCAAGGCCAGTGCGGCCAGGTTCATCGAGGGCTGAGATGATCACCGTCCCTGGAATGCTGATGGTGGGCGCGGCCGGCAGGAACGCCGGCAAGACCGAGTTCGCCTGCTCGCTGATCCGGAAGTTCAGCCTTGAGGCGGAGATAACCGGAGTGAAAGTGACGGCCATCCGCGAGCGGGGCGGCGCCTGCCCGCGCGGTGGACAGGGCTGCGGGGTGTGCTCCTCGCTGGAGGGCGAGTACTGCATCACCGAAGAGAACGGCGAGAACCCCGACAAGGACACCGCGCGACTCCTGGCCGCCGGGGCCAAACGGGTCTTCTGGCTGCGAGTCCTGAAGGAGCACCTGGCCGAGGGCCTGGCCGCGCTGGGGGAGCGACTGGGATCCGGCGCGATCACCGTCTGCGAGTCGAACAGCCTTCGTCTGGTGGCCGAGCCTGACATCTTCATCATAGTAAAGGAAAAGGGTTCCGAGGAGTTCAAGCCGTCTTCCCGCGACGTGCTGGAGCACGCCGACCGGGTGGTCCCCTCCGACGGAAAGAGCTTCGACATCGATCTCGATGACATCCGCATCTCCGGCCGAAGATGGGGGCTGCGCGCGGCGGCCACGGCGGTGATCATGGCCGGCGGAGGCAGCACCCGCATGGGACGGGACAAGAGCCTGCTCCCGGTGCGCGGTCGCCCCATGATCGAGCACGTCTACGAACAGCTCAAGCCGCACTTCAAGGAGGTGCTGATCAGCGCCGCCGATCCCGGGAAGTACTCCTTCCTGGATGCGCGCGTCGTCCCCGACGAGACGCCCGGCCAGGGACCGCTGATGGGCATCGCCTGCGCCCTGCCGGAGGCGAAGCACGACCTCGTCGCCGTGGTGGCCTGCGACATCCCGGATGTCAACATCGGCCTTCTCAAGAGGATGCTCCGCCTGGCCACGGGGTTTGACGCGGTGATTCCCCGCAGCGGACCGGACAAGTACGAACCTCTCTTCGCCATCTACCGGAAGAGCGCCGCGGCCGCGGCCCGCGAAGTTCTGGCGGCGGGAAAACGCCGGATCATAGAGATCTTCGAGCGCTGCAAGGTGCGGTTCGTTGACCTTGAAGGAAGAGGCGGCGTCCCCAACATCAACACGATTGAGGACTACGAACAGCTCACGAGGGAACGCAATGATACCGTTTGAAGAAGCTTTCCGGATAGTAATGGACTCGGCCCGCCCGCTGGGAACCGAGCAGGTGGACATCGACGCGGCCCTGGGCCGGGTGCTGGCCGGGGACGTCAGGTCGGACATGGACATGCCCCCTTTCAACAAGGCGGCCATGGACGGGTACGCCTGCCGCCGGGCCGACCTGGGCCGCGAGCTCACCGTGGTCGAGACGGTGCCCGCGGGCTCGCCCCCCACCAAGCCGGTGGGAGAGAAGCAGTGCGCGAAGATCATGACCGGTGCGATGGTCCCGGAAGGCGCTGACTGCGTGATCATGGTCGAGTTCACCGAGAACCCGGCCGAGGGCAAGGTCCGTTTCACCGGCGAGACAACCCGCGACAACATCTGCATCAAAGGGGAGGACATCAAGACCGACGACGTGGTGCTGCCCCGAGGCACGCTGGTTCGTCCGGAGCACGTTGCGGTGCTGGCCACGGTCGGCTGCATACGCCCCTTGGTCTCCCGGCGGGTGAAGGTGGGGGTCATCTCCACCGGAAACGAGATTATCGAGCCGTCGCGAAAACCCGGCCCCTCGCAGATCAGGAACAGCAACGGCTACCAGCTCGTCGCCCAGGCCGCCCGGGTGGGCGCGGCGCCCAGCTACTGTGGAATCGCCGCGGACGACAGGGACTCTCTGGACAAGACAATCAGGGAGGCCCTGGCCGGGAACGACGTGGTGGTGCTCTCCGGCGGCGTTTCCATGGGCGACTTCGACCTGGTGCCCGAAGTACTCCGGGACAACGGCGTGGAGCTTCTCTTCCAGCGGGTGGCCACCAAGCCGGGCAAGCCCACCACCTTCGGCGTCTCCGAAGAAGCGCTGGTCTTCGGCCTGCCCGGCAACCCGGTGAGCACCTTCGTGCTTTTCGAAATCCTGGTCAAACCCCTGCTCTACCGGATGATGGGCCACAAGTTCGCCCCCCCCAATGCGATGATGCCCCTCGAGGAGACCATCTCGCGGAAGAAGATCGGCCGGACATCATGGTTGCCCGTCGCGCTCACCGAATCCGGCGGAGTGCGGCTCGCGGAGTATCACGGCTCGGCGCACGCCAATGCCCTCTGCGTCGCCGATGGCCTCATCGCCGTTCCCGCTGGCGTCTCCGAACTTGAGAAAGGAACTGTCGTCCATGTTCGACAGTTTTAACCGCAGGATCCATTACTTGCGCATCTCGGTGACCGACAGGTGCAACCTGCGCTGCGTGTGGTGCATGCCCGAGGAAGGCGTGACCCTGGTCCCCCACGACGAGATACTCTCCTTCGAGGAGATATACGAGGTCGCCCGCGCCGCGGTGGAAATGGGCGTCGACAAGGTCAGGCTCACCGGCGGCGAGCCGCTGGTCCGCCGGGGGATCGTCGAACTGGTGGCCATGCTCGCCGGCATCGAGGGCATCAAGGACCTGGCCATGACCACCAACGGGGTGCTGCTCGGGGAACTGGCCGCCCCTCTGCGCGAGGCGGGCCTGCAGCGCGTGAACGTCAGTCTGGACGCGCTGGACCCGGAGCGCTTCCGGGAATTGACCCGTGGCGGAGACATACAACACGTGCTGGCCGGCATCGCCGCGGCCAAGGCCGCGGGGCTGGCCCCCATCAAGCTCAACTGCGTGGTGGAGCAGTCCTCTTCAGAGTCGGATGCCCGGGCGGTGGCCGAGTTCGCCGAGAAGAACGGCCTGGAGGTCCGCTTCATACGCAGGATGGACGTTCACAACGCGGATTTCTCGGTGGTCGAGGGTGGCACCGGGGGGGACTGCCCACAGTGCAACCGCCTGCGACTCTCCAGCAACGGGATGGTCAACCCCTGCCTCTTCAGCGACTTGACCTTTGACGTCAGAGAGTTGGGCGCGAGCGAGGCCATCCGCCAAGCGGTGGAGGCCAAGCCCGAGACGGGTCACACCGGACGACACAGCGGCCTCTACTCCATTGGCGGCTAGGACCAGGAGGACGAGATGAAAGAGTTTTCCCACGTGGACGATGAGGGCCGGGCCAGGATGGTGGATGTGGGCGCGAAACCCGTCCAACTGCGCAAGGCCCGCGCCTCCGGACGCATAGAGCTGGCCGGGAACACCGTTGCGCTCATCCGCGAGAACAAGATGAAGAAAGGCGACGTCCTCACCGTCGCGGAGATCGCCGGCATCGGCGCCGCCAAGCGGACCTCCGAGCTGATTCCCCTTTGCCACCCGCTGGCCATCACTAACGTAAGGACGACCGCCACGCTCGAAGAACACGGCGTCTCCGTCACCAGCGAGGTCCGCTGCGTCGGCCAGACCGGCGTCGAGATGGAGGCCCTCACCGCAGTGAGCGTTGCGCTGCTCACCGTCTACGACATGTGCAAGGCGGTCGACAAGAGCATGAAGATCGGAGAGGTCCTCCTGGTAGAGAAGACCAAGGAAGACCTTCCGACCCAGGCCACGTAAGGGAGAGAAAGCCATGCCGCAGGTCGAAGCCCTGTGCGTCAGCGAGAAGAAGGGCGAGCCCAAGAGCCCGGTCGAGGCGGTAACCTTCCGCGCCGACTACGGCATCGAGGGCGACGCCCACGCCGGCGACTGGCACCGCCAGATCAGTCTGCTGGCCGCCGAGGACATCGTCACGGTCCGCGAGAAACTGCCGGACATCAAGCCCGGCGCCTTCGCCGAGAACGTGATTCTCTCCGGGTTGGACATCAAGGCCTTTGGCCTGGGCACCCGACTGCGGCTGGGAAGCGAAGTGGTGCTGCGCGTAAGCCAGATCGGCAAGGTCTGCCACTCGCCCTGCGCCATCGAGCGGGCAACGGGAGGCTGCATCATGCCCCGGCTGGGGCTGTTTGCGCGGGTTGAGACCGGCGGCGAGGTGCGGGCCGGCGACGCCGCCGAGATGCTGGAACTGGTGCCCCGGGAGCGGTACCAGGCAGTGATCCTGACCATCAGCGACCGCTGCTCACGCGGCGAGGCCGAGGACACCGCCGGTCCGGCGACCACCGGGCTCCTCACTGAGAAACTCGGGGCACACCTCTACGCCGCCGAGATCATCCCCGACGACCGCGAGACCATAGCCGGGCGCCTCAAGCACTACTGCGACGGCCACTCCATAGACCTGGTGCTCACCGTGGGCGGCACCGGCTTCGCGCCCCGCGACGTGACCCCCGAGGCCACGCGCCAGATCGTGGAACGCCTCACCCCGGGGCTGGACGAGGCCATGCGCGCGGCCTCCATGCAGAAGACCCCCCGGGCCATGCTCTCCCGGGCGGCCTCTGGAATACGCGGCTCAACGCTGGTGGTGAACCTGCCCGGTTCGAAGCGCGCCGCAGTGGAGAACCTGGAAGTGCTGCTGGCCTCCCTGGACCACGGCCTGGACAAGCTCCGCGGCGACCCCCGCGACTGCGGCTAGAGCATTTTAGCATTGAGTAACTCCGTAGCCGGAGTTTTGTAACCAGC